>JAGCNO010000065.1 GCA_017645905.1 Prevotella sp. | reverse complement strand
GCGTCACCTGCTCCTGGGTGTCGTAGTCGCCGGGCAGCCACCAGGCAGGGTGGTCGCCAGTCATGGCAAACTCCGACTTCTCTTCCTGGATGAGGAAGTAGTTCAGGTCTTTCTGCTGGGGGAACTCATAGCGGAAGCCGATGCCGTCGTCGTAGACGCGGAAGCGAATGATGATTTCGCGCTGGTGCTGCTCCTCAATCATGCCGCGCTCGCCTTCCCGTGCGGTGACGCGGGGAGACTTCCATTGCTGCAACAGTGTTGCAGCATAGTCGACATAGTGGTTGCGGATGGTGGCGGTCTCGCCCCAGACAGGCGTCCAGGTCTCGTCGAAGGTGGACTGCTGCTCGTCCTTCAGCTTGAAGCCGTCCAAGAGGTTACGCTCGTTCTGTCCCATGGAGGCATGTTTGTCCTTGGCCAGCTCGAGGCCGAGGTGCGAGGGCAGTACAACGGGACGGCCCTTGTAGTTCATCTCGTAGATGGGACGTCCGGTGTTGTCCAAGTAGAATTTCAATTCGACATTGCCGTTGGGTGAAGTCACGGTAGCCGCGCTGGCACATAGAGGTGCAAGCAGCAAGGCTGTCAATAATTTCAGTTTCATATAGCTATCAGTTTTTAATTGTATGGTCTTGCAAAAAGCCTTCCGGGAGAATAACTATTTATAGTCCCTGATTCTCACGTCGATGCCGCTATCCTTGAGCTTCTGGACGCACTCCGAGACGGGAGTGTTGCTGTAGTGGTAGGGGAAGAGCACACGCGGCTTAATGGTCTTGGCAGCGCTTACCAGCTGGTCGACGGTCATTGTGTAAGGCTGGTTGCAGGGCAGGAAAGCGATGTCGATGTTCTTCACACTGGCCATCTCGGGGATGTCCTCGGTGTCGCCGGCAAGGTAGATGCGCAGCCCGTCGAGCTCCAGGATGTAGCCGTTATCACGGCCCTTGGGGTGGAACTTCTCGCGACCCTCGGTGATGTTGTAGGCCGGGACGGCCCAGAACTTGATGTCCTTCGAGAACACGATGCTGTCGCCGTTGGCCAGGGCGGTGCCACGCTTATACTTGTCGTGAACCGAATGGTTGCTGTAGAAGGCGGTCTTCTCGCCCGTCAGCTTGTTCAGTGACGCTTCGTCGAAGTGGTCGAAGTGCTCGTGGGTGACCATGAGAATGGTGGCCTTAGGATAGAGCGAGAAGTCGGTCTTCGGCTCCATTTCGCCCACGGGGTCGATGTAAATGTGCTTCCCGTCGTACTCGATGTACACGCTGGCGTGCTTGATGTGGTGAATCACTACTTTCTTCCCGCCCGGAGTCTCAAACGTGTCCTCCTTCTGGGCGGAATGCAGTCCCTGCGACAAAAGAAACAGGAGTGCTGAGATAATTGTCTTACTCATAATTTGCTGGTTTTATATAGTTCGCTGCAAAGTTAGTGCTTTTTTCTGTCATGGCCTAACATTTTGGTCATGGAAATTGGTGCCAGTCAATAAATAAAGTTAAAAACACGTGCAAATCGGAAGAAAAGCAGTACCTTTGCACCCGCAAATTGCAATTTTTACACATTATTATATATTTATGGCTTTAAAGATTGTTGTTCTGGCCAAGCAAGTGCCAGACACCCGTAACGTGGGCAAGGACGCCATGACCGCCGAAGGCACCGTGAACCGTGCCGCCTTGCCCGCCATCTTCAACCCCGAAGACTTGAACGCCCTGGAACAGGCTCTCCGACTGAAGGAGCAGAACCCAGGCTCTACAGTAGGAATCCTCACAATGGGGCCTCCCCGTGCAGGAGAGATTATCCGCCAAGGACTTTATCGCGGCGCCGATACAGGCTGGCTCTTGACCGACCGCCTCTTTGCCGGTGCCGACACGCTGGCCACCAGTTACGCCCTCGCCACCGCCATCAAGAAGATTGGCGATGTGGACATCGTAATCGGCGGCCGTCAGGCCATCGACGGCGATACCGCTCAGGTAGGCCCGCAGGTAGCTCAGAAGCTTGGCCTCAACCAGGTGACCTACGCCGAGGAGGTACTCTCAGTTAAGGATGGCAAGGCTGTCATCAAGCGCGTTATCGACGGCGGTGTGGAGACTGTTGAGGCTCCCCTGCCCGTTGTCATCACGGTGAATGGAAGTGCCGCTCCCTGCCGTCCCCAGAATGCCAAGCTCGTGATGAAATACAAGCGTGCCACCTGTCCGATGGAGAGGACCTCCCCCAACCCCTCCGAGGGAGGGGAGAACGACTACTCCTACCTCTACGAGGAGCGCCCCTACCTGACGCTGAACCAGTGGAGCGTGGCCGATGTCGATGGCGACGTGAACCAATGCGGTCTCGCCGGCTCGCCTACGAAGGTGAAGGCCATCAAGAACATCGTGTTCCAGGCAAAGGAGTCGAAGACTCTGACGGCTTCTGATGCTGATATCGAGGGAATGATTAAAGAATTGTTGGACGAAAAGATTATTGGCTAAGAGATATGAACAACGTATTTGTATATTGCGAGATAGAAGGTACTCAAGTACAGGAAGTATCTCAGGAGCTACTAACCAAGGGCCGCAAACTGGCCAACACGCTTGGCGTGGAGCTGCACGCCGTCGTTGCCGGCACCGGTATCAAGGACAAGGTAGAGGAGCAAATCCTACCATACGGCGTGAACAAGCTCTTCGTGTTCGACGCCCCCGACCTGTTCCCCTACACCTCAGCTCCCCATACCGACATCCTCGTGAACCTTTTCAAGGAGGAGCAGCCGCAGATTTGTCTGATGGGTGCTACCGTCATCGGTCGTGACCTCGGTCCCCGTGTGTCGTCATCGCTCACCAGCGGCCTTACTGCCGACTGTACCGAACTGGAGATTGGCCCGTATGACGATGCCAAGAGCGGCAAACACTACGACAACCTGCTCTATCAGATCCGTCCCGCCTTTGGTGGTAATATCGTGGCAACCATCGTCAACCCCGACCACCGTCCGCAGATGGCTACCGTGCGTAGCGGCGTCATGCAGAAGGCACTCTACGAGCCCAACGGGGAGAACCCCGTTGCACAGGGGCTGGTGGTTTATCCTGAGGTCAGCAAGTACGTCAGCCCCGAGGCTTTTGTCGTCAAGGTGCTCGACCACCACGTGGAGGCCGCCAAGCACAACCTCAAGGGTGCTCCCATCGTCGTCGCCGGCGGCTACGGCATGGGCTGCAAGGAGAACTTCGACATGCTGTTCCAGCTGGCCAAGGTGCTCCACGGTGAAGTTGGTGGCAGCCGTGCCGCCGTCGATGCAGGCTGGCTCGACCACGACCGCCAGATTGGCCAGACGGGTGTCACCGTTCATCCCAAGGTATATATCGCCTGCGGTATCTCTGGTCAGATCCAGCATATCGCCGGTATGCAGGACTCTGGCATCATCATCAGCATCAACAGCGACCCTGACGCCCCCATCAACCGCATCGCCGACTACGTGATTGTTGGAACGGTTGAGGAAGTTGTCCCGAAGCTCATAAAGTATTACAAACAAAATAGCAAGTAAATGTGGTCCTCGCTATTCTTGCTTGTACGTGGTCGTGTCCATCACTATCCGTGGGATGGGGTACTGACCTTGGCCATGATTTGCATCATCATAGCAATGGCTGCATACATTAAAATCAAGAATAGGATACTCAAATGGACGATTACCACTCTT
Organism: Prevotella sp.; assembly: GCA_017645905.1. Taxonomy (GTDB): domain Bacteria; phylum Bacteroidota; class Bacteroidia; order Bacteroidales; family Bacteroidaceae; genus Prevotella. Next base: position 36,345 of record JAGCNO010000065.1, on the reverse strand, counting down.
GCTTCTCTTTGTGCTTTATTTTTTATCATTATCATGATTTATAATTATTGAATTATGGCAAACTATTATAGCGATCATCCTGAGATTGGGTTCTACCTCAATCATCCTTTAATGGCTCGCATCGTTGAGCTGAAAGAGAAAGGTTTTGCTGATGCAAAGGAATACGACTACGCCCCCGTTGACCTTGGCGATGCCATCGAGAACTACAAGCAGATTCTCGACATCACCGGCGACGTGGCTGCCAACATCATCGCCCCGAACTCTGAGGACGTAGACCTCGAAGGCCCGCACCTTGAGAACGGCCGCATGATCTACGCCAGCAAGACCTTCGAGAATCTCGATGCCACCCGCAAGGCAGGCCTCTGGGGTGTCTCCATGCCCCGCCGTTACGGTGGTCTGAATCTTCCCAACGCCGTGTTCTCTATGCTGAGCGAGGTGGTGAGTGCCGCCGATGCCGGTTTCCAGAATATCTGGTCATTGCAGAGCTGTATCGACACCCTCTATGAGTTCGGCTCTGAGGAGCAGCGTCAGAAGTACATCCCTCGTGTCTGTGCCGGAGAGGGCATGTCAATGGACCTCACCGAGCCTGATGCCGGCTCCGACCTGCAGCGCGTCATGCTGAAGGCCACCTTCGACGAAAAGGAGAACTGCTGGCGCCTGAACGGCGTGAAGCGTTTCATCACCAACGGCGACTCTGACATCCACCTTGTGCTGGCCCGCTCAGAAGAAGGCACGAAGGACGGCCGCGGCCTGTCGATGTTCATTTACGACAAGCGTCAGGGCGGCGTGAACGTCCGCCACATTGAGCATAAGCTCGGCATCCACGGCTCGCCCACCTGTGAGCTGACTTATAAAAACGCGAAGGCAGAGCTGTGCGGCAGCACCCGCCTCGGCCTCATCAAGTATGTCATGGCCCTGATGAACGGTGCCCGCCTCGGCATCGCTGCCCAGAGCGTCGGTCTCTCTCAGGAGGCTTACAACGAGGCCATTGCCTATGCCCGTGAGCGTCAGCAGTTCGGCGAGAAGATCATCAACTTCCCCCCTGTCTACGACATGCTCTCTCGCATGAAGGCCAAGCTCGATGCCGGCCGCTCTCTGCTCTATCAGACAGCCTGCTACGTCGACATCTACAAGTGTCTGGAGGACATCGAGCGTGACCGCAAGCTCACCCCCGAGGAGAAGCAGGAGATGAAGAAGTACCAGCGCTTAGCCGACGCCTTCACGCCGCTGGCCAAGGGCATGAACTCGGAGTACGCTAACCAGAACGCCTATGATGCCATCAGCATCCACGGCGGTTCGGGCTTCATCATGGAGTACAAGTGCCAGCGCCTCTACCGCGACGCCCGCATCTTCTCCATCTACGAGGGAACAACTCAGCTGCAGGTCGTAGCCGCCATCCGCTACATCGGCAACGGCACCATGCTCCAGAACATCAAGGACATGGCCAGTTCTCTATGCTGCAACACTGTTGCAGCAAAGGAAACTGCAGCCCTCAAGGCCCGCGTCGAGGCGCTCATCCCCGTCTACGAGAAGGCCATCGCCGCCGCCAAGGCCCTGGATAACCAGGATGCCTTCGACTTCCTGGCCCGCCGTCTCTACGACATGACTTGCGAACTGGTGATGAGCCTCCTCATTATCCGTGACGCCGCTGAGGCCCCTGAGCTCTTCGAGAAGAGTGCCAACGTCTACGTCCGCATGGCCGAGGAGGACATCCTGGGCAAGGCCGCCTACATCGCCAATTTCAAGCCCGAGGACCTCGACAGCTTCCGCGCAGAATGATTGCCGACGAGCTGCATCGACTCATCCTGACGTGCCTCCATCACGCTCCCACCGCCGACCAACAGCGGGCGGTGGGAGCGTTTTGTCGTTTCATGACAGATGTCAGTCCTTCCTCCCAGCCGCCCGTGTTCATCCTCCGTGGTTCTGCCGGTACTGGAAAGACGACGCTCGCCGCAGCCATCGTCCAAAAGCTGACAGAGCTGAAGCAGAAGATGGTGCTCCTCGCCCCCACAGGCCGTGCCGCCAAGGTGCTGGCCCTGACCGCCGGGCATCCTGCCTACACCATTCACCGCCGTATCTACCGCCAACGCTCGGCAGCCGACCTCTCGGCCTTTAACCTCAATGACAACCTGCACACCGACACGCTCTTCATCGTCGATGAGGCTTCGATGATTGGGACTAATGGGAGCAATGGGAATGATGGCAGCCTATCCTTTGGGACGGGAAATCTGCTCGACGACCTGGTGCAGTATGTCTACTCCGGTACTCGCTGTCGCCTGATGCTCATCGGCGATGCTGCTCAGTTGCCGCCTGTAGGCGAGCCCCTCTCCCCTGCCCTCTCCGCCGATGTCCTCTCAGCCTACGGTCTGACCGTCCATGAGGCCAACCTCAACGAAGTGCTCCGCCAGGCCCAGACCTCCGGCATCCTCTATAACGCCACGCGCCTCCGCCGTTCGCTTAACGATGGCGAGACCGTTCTCCCCAAGATTCAGACCGACCCCTTCCCCGACGTCACCCTCGTCGCTGGCGACGAGCTCATCGAACAGCTGGCTTCCAGCTACAGCCACGCCGGACTGGACGACACCATTGTCATCACCCGTTCGAACAAGCGTGCCAACATCTACAACCAAGGCATACGCCGCACCATCCTCGACCGCGAGGACGAGCTCTGCCGAGGCGACCAGCTGATGATTGTGAAGAATAACTATTATTGGAGTGAAAAGTGCCCCTCCCTTAGTTATATAGCCAACGGCGACCGCTGTGTAGTCCAGCGCGTACGCAACCAGCGCGACATGCACGGTTTCCGTTTCGCCGACGTCACCCTGCTCTTCCCTGACTACGACGACAGCGAGATGACGGCCACCGTCATCCTCGACACCCTCACCACCGACGCCCCTGCCCTCACCCGCGAGCAGCAGCAACAGCTCTACGACCGCGTCATGGCCGACTACGCCGACATTCCCCTCAAGGCCGACCGCATGAAGCAGGTGCGCCAAGACCCCTACTTCAACGCCCTGCAGGTAAAGTTCGGCTATGCCGTCACCTGCCACAAGGCGCAAGGCGGCCAATGGGCACACGTCTACATAGACCAGGGCTACATGACCGACGACATGGCCGGCGAGGACTACCTCCGATGGCTATATACCGCCTTCACCCGAGCCACCCAGCGCCTCTTCCTCGTGAACTGGCCCCAAACGCAAATACAGCAAAACAGTAAACAGTAAAATAGTAAATCGAAAATCGCCATGGGATTCTGGAAAACATTTTTTGGCGGAGAGCCCGACTCTCCCGAAGAAGAGAAGAAGAACGCCGAAGCCAAGAACTTCGACCTGTTGAAATACGACGGTGTGAAGGCCTTGCGCATACACCGCACGGACTACGCCATACGCTGCTTCCGCGAGGCCCTGAAGATTCAGGACGACGCCGAGACCCACGACTACCTGCAGCGGGCCCTCATCGCCGACGGTCAGCTGCCTGAGGCCCTCGACGAGCTGAAGACCATGCTCACCCTGCAGCCTGGCAACGTCGCCATCATGATTCAGGCCGCCCACGTGGCCTTCATGCTTGAGGACTACACGCAGATGGCCTCCTACTGCCAGCAGGCACTCGACGTCAACACCGACAACACCACCGCCCACTATCTCATGGCACAGGCACTCCTCGGTCAGCGCGATGCCGTCAAGGCCATAGCACACCTCACGCAGGCCATAGCCCTCGACGAGCAGCGGGGCGAGGCACGACTGCTACGTGCACAGACGCTCCTCAGCATGGGCGAGCTCAAGGGAGCACGCGAGGACACCGACTGGCTGCTCGACCATACCGACGACCACGAGGACGTGCTCCTCATGGCAGCACGACTCGCCACCGCCGAGGGAAAGACCGACGAAGCCCTCTCTATATATAATAAGGTGGAAGAGCTCAACCCCTTCCAGCTCGACGCACTACGCGAGCGCGGACGGCTGAAGATGGACATGGGCGACAAGCAGGGAGCTGAAGACGACATGCGCAAACTCCTCGAACTGAACCCCGGAGAGCTCGACGGAGCCAACGGAGAATACCAGGCCGAGAGCGTGGAGAAGATGATGAAGCGCGCCTACTCGCCCATCAACCCCTTCGGCCTCTGACAATCTGTCTGCCCGTTCTGTCATTTTGTCCTTCCTATGAGCGCTGGCATCTTTATTGCTTAACAGAAGGTGAGCAACGCTCAGAAAACAATCAACAACAACAAATAAAAAAACAATTAGGAGGACAAAACTATGACACCAATGATGAGACGAAACGCAGCCTGGCTGCCCAGCGTATTCAACGACCTGTTCGACACCGATTTCATGCCCAAGGCCAATCAGACCGCCCCGGCCATCAACGTAAAAGAGACCGACAAGGCCTACATCGTGGAGCTCGCAGCTCCCGGAATGAAGAAGGAAGACTTCAACGTGCACATCAACGACGAGGGCAACCTCATCGTCAAGATGGAGCAGAAGGAAGAAAAGAAAGACGAGGACAAGAACGCCCGCTACCTGCGCCGCGAGTTCTCATACTCGAAGTACGAGCAGACCCTCATCCTGCCCGACGACGTAGAAAAGGACCAGATCAAGGCCCGCGTAGAGCACGGCGTACTCACCGTAGAGCTGCCCAAGCACGAGGAACAGAAGGTGAAAGTCAGCCGACAGATTGAAATAGGATAACAGCACAGCGGCCAAAACCGGCCAAGCAACGCCCGCAGAGACAGCAACTGCGGGCGTTTTTCGTTGTCACCCCTCAGACCTTGAGCCGACACCTCTCAGAGAAAGAGCCGTTCTTTCAACCCGAAAAAGCCGTTCTTTCGATTTGAAAAAGCCGTTCTTTCGATGAGAAGAAGCCGTTCTTTCTCCAACCCTCCAAAACGCCCGAACTCCTGAACTCCTTAGATACAATGATGAATTCAAGTTTCGCAAGTAGTGAAGCATAATTCCCTACAATCAGCCTCCCACGCCGCATTTTTAAGCCCCAACCATCAAAAATATTAAAAATTTCTTGGTCGATATTCAAAAAGTAAGTATCTTTGCACCCTGTAATGCCCTTTTCCCGTCAAGCCTACGGGGAAAACCGACGGAAAGAATACTAAAAAACCTACATATTCATATTATTAACTAAAACAAAACTATCATGCAAAAAATTATGAAACTAATGCTTACCCTGGTACTGCTCACAGCAGGAGTGGGAGGGGTAAAAGCGCAGGGTGAAACTGACATCACCACTCTTCCTTGGGTTCAAAAAGCGCAGGGTTGCACACAAGATTTCAACAATGTAAACGGCGGCACCGTTTACGGTACTGATGCTGGTGGTACAAACATCTCATATGTTGATGTGTCGGCTTACGGCACCATTAAACTCTATGGTACGGCCGGTCAGACAGCACGCCTGTTCATCAACCGTGAAGAGACCGGCGACGTAACCGATAAATACACCTTCAGTGTTACATTAGATGTTAATGGCGTTGCCACCTTTGACTGCAACACCGTCCTCACTAAGCAGCCTCTGGCGCAATATATCCACCTCAACGGAGTCAAGGCCCAGTCTTGGAACACCACTCTCAACCTGAGTAAAATTACCGTCAGTGGCTCTGCCATTACATTCCCGGAGCCTGATCCGTTCATTCTCCCCGACGGCGAGGTGGAAATCAACACTTTACCTTGGGTTAATCAAGGACAGGGTTGCGCCAACAATCTCGGTATTGAAACTGATGCCCCCATCTATGGCACCGATGCCGGCCCTAATAATGGCAATCTCTCTTACATCGATGCCACAGACTATAGCGCAGTGAAGCTCTACGGTCCTGACGGCACTGTGCGTCTGTTCATCAACCGTGCCGAGTATGCAAGCGGTACTTACCAGTTCTATGTGACCATCAAAGATGGCGTGGGTACGCTCAACATGGCTGATGTCTATACTGCACAGGAGGGTGCCACCTATATTCATATCAATGGCGTGAAGGCCAGTACTCCTGGAGCAAAAGCACAAGTGAACCACATCACCTTGGTCGAGAAACCCTTCCTCGCCCAGAGGAAAGCCTTGCGTGAGAAGATTGCCGAAGCAAGCCGCTATTCAAACACATTCTATAGCGCAGCCAGTTATGAGGCTCTTCAGGATGCCATCGCTGCTGCCGAGGCCGCTATCCTTGCTACCAATTCCACCGCAGAGAGCCTGACAGCTGCCGAAGAGGCACTGGACGCTGCCGTCAGCGGACTGCAGATTGCTGAGGGCTACCGTGAGCTCGTGGCCGAGGACTTCTTCCAGTGGGATGCAGTACGGAATCCCACCAGCAGAACTTCACTTGACTGGCACCAAGCCGTAGTGGGAACATCTACTGGTCAGCCTTTCGGCGATTCCAGCGTTGACAAGCTAAACTATGCTAACCTCCGTCAGTACGACAAACTCATTGTCACTGTCTCTGCCGGCACTCCGCGCTTCTTGTTCAATCGCGACGTGGATGAGGGTCAGTGGAACGCCGATGAGACCCAGTCTCACCTCATTGACAACACTAAGGGCGATGCCAATTCATGGCATTCAAAGTATTTCTCTAACGAAGGCAACACCTATATCGTTGACCTGAAGCAGATGCTGACAGACAAGGGTATTGTAAACCTGAACGCTATCAAGGGTGCCAACTATGGCAACGTGACCGTCACCGGCATGTACCTCTACAGGGAGAGCGACCCCGACACTTACGGCATCATTGGCCCGCTGGTCGGTGGTTGGGAAGTTGAGGACAAGGAGATGACCGAAGGCCTCATGGGAATGTACAGCTATACCTTCACGGATGAATTCCATGCCACGCAGTCGGCTTATGAATATAAACTGCGTGCCAATAAGACGTGGGATAATAGCTATCAGCTTCCCGCTTCTGGCAACAAGACTTGGACTCCTGAGGAGGTCGGTGGCTACTACAATCTGACCATCAAGGCCGACGTGCTGACGAACTCACTCGACGTGGAGGCCGTTCCCGTAACAGAGACACACACCGCTACTTTCACCACCAACAATCTCGATTGGGAAGAGGTCTATGCTTTTGTCTGGACGGAGGGTCAGAAGAACTTCCTCGGCGAATGGCCTGGCACAAAGCTGGAGGCTACCGACGGTGTCTATACCGTAAACTTCGAGTCTGTTAAGGGTACCGTAGCTCCTGAGAAGATTATCTTCAACAACGGTAAGGATGACCCCGACAAGGAGCAGACCGGCGACCTCGATTGGGAAGATGGCTATGCCTATGTTTGCGACCTTAATTACTTTGTGATGAGTGAGAACCTCTTCGGCAATTGGGAAGCATCCGATGCTCAGATGATGACTAAGAACAATGATGGCACTTACACGCTGAACCTGGAAGGCAAGGTACTTTCTGCCAATCAGGAGTACAAGGTGATGAAGGATCTTGGCGGAAAAACCAGTTGGTATCCTGATGGAGATAATAGAGTAATAGGAATCTCGATGGCTGGCACCTACGACATTGCCATCAGCTTCAATCCTGCCGACAACAGTATCACAGAAGCTATGTCCATCTACAAGAACATTAGCGGTGCCGGTTATGCCACTTACTGCTCACCCTACGCACTCAATTTCGATGGCACTGGCGTGCAAGCTTACATCGCTAAGGTAGAAGGCAACGAGGTGAAATTCTATGAGGTGACCAACGCTCCTGCTAATACCGGTCTGCTGCTGAAAGCCCCTGAAGGTACATACAAGGTGAAGATGGAGACTATCACTGGAGAAGGTGCAACCGACGCTACTGGCAACGCTCTCATCGGTGTTCTCAGTGAGACCACAATCAACAAGAAGGGTATCTTCGTACTGATGAACGACCCCGAAATAGGCGTGGGCTTCTACAAGACCTCAGCTGAAAGCTTCACTGTGGGTGCCAATACCGCCTACATCGATGCTATCTCCGGTGCTCGCAGCTTCATCGCTCTTGACGGCGAGGCTACCGCCATCGAGGGTATTGCAGCTGAGAAGAACCTTAACGGCGAGATCTTCAACCTGCAGGGACAGCGTGTCATGAAGGCTCAGAAGGGTCTCTACATCATCAACGGCAAGAAGGTCGTGGTGAAGTAAATGCGAATAGATTAGTATCAAAAACAATAAAGAATAATGATTATGAAAGCAATATATCAGAAACCGACAACGGAAAACGTCGTGCTCACCACCGGCATTCATCTTCTGGCCATTTCCAATGGTTTACTCGGCGATGGCGAAAATCCTAAGGGCTTCAACCCCAATGAAGAGACGAACACAACCGATGCAACCAGCGGTAACCTCTCGCGCCGCTCCGTCTGGGACGACGAAGAGGAGGAAGACTTCTAAAATCCACCCATAGAATTGAAAAGGCGGCTGTCTCCGAAAGGATGCGGCCGCCTTTTAGCCTCCTTATTCGTTAAAAATATCTAAAGCAGAATGGTTTTCTCCCCGCTTATTTCTCCACTCACGGGAAAAGCAGTACCTTTGCAGCCGCTTTCCGGAAAATCCGGTGCATCAGGCGACGTAACCGCTATGATTAAGGCGGCGCGACGTCCGTCTGAATGTATAGGCACAAAACAATTAATCACTATTTCAAACAATGTATCTCGACAAAGCAAAAAAGACTGAGATCTTCACACAGTACGGCCAGTCGGCCACAGACACTGGCAGCGCAGAGAGCCAGATCGCTCTCTTCACCTACCGCATCAAGCACCTCACCGAGCACCTGAAGAAGAACCACAAGGACAACGTCACTGCTCGTTCGCTGACCATGATGGTAGGACGCCGCCGCAAGCTCCTGAAGTATCTCTACGTCAACGACATCAACCGCTACCGCGCCATCATCAAGGCCCTCGGCCTGCGTAAGTAATCGGCGATGGATGTCGGAAGAAGAAGATTTCTCTGAAACATCTTCCCCCTCTTTTCCCTGCAACCCGCAACGCTTCACCCCCGAAGCAAGCGGGTTGCTTCCTTTCTACCCCGTATTTTCTTTGCGAAACATTTTGAATTCTCGAAAAATGTTCGTACCTTTGCCGCCACGATGAAAAAATTGTACATAGAGACCTACGGCTGCCAGATGAACGTGGCCGACTCGGAGGTGGTGGCCTCGGTGATGCAGATGGCCGGATATGAGACGACCGACAGCCTCGACGAGGCCGACGCCGTGTTTCTCAACACCTGCTCTGTGCGCGATAATGCCGAGCAGAAAATCTTCCACCGCCTGGAGGCGTTGCAGAATTTAAAAATTAAAAGATTAAAAAACGACAGCAAAGGAACCCTCTCCCCTAACAGCCTACAGCCAACACCTAACACCCTCATCATCGGGGTTTTAGGCTGTATGGCCGAGCGAGTGAAGGACGACCTGCTGGACAAATACGGAGCCGACCTCGTGGCAGGCCCCGACAGCTACCTGCACCTGCCCGACCTCGTGGCGCAGGCCGAATTGGGCCACAAGGCCATCGACACCGAACTGTCGGCGACGGAGACTTACCGCGACGTGGTGCCGCAGCGCATGGCCCTGGGCCACAAGATCGGAGGATACGTTAGCATCATGCGTGGCTGCAACAACTTCTGCCACTACTGCATCGTACCTTATACCCGTGGACGGGAGCGCAGCCGAGACGTGGAGAGCATCCTCCGGGAGGTGCGCGACCTGCGCGACCGCGGCTTCAAGGAGGTCACCCTGCTGGGGCAGAACGTCAACAGCTATCAGGCACAAGAGACACATTTCCCCGACCTTCTCCGCCTCGTAGCCCTTGAGGCTCCTGAGATGCGCATCCGCTTCACCACCAGTCACCCCAAGGACATGAGCGACGAGACGCTGCACGTCATCGCCGAGATGCCCAACGTGTGCCGCCATATCCACCTGCCCGTGCAGAGCGGAAGCAACCGCATCCTGCAGCTGATGAACCGCAAGTATACCCGCGAATGGTACCTCGACCGCGTGGCCGCCATACGCAGCATCATCCCTGACTGTGGACTCTCCACCGACATCTTCGTGGGCTACTGCTCGGAGACCGAGGAGGACCACCAGCTGTCGCTCAGTCTCATGCGCGAAGTGGGCTACGACTCCGCCTTCATGTTCAAATACAGCGAGCGCCCCGGCACCTATGCCTCACGCCATCTGCCCGACGACGTTCCCGAGGACATAAAGCTGCGCCGTCTGAACGAACTGATAGCCCTGCAGACGGAAATCTCCGCCCGGCAGAACAAGAAAGACGAGGGCCGGCAGTTCGACGTGCTCGTAGAAGGCTTCAGCAAGCGCAGCCGAGAACAGCTCTGCGGCCGTACGGAGCAAAACAAGATGGTGGTCTTCGACAAGGAAAACCATCACATCGGCGAGACCGTCCGCGTGACCATCACCGGCAGCACCAGCGCCACGCTCATGGGACGGGCAAAAGAATAAACAGCGAGAGTTATGCTACAACAATTATATATAAAGAACTACGCGCTCATCGACGTGCTCGACATGGAGTTCCACAGCGGATTCTCCGTCATCACGGGCGAGACGGGTGCGGGTAAGAGCATCATCCTTGGAGCCATAGGGCTGCTGCTGGGGCAAAGGGCCGACTCCAAGACGGTGAAGGCCGGGGCCGACCGCTGCATCATAGAGGCGCACTTCGACCTCTCCCATTACGAGATGGAGGACTTTTTCCGGCAGAACGACATAGACTTCGACCCCACGGACACCATCATACGCCGCGAGCTGACGGCACAGGGCAAGAGCCGTGCCTTCATCAACGACACTCCCGTGGCCCTGACCATGCTCAAAGAGCTGGGCGACAGGCTCATGGACGTACACTCGCAGCACCAGAACCTGCTGCTCAGCAAGCACGATTTCCAGCTGAGCGTGCTCGACATTATCGCTCAGAGCGAGAAACAGCTGACGGCCTACCAGCAGGCTTTCGCCACCTACCAGCAGACGCTTAGACAACTGCAGCAGCTGCGAGAGGACATCGAGCAGAACAGCCGCAACACCGATTTCCTGCAGTTCCAGTATAACGAACTGTCCGATGCCCGCCTCGTGGACGGCGAACAGGAGGAGCTGGAGCAGCGCAGCGACACCATGACCCACAGCGAGGACATCAAAGCCGCGCTCTACGACGCCGGGGAGGCCCTGCAGGGCGACGACCGCGGCATCGTCTCCCAACTGAAGAAAGCCACGGCGGCCTTGCAATCCATAGTCAACGTGCTGCCCGGTGCCGACGAGCTGGCACAGCGCACCGACAGTTGTTACATAGAACTGAAGGACGTTGCTGCCGAAGTGGGCAGCCGTCTGGAGAACATCGACTTCGACCCGGCGGAGATGGACACGGTGAACAACCGTCTGGACCGCATCTACAGTCTGCAGAAGAAATACCACGCCGAGAGCATCGCCCAACTGCTCGCCATGCAGGAGGAGCTGCGACAGAAGCTCTCCGCGATAGAGAACAGCGACGAGGCCCTGGCCGAACTCACTGTCGAGGTTGATAAGCAGAAAGCCGGTTGCCAGCGACTGGCCGACGACCTCACCGCCATACGCCGCAAGGCTGCCAAGGCCATCGAGAAGCAGATGCTGCAAAGGCTCGTGCCCCTTGGCATGCCCCATGTGCGCTTCGAGACACAGATGGAGCAGGCCGAACTGACACGCTCGGGCCAAGACCGGGTGGCCTTCCTCTTCAGCGCCAACACCTCAACGCCATTGCAGCCCGTGGCCCAAGTGGCCAGCGGAGGTGAGATAGCCCGTGTGATGCTCGCCCTGAAAGCCATGATCAGCGGAGCAGTAAAGCTTCCCACCATCATCTTCGACGAGATAGACACGGGTGTCAGCGGAAAGATTGCCGAGCAGATGGCTCAAATCATGGCTGAGATGGGCGCCGGAGGCCGACAGGTCATCAGCATCACCCATCTGCCACAGATAGCCGCGCTGGGAACGACCCACTACCGCGTATACAAGGAGGAGACGCCACAGGGCACCACCAGCCACATGGTGCTGTTATCGCCCGAGGAGCGCGTCACCGAGATTGCTCAGATGCTAAGCGGCTCGAACATTACCGACGCCGCCATAGCAAACGCCAGACAACTGTTGAAGATTGAAAACTGAAACCATGAAACGACTGATATTAGCTTTATCATTTCTCATTTCTCATTTCTCATTTAGCCCCGCAGAGGCGCAAACTCCCGGCTGGACCAAGAAGGCCTCCAAGGCTGTGTTCACGCTGAAGACGTTCAACGACGAAGGGACACTCGTTGGCACTGCCACGGGGTTCTACGTCGGCAGCGACGGCGAGGCCATGAGCTGCTTCGCCCCCTTCAAGGGTGCTGCCCGTGCCCTGATTGTCGATGCTGCGGGAAAAGAGCATGCCGTGAGCTGTATCCTTGGAGCCAACGACACTTACGACGTGGCCCGTTTCCGCGTAGATGCCACTAAGACACAGCCTCTCGACGTGGCACCAGGTATGGCCCCAGCTGAGACACAGGTGTGGCTGTTGCCTTGGCGTGAGACGAAGGCTCCGGCACAGGGTAAAATCACCAAGACAGAGACCGTGCAGCAAGAGTACGGCTACTACACCATTGCCATAGACATGCCCGAAGGCACTGCCGGAGCACCACTGATGGATGACGAGGGCCTGGTCATCGGCATCATGCAGCAGCCCTACAAAACCGACAACTCCGGTGTTGCTTACGCCGTCAGCGCACGCTTCGCCGACAGTCTGAGAATCAGCGGACTGAGCATCAACGACCCTGCCCTGCGTGCCACGAAGATTAAGAAAGACCTGCCCGATGACATCGCTCAGGCCCAACTCACACTATACATGGCAGGCGCTCAAATGGACTCCGCCGCGTACGCCACGCTCATCGATGACTTCATCGCGAAGTTTCCCAAGAGCCAAGAGGGCTACATTGCCCGCGCACAGCTGGCCGCCAACAGTGACCACTACGAACAGGCCGACCGCGACATGGCCGAGGCTCTACGTGTGACCGACAATCCCGACGAGGTGCACTACAGCTATTCACGGCTCATCTATCAGAAGGTGCTCACCCGTCCCGAACCGCCCTATGAGTCGTGGACACTTGAGCACGCCCTCAGCGAGGCACAGGCCGCCTACGCCGCCAATCCGCAGCCTGTCTACCGCCAGCACGAAGGCATGGTGATGTTCGCCCAGAAACGCTACGACGAGGCCTACGCCGTCTACGAGGAGCTGTTCACCTCGCCCCTCCGTTCGCCGGAACTCTTCTACGAAGCTTCACGCTGCAAGGTACTCGCCGGTGACACCACGGCGCAGATAGCCCTGCTCGACAGCTGCGTCTCACTCTTCTCTAAACCCTATCTCAAAGAAGCCGCTCCCTATCTCCTCGCCTCAGCACAGGCACGGATGGAGGCCGGGCGATACCGCGAGGCAGCAACCCTGCTCAACGAATACGAGCAGCTCATGGCCGCACAGGTCAACGACCGTTTCTACTACCTGCGCTTCCAGGCAGAGGTCAGCGGAAGGCTCTTCCAACAGGCACTCAACGACATCGACAAGGCCATCAGCATGAACCCGCAAAGCGACCTCTACTACGCCGAGAAAGCATCCCTGCAGGTTCGCGTAGGGCTATACGACGAGGCCGAACAGACGGCTAAGGAGTGCATCGCCACAGCTCCCGACCACAGCGACGGATACCTCTTCCTCGGGCTGGCCCAGTGTCTGAAAGGCGAGAAGGAAGAGGGACTGAAAAACCTGCAGAAAGCACAGTCGATGGGAGATCCGCAGGCAGAAGGGCTCATCGAAAAATACGCCAAATAAGACAATACAGAAAATATGAACTGGAGTTACGTACTGACTATTTTTATCGCCGCAATGCTTGGCGGCGCCATCGGACTGGAACGCGAATACCGGTCGAAGGAGGCCGGTTTCCGCACTCATTTCCTTGTGGGCCTCGGCTCGGCACTCTTCATGGTACTGTCCATGCACGGCTTCGACAACTTCGAGGCCGTTCCGGGCGTCATCATACAGCGCGACCCGGCACGTATGGCTGCACAAGTGGTAAGCGGTATCGGTTTCATCGGCGCCGGAACCATCATCTTCCAGAGAAACGTGGTGAAAGGACTCACCACCGCAGCCGGACTATGGGTCACATCGGCCATCGGCATGACCGCAGGAGTGGGCATGTACGGACTCGCAACGGCAGCCACCGTCATGGTGATCGTCTGTCTGGAAGCCATGAATTTCATCCATCACAGAATCTTCGGCCACTTGCACCGAGAGTACGATGCAGACGAGAATCAACAGCCCTCAGCTTAGCTAACTGATAATAATTGTTAAATATTGGCAAAAAGTATAACAAATATTTGTACGTGTGTCAATAAATCCATACCTTTGCACATCAGATTGAACCTAACTATTTAAATGATATAGCAATATGAAGAAATTTAAACTCACAATTGCTGGCTTGATGCTGGCAATGCTTCTGGGTGGCTATAGCACCGCTACTGCTCAGAATGTTCAGAAATTTGACTTGAATGGCGACGGCGCTGTTGACGTAGCCGACATGTCTGCCCTCATCGGCTACATGGCAGGAGCTAGGCAACAAGGAGCTCAATTCTTTTTCAGGAAACAGACAGACGCTACAAAGCTCGGTGAAAGTGCCGCGAAAGCTGTAGACTTGGGGCTTCCCAGTGGCAGACAATGGGCTGATAAGAACCTTGGATATTCTAAAGATTCTGATTTCGGTGCATATTTCGCCTGGGGTGGAAGAACTTGGGTTGCCGCAAAGGGGACGAACGTCGATAAAGGCTACGTTTTAGAAGCAGGAACGTTGCTTGAAGACAAGAAGACCGCTTTTACGTGGAGTAACTATGAGTGGAGCGAAGGTTCAACATGGAAGGATGTCAACAAGTACACTGTTCAAGACGGTACAGAGGATGCTTGGTGGTATAGCTATGGCACGTATGGTAACTCTACATTCTGTGGTGACGGAAAGGAAGCACTTGATGCAGAGGATGATGCTGCTTCATTCCATTGGGGTGGGAAATGGCGCATGCCTTACGCCTATGAATTCCAGGAGCTTTTAGATTACACCGACCAGTATTGGGACACAGATAAAAAGGAGCTTCAGAGTGGAAAAAGCGCAAGAGAAGCAAAAGGTGTTTTTGGATGCTGGTTTAGGGGCAAGAATCCTGGAAGAGACGGCTTAGACTGGTCCAAATACGAAATCTTCCTCCCCGCAGCAGGTGATATCGAGTATCAGTATGTCGAGTATCGTATAGGACAGTACATGTTCCCAAGAGGAAAATATTGGTCAAAGGAACATGAAGGTCATTTCGGACATCAGCCTACTTCAATGGCTGCAATATTGTCTATCAACAGAAAGCACTGTTGCGAAGACGAGGCGGACAATTATATTTCTTTCTACGAGCGCCAGTATGGTCTCTCCATCCGTCCTGTTTTGGGCGACGAGTAATTAAAACCTTTCCGCAACATTATACAAGACAGGCGGGTATGTTCATCACATATCACGCCTGTTTTGCTTTATACCCCAACCCTTATGAGCAGTCTAATCTCGGTCATCGTTCCGGCCTATAACTCAGAGGCTACCATTGCAGCCTGCGTTGAGAGCATTCTCGCGCAGAGCTACGCCGACATGGAACTGGTGGTAGTTGACGACGGAAGCACCGACGGCACAGCAGCCATCGCCGACAGCATTGCTATCCGCGACAGTCGCATGACCGTGATTCACCAGCCTAACATGGGGCGCACAGAAGCCCGCCGCGTAGGTGTGGAACAGGCTAAAGGAGAGTGGATTTGCTTCGTTGACTCCGACGACACGCTGCCTGCCGACGCGCTGGAGAATCTGGCACGAGGAATATCCGACGACACCGACATCGTCTTTGGCGACGGCCACAGCCTGCCTGGCCAACAGCGACGACGGGTTATTCCCATTGACGAATTCCGCCACCTGGCCGTAAGGGCCGAGGGAACGATAGGCGTTCCCTGGGGTAGCCTCTACCGCCGCTGTACTATGATGCCACGGCTCTTTGACCTGCCCCGCCACATCATGATGGGCGAGGATTACATCTTCTGGCTCCGCCTTGTATTCTCCACAGAGAAGTCCGTGAGCATCGTCTACGAGAACGTCTACTGCAAGGGCGAGGAGCACACCAGCAACTGTTTCCGCTGGACTGCTGACTACGCCCAAGAACTGAACGAGCTGCGCAAGGACGCCATCCCGCAGGAACTTCACGACGAATTTATGGACGACATGCTCTCCGACCGATTGGCCAACATGCTCAGCGTGGCACAATGGAGCCACCGCAGCGACTGGGCTCACAGTCCTTTCTACCGCGAGCTGCTTGCCGACATGGCCAGCCACGCCACTGCCCTGCCGCCCAAGGCCCGCCTTTACCTCGCCCTGCCCTCACTACGGTTGCGCCGGCTCTACACGTGGGCCAGCGAGCATCTTCACCGATAAAAACCTAAAACAAACGCAATATGTTACAGATACGCTGTAAGAACATCAACAAGACAAAGAGTTTCCCCGAAGGCACATCGCTCTTAGAGGTCTACGACGCCTTTATGGATGAGATGGAACTTCCCTATCCCATCGTGGCTGCAAAGGTGAACAACACGCCCCAAGGCCTGAAGTTCCGACTCTACCAGAACCGCGACGTGGAGTTTCTCGATGCACGCGAAGGACCGGGCCACTATGCCTACGTACGCTCACTCTGCTTCGTGCTCTACAAGGCCACGCAGGATCTCTTCCCTGGGTCGAAGCTCTTCGTGGAGCACCCACTGGAGCGAGGTTACTATTGCAACTTCCGATTCTCAAGAGGCGAGACCAGGGAGATGAGCGCCGACGACGTTGCCCTCATCCGGAAACGCATGCAGGAAATCATCAATCTCGACATGCCTTTCCGCCGCAATGAGGCGACGACAGAGGAGGCCATCCGCGTGTTCTCCGAACGAGGATTCTCCGACAAGGTGAAGCTATTAGAGACCAGCGGACAGATTTACAGCGACTACTACATGCTGGGCGACACTGCCGACTACTACTACGGCCCGCTGGTGCCCTCAGCCGGCTACCTCACCGTGTGGGAGCTGGAGCCATACCACGAGGGACTCCTGCTGCGTGTGCCCGACTGGAACGACCCCTCGCGGCTGGCCGAGAAGGCATCCATGCCCAAGACCTATGAGATGTTTGCCGAGAAGGTGCGCTGGGACGTCATCATGCACCTCTCCAACGCTGGCGACGTGAACAAGGCCGTGCTGAAGGGCTATGCATCGGAGCTGATACAGGTATCGGAGGCCCTGCAGGAGAAGAAAATCGTGCAGATAGCCGAGGAGATAACGCGGCGCGTAAGGGAATCCAACCTGAAGCTCGTCCTCATCACAGGGCCCAGCAGCTCGGGAAAAACAACGTTTTGCAAGCGTCTCAGCATACAGCTGCTGGCATGCGGACTGAGGCCCTACTCTTTCTCTACCGACGACTACTTTGTCAACCGTGTGGACACGCCACTGCTGCCCAACGGCGACTACGACTTCGACAACATCGAGACCGTAGAGTACTCCCTCCTGGAAGACCACCTCACCCGGCTCATGAACGGCGAACGCGTGGAGGTGCCGGAGTATAACTTCAAGACCGGCAAGCGCGAGTGGAACGGAAAGAAACTGAAGCTCACCGGCGAGAGCGTGCTCATCATCGAAGGCATACACGCCCTCAACCCGCTGCTCACACGCCATATAGACGACGCGCTGAAGTTCAAGATCTACATCTCGGCCCTGACCAGCATCTCGCTCGATGACCACAACTGGATACCGACACGCGACAACCGGCTGCTCAGACGCATCATCCGCGACTACAACAAGGGAGCCTTCACCGCCAAGGAGACCATTGCCCAGTGGAAGAATGTCTGCGCCGCCGAAGACCAGTGGATATTCCCCTATCAGGAGACCGCCGACGTGATGTTCAACTCGGCCCTGAACATCGAGTTCGCCGTGCTCCGCCCCCATGCAGAGGTCATCCTGGGCAGCGTGCCGAAGAACTGCCCTGAATACACCGACGCCCACCGACTGATGAAGTTCATACGCTTCTTCATCCCAGTGAGCGACAAGGAGATACCGCCAACCAGCATCATGCGAGAGTTCGTCGGCGGCAGCAGTTTCAAGTACTAACCATTACCACCGGGCCCTGCGGTTTTCCGCAGGGTTCAGTCTTTTCCCCCCTTCACCACAATGACTATTTCCCCCTTGGGTGGCGTTGCGGTGAAGTGAGCCACAAGCTCCTCCAGACTGCCACGCACCGACTCCTCGTGCACCTTCGATATTTCGCGGCACACACAGGCCTGGCGGTCGGGACTGAACACCTCGGTAAACTGCAGCAGAGCCTTCACCAGCCGGAAGGGCGACTCATAGAACACCATCGTGCGCTGTTCGTCACGAAGGGACTCCAGACGCGTCTGGCGTCCCTTTTTCTGTGGCAGGAAACCCTCAAACACAAAGCGGTCACAAGGTAGCCCACTGCTCACCAGCGCAGGGACGAAGGCCGTGGCACCCGGCAGCGTCTGCACCTCAATACCAGCCCGCACAGCCTCACGCACCAGGAAGAACCCTGGGTCGCTGATGCCCGGCGTGCCAGCATCGCTGATCAGCGCCACTGTCTCGCCAGCCAGCAGCCGCTCAACCACCGCACCGCTCGTGCCGTGCTCGTTGAACTTATGATGCGACATCAGCCTTGTGTGAATGTCGAAATGCTTCAGCAGGATACCCGACGTACGGGTGTCCTCGGCAAGTACGACATCGGCCTCTCGCAGCAGACGGATAGCCCGCAGCGTCATATCCTCAAGATTACCCACCGGTGTGGGGATAACATACAAAATACCCATCTTCACATAAAACCTTTTCTCGGGTGCAAAGTTACGAATAAACGAGAGAAGAACAAAGGAAAAACGCGTTTTTATTTTGTTCTTCCGAGTGCAAGTAACTTCGGCGAAGCCAAAGTTACGCAAAAAACAATAGAAGAACAAAAGAAATAATTCTTTTTTCTTCATGATAATCCCCATATTTTCACTAACTTTGCACCCGTAAATGACAAACCTGTTACTAATCATGTTATCGTTATGAGAAAGAGCATTTTAATCATCTCCACCTTGATGATGCTGTCAGCTTGTGGAGGAAAGAAGGCCCAGACAAAAAGTACTGAAATAGCCGTTGCCGACTCTTCGGCTGTGAAAGCGAAGGAAGAAATTGTCGCTCTTATCAATGAGCTGTACGCCGCTGCTGCCCGGAACGCAGAAGACATTGACCAGCGTTTTGCCTGTCATGAATGGCGTAATATGGTGGCAAGGGTTGAAGAGGTTGACTCAAAACTGGCAGAGATAGGCTTCTTCAACGATGACTATTGGACGATGATGCAGGACGGCAATCCCGATGACCTGAAGGCCCTCGACATCCAGTTTGAGCAGTTGGACATGGAGAAGGGCACGGCGTCGGTCAGTTTCATTCTCAACAGTTCTGTCCAGACCGTTCACCAGAAGTTCGCCTTCTGCCGCGAGGATGGTGACTGGCGTGTACACGACATCATCAGGTTCAACGACGACCCCGACGGCAAAGAGGCTTCGTTCAGCTTCATGGAGTCGATGCAAAGCTATCTTGATGAGCCGCAGGAGGAAGTACCGGAACTGACCTTCGCCAATATGGCCGGCATCTACGACAGCTTTAATGAAGAAGGCGGCAACGAGAGCCGTATATGCCTGCTTGAAGACGGAACAGCCACATGGAGCATGATAGGCAGCCTGCACTTCACGGAGTACACCTACACCATCAGCGGCAACACCATCTGCCTGAAGGTAAAAGGCGTGGAGTCTGAAGATGAGTGTTATGACTATGACCCCAATACCCGCATGCTGACGAACGAGCAAGGTGCCGCCTATTATCGTCAGGAGGTAGAGTAATCGTTTCGACTTTGAACCGTTCTTTCTACGAGAAAAAGCCGTTCTTTCAAATCGAATAAGCCGTTCTTTCGAATCGAATAAGCCGTTCTTTCAAATCGAATAAGCCGTTCTTTCCAGGAGAAAGGATAGTTCTTTCAAGGAGACAGAACAGTCTTGTCTATTTGTCCGTCCTCACTCAGCCACAACAAGAGCAAAAAAAATACTGGCGGGGAAAGATTTTTCGTCTTTCCCCGCCTCAGTACCCCCAACGCAACTATTCTCGAACTCCTTTCTTAGAGACCTTGACAAGATTTGGGCATTACGTGAGTATATTCCAGACCCAATAAAGCCCACGTATAGTATAACCTAAACAGCATAAATCATTGGAAAGCCCCCCAGCATTGGGGCTTTTGTTTACTTGTCTTTATGTAACCTTGCACTTCTTCTTATACTTACTGCATAGTAGGCATACAACTGTTTTCCCTGAATAGTGCAGCTATGTTGTCAAAAAAAATTCTTTACTATACCCACTTTTTTGAACTAATCTACTATTTATATTAAAACTAAGACGTATGAAAAGACAATTTCGAGATTTGCGTGACGATACCAAGAAGCGTATCTCACAAAGTTTGAAGGGTCGCAGCTTTAGCGACAGCCACAAACAAGCTATTAGTAACGCAATGCGTCAGTATTGGGCTACGATACCATATCGCCCAAATGAAAATAATGAAAGTAATAACCAAGACGATGAAACGAGTATGTAACAGACCAATTCAACTTGATGCAGGGACCATCTGCTATGAGGTCGTGCATCCTTACTACTTTGAACAACTCAGCCACCTTGAAATGGGTGAGCGTTTAGATGTGAACGACATAGAAGATGAAAGCCAAAGCAACTTTAGATTATATAGAACTGAGGGAAGATATTTTGAGAACGTCTATGTCATTAGATTGGACAATGGCACACGTGATATAGAGTTCGGACATCTGAAATTCAATCTCGCACGAGGTGACGAGCAGAGTAACACGCACACAAATGGGCTGCGTAAGGTTTGGCTCAGCCTCAACAACGAGACTCTCTACTCAAAAGAAATCTATTTTCTGACCTACATTGAGCAGAGACTTGGGCTGGAGTTCCATAACGTGACGAGTCTTGACCTCGCACTTGACACACCATTCAATATCAGCAAGGTTGTCAAAAAGTTGCTCCACAACAAGAACGTCATAACCATCTTGAACGGCAAGCGTGTCACAGATAGAGATGAAGACAGGCCAGAAATCAATTATCCTGCAAGTGGTAGCCTCAACAATCAAAGCAAATATCAAACGGTGAACATCAAGCAACGCAACGCCATCAAGGACAAGAGTAAGGGCATAACTGTACTAACCTACGACAAGGTAGCGGAAATCAAGAACTCATCAGACAAGCAGTATATACTCAACTACTACGGCAACCCCAAGAA
Organism: Prevotella sp.; assembly: GCA_017645905.1. Taxonomy (GTDB): domain Bacteria; phylum Bacteroidota; class Bacteroidia; order Bacteroidales; family Bacteroidaceae; genus Prevotella. The sequence continues at coordinate 15,003 of JAGCNO010000065.1, read as the reverse complement.
ACTCTATCGCACAGAGGTACATCTAAACGCAGAGGACATCAAGAATTATGTCGAGCGTATAGGCATCCAATACACACCTCTCATTCTATTCGATGAGGCTGTTCTCGAAGGTATGTTCTTTCATTACCTTGGGAGTGTTATACGTTTTCAGAGTCGTAAAATGGATGCCAGTTGGAAGCATCTGTTAGGACGCTCATAGGATTATAACAACCACCCCTACGAAATATGTCACAAATCACATATTCCTTAGTAAATATAGGGGTAGCGTGTCAAATTAAAAATGTATCAATGAAATCAATAAAATGAAATCATTGATACATCTTTTTTGTATCATTCTAACTTAAAAGATAATCTTGATAACTTATATGTTATCTTTACGATTTATTTCTCTTATGACCCTACAAGGATTACCAACTGCTACGACATTGGCTGGTATATCCTTTGTCACAACAGAGCCAGCACCAATCACTGTGCCAGCACCAATTGTCACCCCAGGAAGAATGACAACGTTCGCCCCAATCCAACAATTATCCTCAATGGTTACAGGTAGGGCATAAGTTCTCCAAAAGTATTCACCTGTATCTGGTGACCAGTTAGGAGTCAATCTATCTTCAAGTTCTACAGGGTGTGTGGCGGTCGTAATATGAACACAAGGAGCAATGAGTACGTTAGAACCAATGGTAATGCGGTTGCAATCTATCAAGGTGCAGTTCATATTGATTGACACGTTAGAACCAACATATATGTTAACTCCAAAGCCACAGGTAAACCCATCACCTACACTTACGTTTGTACCTATCGCTCCAAAGAGTTCTTCAAGCATCTTCCTGCGTACCGAACGCTGAGCATAGGGAATAGCGTTATACTTTGTACACCAATTCGACGCTCTTGCCTTACCCTCAATAAACTCTGGTGAATGACAATCGTAGTATTCACCAGCCATACATTTCTCATACTCTGTCATAGTTGTTTCCCTCCTGTCGTTTTACTTCATCTTCATTATTTAGCAACTTATCTAACTCTGCTCTGCTGTTGAACTGATACGCCTTTCCACGTATGCGGATGAAGCCCTCGACATCATCCATCGGCTCAAATAGACTCTTCAATGACACACCCAAGGCGGTCGCTATTTTCTGAATTGTGTCAAGGCGAGCGTTACCGTTCAGTGCCCTCGTCAATGATGCTGGGTCTATCCCCATACTCGCTGCAAGGTCTTTCATCTGTTTACCCTGTGCTTTGCATATCCTCCTCACATTGTCAGCCAATATCTTACTCATACGATGAATTTTTTGCAAATGTAGTCATAATTGTCGTAAAATACAAATTATTTTAGGTTTATTATAAAAATAAATCAATTATTGTTTGGCTGTTTCTTAACTTTTTTGTACCTTTGCAGAGTAATCAATTAACGCATATATCAAATATGGATAAAATTTGCATCTTTGCCAGAGTCAGTACCAGCATTCAAGAGTACGACCGTCAAGTGAATGAACTTACCGCCCTCGCCCAGCGTAATAGTTGGAGCGTTGAGGCTGTCTTTTGTGAGAAGGTGAGCGGAGCCAAGAAGAATACCGAGCGCAAAGAACTGAGCCGTATGGTGGACTACGTACAAGCCCATAATATTAATAAGGTGGCGGTGACAGAACTCTCACGCCTTGGACGTGACACGCTGCAAGTGTTGGAAGTGATAGAACAGTTCAACAGGTTGGGTATCAGCCTCTACATTCAGAACTATGGTATCGAGACACTGACCACCGATGGTGAGGTCAATCCAATGTCTCAGTTCCTCATAACCATCTTAGCCGAGGTGGCACGTATGGAACGCAAGACCATTCGTGAACGTGTCGAGAGCGGATATAAGAACTATCGAGCCAATGGCGGTAAGGTAGGACGTAAAGAGGGCTACAAAAAATCTGACGAGGCTATGCGTGAACAGTATGCCGAGGAAATCCGCTTGCTTCGTAAGGGCATCAGCCTCCGCAACATCAGTAAAATAACGCACACAAGCGTCAACACAATACGCAAGTGCCAAAGTCTTATTGAAAAATAATTTAAATAAAATTTGGAATTTTAAAATATTTTTTATATCTTTGCAATGTTCGAACACTTGGCCAAGTCACTAAAAAAGAGGAGGTGGAAGCCCTCCGAGCCAAAGGTATGGCTGAAAAATAAGCGTCTTTCAAGATGCACGGTAAATAAATAAGAAAGTGTTACCACTTGAATACTGTAAGAAAATACTAAATAAAGGAGAAAGGAAATACAGTGAAGAGGAAATAAAGAACATAAGGGAATACCTATATTTCATAGGTGAACTCCAATTAAACAATAATGAGAATTAAAAATTACAAGTTATGAATGTTATTTTATACTGCCGCGTTAGTACGGACGAACAAGCAGATGGATGCTCACTTGATATGCAAGAGAGGTATCTGAGAGCCTACTGCGATAATCATCACTACAACATCGTAGGTGAAGAAAAGCCATACAAAGAAGACTATTCAGCCAAGCATTTTGACTTGCGCAGACCCAAACTAAAGCAAATCTACAACTACTGTAAGAAACATAGGCACGAGGTTAATAAGGTGCTGTTTCTACGTTGGGATAGGTACTCTCGTAATGTTGAGTTCGCTTTTACCTATAAACGCAAGTTCTATGACGAGTTAGGAATTGAGATTAACGCTATTGAGTCACCTATTGACTTCAACGGTACAGAGTGGTCGCTAATGCTCTCTATGTACTGCGGCATAGCACACGCAGAGGATGACAAGATTTCACGTAGAACAAAGGACGGCATACATGGTACGTTACTCAAAGGCAGATGCTCAAACAAAGCTCCACGAGGCTACGTGAACAAGAGAACTGAGAGCGGAGAGCCATACGTTGACATTGACGAAACTCAAGCAAAAGCCATACGCCAAGCGTTCCAAGAGGTTGCGAAGGGCATTGAAACAGCCAACTGCATAAGACGTAGGCTATGCCCATCTATTCCACGAGGTACATTCTTTAAGATGCTGCGTAACATCTTCTATAAAGGACAAATAAGAGTGCCAGCCTATAAGGATGAGGAAGAGCAGATAGTCAGAGGACAGCATCAAGCCATCATTGATGCCGAGACCTTCGACAAGGTACAAGAAATCTTGGACGGTAAGCGCAAAAGTGAGCCAAAGTTGAGCAAGGCAATAGACCCAGACTTGTTCCTACGAAAGTACATAGTGTGTCCCATCTGTGGGCACTCTATCACAGGAGCCGCAAGCACTGGTAAGGGCGGCAAATACAAATACTACAACTGTTGCCACGATGGAAAGCACCTTCGCAGACCAGCCGACTATGTAAACGACAAGTTCGCTACTTGGGTAGGAGGTTTGAGACCCAACAAAGAGGTGTTACAACTCTATACAGAAGTGCTGCAAGACCTACGAGGCGAACACAAACGAGACGTTCAAAAGGAGGTTGAGGCTCTACGTAAGGAGATAGAAAAGGTTGAGGCTCTACGCAATGGTGCTGACGATAGATTATGTGAGGGCACACTTTCGTCTGAGGTTCACACACGTATTACGGAGAGGTACGAGAAGCAAATACAAGAACTCCAAGGGCGTATAGAACTCCTACAGACAGACACCAAAGGGCTGAGAGAGAAAATCGATTATTCGGTGAATATCATAGCAAATTTAAGATTATTTATGAAAGATGCACCAGTCAAAGTGAAGTGTAAGCTGTTGAGTTCGATGTTTCCGCAAAAAATCGTATTTGACGGAGAAAAATATCGAACTCAGTCATACAACCAAGTACTTGACCTTATCTTTCAAGAAACCAAGAAGTTACGAGGGTACGGAGAAAAAGAAAGTGAGAAATCCGAGGCAGTTTCTCACTCAGTACCCCGACCGGGAATCGAACCCGGAACTAAGCTTTAGGAGAGCCTTGTTATATCCATTTAACTATCAGGGCTTCGGAAATTGGGTGCAAAGATAGTAATTTATGGCGAGGAAAACGCAATTTTATAGTATTTTAGCATCCCTAAGACGTTTTTTATACAGATTTTTGCCTACCTTTGCACGCTGAAATGCAAAAGGCAGAGCAAATACTCCTGAGACTGTATTTCCTAATGTTCTTGTTCTTGAACAAAATACAGCTTTGGGCACAGGATGATGACGACTATGTGGGTGGGCGTGCCGCTCGCGGTGGTGACCCTTCAGAATTCCTGAACGAGGGGATGATGGACTACCAGCCCATCCGTTTCCGCATGAGCGATATCATCATTGTGGTGTTGCTGCTTGTTGCGTGCTATGTGTTCGGAAAGATTTGGAAGGGCTGCTCGTATCTGCTACTGGCTTTTGCGGCATTGATGTACTACATGCTGCGCTTCTGAAGCCCCTCCTACCTCCCCTGTTTAAGAGAGGCTTTCAAGACTTTAGTTTTTCGGCTATTCTTTTGCTTGCCAGTCCGTCGCCATAGGGATTGACGGCCCGGCTCATGGCGTTGTATGCCTGCTCGTCGTCGAGTAGCAGGGAGGCGCTCTGGACGATGGCGTCGTAGTCGGTGCCTACGAGTTTCACGGTTCCTGCGGTGACGGCCTCTGGACGCTCGGTGGTGTCGCGCATGACGAGAACCGGCTTGCCCAGCGAGGGAGCTTCCTCTTGTATGCCGCCGCTGTCAGTGAGCACGATGGTGGACTTCTCCATCAGATATACGAACTCGAGGTATTGCAGGGGCTCGATGAAGAAGAAGTTAGGGAATTTACTATTTACGGATTTACAATTTACACTTTTTGTTTCATCCCCCTCAAAGACCTGTGCAATGGGCTTTCGCACGTTGGGATTAAGATGCATGGGATAGACGAAGTCCACGTCGGGGTATTTCACGGCAAGGTCTTTCATCGCGGTCACCATGCGTATGAATCCCTCGCCGAAGTTCTCCCTGCGATGGCCAGTGATAAGGACCAGACGGCGGGATTTACGATTTACTGATTTTCGGTTTTCGATTTCGCTAAGCCGGGAAACATCGTAGCCGCAATTCAGCAGGGTGTCGACCACCTGCCGGCGCAGCTTGCTGTCGTCTTTCAGTTTCTTCACGACGATATGGAGGGCGTCGATAACGGTGTTTCCCGTAACGGTGATTTTGTCATCACCCACACCCTCATCGAGCAGGTTCTTTCGGCTGAGGGGCGTTGGAGCGAAGTTATAGGTGGCTATGCGACCCGTGAGCTGGCGGTTCATCTCCTCCGGCCAAGGGCTGTAGATGTTGTGCGTGCGGAGCCCGGCCTCGACATGTCCTACGGGTATCTGCTGGTAGAAGGCGGCCAGGGCGGCGGCGGTGCTGGTAGTGGTGTCGCCATGAACGAGCACCACGTCGGGCTTTACCTCCTTGAGTATGTCGCGCATACCCGTCAGCACCCGGGCGGTGATGTCATAGAGGTCCTGCCCCTGCTTCATGATGTTCAGGTCGTACTCGGGCCTGATGTCGAAGATGCGCAACACCTGGTCGAGCATCTCGCGGTGCTGACCCGTAACGCAGACGATGGTCTCAAAATCTTCTTTCCGCTGCTTCAGCTCAATGGCCAGCGGAGCCATCTTTATCGCCTCCGGCCTGGTGCCGAAGACAAGCATTACCTTTTTCGGCTCTTTCGAAGATACAGGTATCCGTCCCATTTTCTCTTTAAAATCTTTAACAGATAGGTCGGCATGAAAATGAAATAGAAGTACAGGCGGGATTTGACAGGGGAGAAGCCCAACACTTTCTGATAGATGCGGATGTTAAATTTGACAAGCCCCATCTTATTGCTTGAAACCGAAGAAGTACGCACGCTATAGTATGCCAAAGGTTCCTGCAAGCCGTATGCTGTGGCCTTGCTATCGCGCAGTATAGTCAAAAAGAGTCCCCAGTCCTGACGCTTGCGGATAAAAGGCATGAAATATTTCCGTCCTAACAGTTTCGTGTCATAGATAGCGGTGGAACATCCTATCTTGTTGTCTCGCTTCAGTTTTGAGAAGGTCATACGTTTAGGTGCTGTTGTAAATCCCACCTCATTGCCATTCTCATCACGCATAATATAAGAGGTGTAGCTCAGCGGAGTGCCTTTCTCATTCATAAAGGCTATCTGACGCTCCAATTTCTCGGGGAACCAACAGTCGTCGCTGTCACAAAAGGCGATATACCGGCCCTTCGCCCGCTGAATAGACTGATCACGAGTATAACCCGGTCCCTTGTTCTCCTCAAGAAATAGCACATCGACCCTCTTGTCCTGTTCGCTGTAACGCTTCAGGATAGACAGGGTCTCCTCATCAGTGGAGTGGTCGTCCGTGATGAGCAGTTCAACGTTCTGGTAGGTCTGGTTCAGTATGCTGTCAATACTATCAGCCAATTGCTGACTGCAATTGAACGTCGGCATAATGACAGATACGAGCTCTTCTTGCATGTTTTATCTATAATTTGCGTGCAAAGATACAAATATTTCTTGAAATCATCTTCTGTTTTATTAAAAAGTTGTAACTTTGCGGCCAAATAATGATATAAAATGAAAAAACATCTAAGAAAACTGGCAGAAATTATATGCAGCAAGTTTCCTGTTGCAACAGTAAAGGCTCGCTTTTTCCTTCGTTTCAAGCGCTTTCCTGACTTCAAGAACCCCCAGGACTTAAATGAGAAGATTCTCTATCTGAAGCTGTTCACGGACACCTCGCTTTGGACGCAAATGGCTGACAAATACCGTGTCCGTGACTATGTAAAGTCATGCGGTTTGGAATCAATGTTGATACCGATATATGGCTCATGGGAACAAGTGGAGGATATTCCTTTCGACGAGCTGCCCCAGCAATTCATACTAAAGGCCAATAATGGTGACGGAAAGGGAACGAATGTCAAGATAGACAAGGCAAAGATGAACGGGCAGGACTGGCAGGACTTGCGCAAGCGACTGCAGGGCTGGCTCGATACCAAGCACATCGGCGCTCTGTCGGGTGAGCCGCAATATCGGGATATCAAGCCGATGATTCTGGCAGAAGAGCTGTTGCCCTGTGGAGAGGGCGAGACCTCGCTCGTTGACTATAAACTTTGGTGCTTCAACGGCGAACCTTACTCCTTTTTTATTTGTTCCGAGCGTCAGGCCGACGGTTATCATGCCACTGTGGATTGTTACGACTTGGAGTGGAACCGTTATCCAGAGAACATGTTGGCCTCGCCCCACATGACCGTTGCGACAAAGGCCATACCACGTCCAGCATGTTTAGACGAGATGATTCAGGCTGCCCGCATCTTGTCAAAGCCTTTCCCCGAAGTCCGTGTCGACTTGTATGCCGTAGGCGGCAAGGCCTATTTCGGGGAACTGACATTTACCTCCTTAGGAGGCATGATGGATTTCTATACTCCGGATTATCTGCGGGAAATGGGCGAACGGGTGACCATTCCAGGACTAAAGCCATGAAAAGCAATGTTCTTCTGGTGTTAATAGGGCTGGTGTTTTTCTCTGCCGACACCTTTCCGCTCATGGCGCAGCAGACGGAATGGAAGCTGGTGTTCAGCGACGAGTTCAATCTTCCCAACGGCAGCCAGCCTGACTCCACAATATGGAACCGGGCAGGGCGAAATTCCAGTCAGTGGGCACGTTGGAACAGCAATTCCGAAAAGGTTGTCTACATCAAAAGCGGCTCTTTGGTGTGCCGTGCCATACCAAACAAATATGAGCCAGCCGACACAGCCAAGATGCTGACCGGCGGAGTGAACACCAGGAACAAGTTTGAGTTTCAGTATGGCAAGGTGGAGGTACGCATGAAGACCAACTTCATTCCCGGCAACTTCCCCGCTGCATGGCTTTTCAAGACACACAGCCAGCGCCCTGACCTTTATGGAGAAATAGACATTGTGGAGGTGTTCAGCAACCAAAAGAAAGCATCACACACCATTCATTCCCAGTTCACGCAGAAGAACCCACGTCATGGGATGAAGACATCTTTTAACAAGCCAGTCGATGTCCGCAAATGGCACGTCTATGGCATAGAGTGGACACCCGACCATGTGCTGTGGACTGTCGACGGCGAGACGACAGGCATCTACCAAAAGCCTAAGGACAAGAAACTTCTCGATGAAGGAGCCTGGACCTTCGACTATCCCTTCTTTTTGATTCTCAACCAAGCTGTAGGCAACGGCCGCTGGAAATCCCTGCCCTACCCTAACACCCGCAAAACCTTCGAGACCCGCTTCGACTGGGTGAGGGTGTACCAGAAGAATAGTGATGTGTAGTTTTTATTGATTACCTATCACGCCCTTAAGCCCTGCTGCTGCAGTATCCACATAGCAAAAAATTTGTCGTACACCTCGTATTCGCCCAGTGTGGCAGTGACGAAGTTCTTCTCTAACAGTCCCTTGATGGCCGACTGTACGCTGCTGCTGCCTGGCAAATGATACCTATGGATGAAAGCAGAGGAGGTAAGAGTCTTTGCCTTGCCCTCCTTGCAAATGGCAATAAGCAGTTCCTTTTGCTTGGGTGGTAATTGAAACAGTATTGACTGGAAGTTGAACTCATTGGCTCGTAAGATATTGCTTATTGCTTCATTCACCATTTCCGCTGTGCAGTCGCCGCCCTGTGGTGTCATGGAGAACAATTCGTTCATCACACGTTGCACATACCATGTGACACCATCGAACAGCTGATATACCATTGCCACGACATCCTTTGCAATGTTCTTTCCTGCATCGGCGAAATGTCCTTGTGCGAAGTTGGCGTATTTGTCTGTGTCAATGGTTTTCAGGCCCATCATCGATGTGCTCTGATAGAACGGACGCGACGGGCTGCTGAACATCTCACCCATCATGGTGCGTTGCGAACCAGAAAAGATGAACTGCGCATTACGACAATGCTGAATATAGGTACGCAGGAGGGCTTCTACCTTTCCGTCGCCATAACTACTGACGGTCTGAAATTCGTCGATGGCGATGATGCACGGCCTTGCAGCTTCATTGATATATCGGAAAATCTCATCCAGTGTGGCACGCGGCTGCTTGATGCTTCCCACTTCAAGATTCCATGAGGGATTACCCATAGCATCAAGAGTAATACCCGTTCGGAGCGAAGTGAGGAAACTGACGAAAGCCATCATCACCTTCTTTCCCTTTGGACGCAACGAGGCCAGCATGGAGGTACTCATTGCCAGCACCATCTCTTCAATATTCTTGGTTGCAAAGATGTCTATCAGGAAAGTATAATACTGACGCTCTATATCCTTCTGGTGGAACAGGTTTTCTATCAGTCCTGTTTTCCCAATGCGACGAGGGGCAATGAGAGCCACATTGTTACCATTAGTAACAAGTCGTTTCAGCTCAGCCGTCTCAGTCTTCCGGTCGCAGAAATATTTCTCCGACTCATAACCGTAAAGGATAAAAGGATTATTAATCATATCTGTTGATTATTTTCCCGCAAAAGTAATTATTTTTATTCAATTATCATAAGATAATAATCATATTATAATAAACTTTAACCTTTCAACTGTTTATATTCAGGCATGTCCGAACATCATGCCAAACCTTCGAGACCCACTTCGACTGGGTGCGAGTATACCAGAGAAAGAATTAAACTTCTTTACTGAAAACACCTTTGATAGAATACCACAGGGCTTTTGCGAAGGACAAGTCCTTGCTATACATGCTATGTTTGGTGATGGTGTAGTAAATAGCATATATAATAGCCCAAAATGTTCCTAAGTACCGTTTAGTTGCCCATCCTCGTTGAAGAAAAAAAGTGGGGGTATAGCCTTTAAACCATTGCGATTCGGATTTCTTATCTACATACCCAATGCTTATCGGTAAGTGTATAACGTTAAGACGATGACGCAAGCAGTCAAACAGGAACTTAGTTTCTTCTCCTGCTCCATGTCCTGTACCACTACCCATCTCTTCGTCAAAGATAATTCCGTTATCAATGATGGATTGACGTTTAAAGGCAATTTGTGCACTTACGACCGATAAGGCTTTTTTGTATCCCACCCTCCCAGAGGTCTGGAACTGCTTTTTTCCTGAAGCTTTGAAGTTATCAACTTTAAATAAAATCATATCAGCCTCAGGATTCTGCATGAATGCTTTTATGATGATATCTTCAATGTCATCTTCAAAATGTTCGTCATCATCAGCGATAAGACAGATTTCGGACGTGGCATTTCTAATGGCCATGTTACGACTTCTTGATAGCCCTCGCTCTTTCGTTGATATGAATTTCAATGTGCATGGTTGATTGTGTTTGTTGAGGAACGTCTTTTCCTCTATCTCTTCCTTTTCGCATTGATTAATGACAGTAACGTTACTCTGTACATTACTACGTTGAACAATGCACGTGTCAGTCTGATGCATGCACGACATAAGGATTTCGAGTTTGCCGTTTTTCATTGCTGTCTTTTTGTTTGACTCGTGAAGTAGTTGTTCAAGATATGTCTGGTAGTCCTTCTTGATTTGGAGCATATCGGAAGGTTCCTTTCCCAGCAGACCATATATCCTGTGTTGCGCAATCAACATTCGGTTGTTGCGCCATCGGTTCAGTATTGTCTTTTTGCGGGGATAGCCTTTCTTCTCGTTTAGGGTTGCTGCCACATCGACCACCTGCTTCCAATATTTCAATCCCGGGGGTGTTTCCTTGGAGAGGTGGATGTAGTGAAGCTTCGGCATATACTTCATGTGAGTGCCGAAGCGTTCTTTAATGCGGTAGTGTATGTCGTCTTCTTCGCCATACATGAAGTTGGATTCATCGAAAAGGCCGATTTCTTCGAACATTGACTTGCGGATAAAGAAGCATGAGCCGGAGAAATGCATGAGGCTGGGTATGTACCAGTCGCATTGGTTGCAAACACTTGTCACCAAGGTATAAAGGTATCCGTTCATCATGTAGGTGCAGCTGAATGAGTTCGTGCTTGGTTCTTTAGGCGTACGCATTTGCTTCATGCCGACCATACTTGTGCGGCTGTTCCAAAAGGCTTGGATGGCTGTCGCCAATACGGGTTCCATGAGGCGCACGTCCGGGTTCATGATAAGAATGATTGGAGCTGTGGCGCGACGTATGCCTACGTTGTTGCCCTGGCCATAGCCGCCGTTCTTGTCGTTTTCTATCAGTTTGATGTCATCGCCCCATTGCTCTTTCAGCTTGTCAAACATTGCCTGGGGCTCACGGCTGCAATTATCGACGATGATGAGCTCGATGTCGTCTTTAGGTATGTCGGCATGTTGTTTGATGGAGTCCACACAGTCGAAGATGTCTTTCTCCGAGTTGTAGGTGACGATGATAATACTTACCTGTTTCATGTTGTCTTGTGGCATGAGCCTAGGATTATGTCATGAAGGTTGTTGGAGACCATGTATCTTTGCAACTTTCCTGCGGAGTTTCCCGTAGTGCTTTCTCAGATAGGAGGCAAGTACAACCTTTCGGGTGATTTCCTGTGGCAGCACTTTGGAAAGCAAAGCCATCAGGCATGTCTTAATCCGAATGTATCTGCCATAGTTCCGGCTGTAAGTCTTGACGATACGGCTTATTTCTCCTGTCACGGTCCGATCGTACTCTGTCCTTGTCAGGATGCTCAGCATAAACAAGGCACCTTGATAGAGATTATGGTCGTATCGGTCTTTCCAGCGCTCAGTCGTCATTGAGTAGAGTTTGTTCAGCGCATAGATGTGACTTTGTTGATGTGCCTTAGAATGGATTTTTCCAGAAATGCTCTTGTCCATGTGAACAGTCCGATATCCATAGTCAGGAGGGCACGGAGCATATTCGTAGCGCATGTCGCAGAGCAGTGTCTGCATGTTGAAGTCCAAGTCTTGCAGGGAGAGGAGGTTGGTGTCCCAGCGGATACCGTTCCGTATCAGGGCCTCACGACGATAGATGTTGTTCCAAACCACGAATGGCAATGTGCGTGAGCAAAATGCTGCGATGTCGTCTTCCCAAACGGGATAGCCGTAGTCGTCTCTGTCAGGCTCGATGTGGAACTGGTTGTCGCGGTAGATTCCATTGCGAAACACCATGAAATCGAGGTCGGGGTGCGCCTTTATCTCTCGTACGCGTTGTTCGAGGCAATGCGGAGCAACAAAGTCATCGGAGTCGAAGAAGACAATGTATTCGCCTTCTGCCTGCTCCAGTCCGATGTTTCTGCAGGTCTGTGCGCCTTTGGGCAGTCGTCCTCTCCTGATGACATGTATCCGTCCATCCTTCTTGGCATACTGTTCGAGCAAGGAGAGCGTTTCCTGCTCGGAACCATCATCCACGGTCAGCAATTCCCAGTCTTGATAGATGTTTGCCAGGATGGAGTCGAGCATCGTCTTCAGTTCCTCGGGGTGGTTGAAGACGGGCATTACGATAGAGAGAGTCACTTCGTTTTGCATAGATTACCGAGTATATCGAGGAACTCCTGTGTGTAGAAAAAGTTTAGACCCGAGGATGGCGTAAAGGTCATCTCACCGAAATAAGGCTTGCCGTCAACCTCATAGAGATCGACGCGCACCACGGGAAAGCCATCGGACAGGGTGGCGGCGACCTCCAGCATACGCTGCAGGGAAATTGGCCTTGGTATCTTTTTGTCGGACAGCCGGTAGTGCTGGCAGTCAACAGAATATTCGGGGTGTTCGTTCCATTCGAGGTCATAGACTTTCACGTCGCAGGAATGGGGTGTTCTGTTGTAGCAGCACCAGATGTAGGCTGGCTTTCCGTCGAAGCTCCATATTTTGTAGTCGATGAGCGACGTACTCTCTATGGGCTGGCTGGCACTGTCCAGCAGTTGTTCCGCAATGATGCAGGGGCGTATCTTGCCATAGTGAGACTCCGCCGTGCTGAGGCCGAACTTTACTTTCAACAAGGAGCGAAACTTGTCAGCCCAGGAGGCTCGGTCGAGCTGCGATTTGTCCTTACAGACCAAGACATCGCCACTGCCGTTGTTCACCTTCATCACAAACTGCTCGGGCAAGGCATCCCAGTCGATGTCCTCTACCCTGTCCCATTTACCAATGAGTGGGACGAGGATGTCGCCCAGGCCTTTCTCCTCCACATAACTGCGCACGGCGTACTTGTCGGCCAATCGCGGCCATTCGGATGTGTCGCCATAGAACTCAATCCAGTGGATTTTCTCGTCGATGTTCTTAGGGTGTTCCCAGTCAATGTCAGTTCCATGGGCCTGACGATAGCGCATATTGGCCAGCTTCTTGGGGAAATGCTGTCCAAGAAACAGCTCATACCGTTCTCTTAGAGGACGCAGCTGATGGCGTAAGCCTTTTATCAAACTTGTACTCATATCTCTCAGATTTTCATTTTCAAAGTATTTTTGGCAAATTATTTGCTATGACTCTTGCTTTCATTTTTTATATATCTTGTTACATGTCATTGATACTTAGTCCATGATAGGAGCGGGCAAATGCCGTGTATTGCCCCGTTGCCTTGAAAAAGGCGTCGGCCTTTGAGCGGAGGATGCCGAGTTCAATGTTCTTCTCGTGGTGTTTTACTTCGTAGAAGTCAACCTTTTCTGTCAAGTCGTCTGCGGCAATGATGTCTATCTCGTTTTCGCCGCGGCGATCATGCCAGCTGCCAATACGAGTATATTGGGCTTGTTCCATAATCTTGTTGCGGAAATACTTTTCCAGTATCATTCCACTATAAGTCTCGTAGTCTCGCTGTACGATAGCCTTGAGTTTCTGGAAGGCCTCCACCTCTATCATATAGTTGTACTTATATATGAAGCGGAACCAGAAACAGAGGAAATTGTCCTGTATGACATAGTGAACGTTCTTGTTGGCCGATTTCTCGAACAAAGGCTGCTGTTTGGTAATCAGTTCATAGTCGTCTAAGAGCTTGGTGAGATAGCCGCCTATTGCCTGCTTCAGGATTCCCTCTATGTCGCCACGTGTGTTATGTCCCTGAGCTATCAGTGAAAGGATGGTGAAGTAGATGCCGTAGTCGCGTCCGAACTCTTCTATCAGCATGGCCTTCCCCTCGTCAATAAACATAGAGTTGGGTTGGACTATAGCGTTGAGCATAGCTTCACTGGTGTAATGCCCGTTATCGATAAGCTGCTCCACATATTTTGCCACACCACCTGTGTAGAGATAGAGTGCCAGAAGGTCTTCGTTATTGTATTCAGGGGCATACTCCTGAAGTATCTCTTTCAGTGTGGTAGGCCTGAAGGCTTTCAGTTTCAGCATCTGTGTGTTCCGTCCATACAAAGGCTCTTTCTTGTCGCGGAATATTTTGTTCATCATTGAGTTGACAGAGCCGCACACGATCAGGTTGATGTGTGCTTCTCCTTTGTTCAGGTCCCAGATGCGCTGCATGTCGGAGAATACCGACTTGTTCACTTTAAAGAATTCCTGAAACTCGTCTATGAAGAGGGTGATATGCTGCCGCTGGGACAGTTTCATCAGATACTCAAAGATGTCGGCAAAGCGGAATTGGCTGCCCAGCATAGGAATCCCTAACTTCTCTTCTATTTCTGCCACGAAGCTATTGCAGAGTTCCGTCTCGGCTTTTCTGGATACAAAGAAGTAGAGTAGCGTCTCTCCCTCGTATGCCTTCAGCACAAGAGAAGTCTTGCCTATACGGCGCCGTCCCGTCATCATGGTAAACTGGGCTGTACGCCGTGACAAGACGAAGATTTCCTTCAAAAACTCTATTTCCTTGTCCCGGTCAAAGAATCTCATAACTGCTGTTTCCTCTTTGTTGCGAAATGACCATTTCCGAAATGGCCGTTTCGATAGTGCAAAGGTAATGAAAAAAAGAAGATTATCCAAATTAAGATAATCCTATTTAGGATAATTTAAGGCTACAGATTGCAATCATACTACATCTCACACACACCATGATGTGGGAGCTAATATGGTTCCTGCTCAAACTTCAGGTCTTTATACAGGTCGGGACTGCCGTCCTTGCTCTCCGGAATGAAGTGGAGGCGCACTCCCCGTATATGCTTACTGACATCGAACTCCTCGGGCGAGTCCACCTTGTCGCTCTCTATCTCCAGCTTCATCAGGCCCCAGGTGTCCAAGTGCACACGGTCG
>JAGCNO010000064.1 GCA_017645905.1 Prevotella sp. | reverse complement strand
GGGGTCAGGAATTTCTTGATATCCGCACAGCAGCTTTTTGATTGTCATATATATACAGACCCCACCCCTGCCCCTCCCCTTGAGGGGCGGGGAGTGGCTGCGCGTAGTTTTATAGCAGTATTATATAGGGTGACTTTTTAAAGTCGACTCATAATTCCGTAAATAATTTGTTTCCTTTCCTTATCTCCCATTCTCATAGACACTAAAAAACTCCCACCGAAGCGGGAGTATAGGTTTTACCCTTCGGCCCGGAGGCCTTATTGTGATAAGATGTAGCCGAGGCACTGCGCTGCCAACGCTATGAGAGTATCGTGAACGAACGCAACGACTTCTTTGATATTTGATTATCACCACCAAACGAGGATGCAGTGGATCCCAAGCTTGCTCGCCTGAGCACCCACGTAGCGCAAGAAGACAAAGGGGGTTAAGAAAAGACCGCCACGACGGGCGGCCAATAATATATTATGTGGAAAAACAAAGAGCGGGAACCGAGGCTGAGGAGGGCGGCGCGGGTTCCCGCTCTTCGATTTTCTTGTCTGAATTATGTCAGTATCATTAAAATGCCACAAAGGCATGCAACAATTGATGTGGATAATGTTAGTACCAACACAATGCATCCAGAGCTACTGCTTTTTGAGTGTAAATGACTTCTTGGATGTAAATAGGCATCTTTGATACTCTCAGCCAAAGACAATATTGTTTTTCTGTTAGCTTCATAATTGTCATGACACTCTTTGGACATATCAAAGTCGCTTAGCATATTAAACACCTTTAATCCTCCAAAGACCAGATTACTGAATTCTTTGTCTACACCAGAAATCAAATCATATCGCTTATAATCATAATATGCTGGTTTTTGGTATGAGTTAACCGAAGAAACGACATTACGAAGCGCAATAGAAACGATAGCTGATGACAAGTTCAAGTACACTGGGTCGTCTATTGATAGTTTCTCCTTCATAGTTTTTAAAGATGTTTTAACTTCTTTCAATAAAGCTGTAGTTTTGCCAAACTTTTCTTCCCCAAAAGGATTACCTACAATAGATGAAATATAGGGATTCGGTTTAATACGATAGACACCTCCCATTATTTCGACTGTATTTTGCTCATCCTTTCTCTTTATACCATAGAAATTATCTAAAGCATCACATATTTTCATAAGTTCTTCAGATACTCCAAGCTTAGTTACATCATTCTCAACGCCAAGCAATTGACTTTCAAGAATAGCGTTCCTTATTTCTTCCAATGGATTCTTACTTTCCATAATCATATCATTACATTTGCATCATCTTCTTCTGTATATCCAGAGCCATAACAGCCATCATCTCGTCCTGATCCATATCGTCAGGGAAAGTCCATTCTAGTTGGTATGAAGGAACGACGGGGTTGTCCTTCACTTCATATTGAATAATAACCTTATTGCCCGTAGATTGCTGGATATGGAAAAGTGTCGTGCCGCCATAGTTCGATACGCCTGCCCAAATATAAGTACGAGTCTCAACAAATATTTTGCTGTTTTTATGACCGCCAAGAATATTCTCCAAGAGTTTAGCATACTTGACCCTCATTCCACCGCTGCTATTAACACTACCAACCACTTGTCCCGATGTGGAACCTAATTTGAATGCGATAAAGATTACTACCGCTATGACAATTGCCCAAATCATAAATCTTCAAGTTTTCTACCAGTTCTCGTTTCCAGAATATAAACGCATTCTTGTTCGCTAAAGCCTAAATCTCTGTAAACACCAAGCAATACTTGAACTGCCTGAGCCGACTTTCCAACAGCAACAATACAATAATATGCCCAAAATAGACTTTCTAAAGCACTTCGGTTTACTCCTTTAAGAGCATTTACCATATCTGGCATTCCTGAAAAGGTGTCCATTGCAGCGTGTACCTCGGCTCCAGTAACTCTCATTTTGCCACCTTCAACCGACATAATGTGGTTAATCTTTTCTATATTCTGTGTTGTTCCAGGGCAGGATCCTCCAAATACGGTCATCAAGTTCATGGCAGCCATCTTTTGTCTCTGTGTTAGAGAGGAATACACATTGGAAGAATTAGAGGCATTAGTAGTATGTGTAGAAGTTTGTGTAGTTTTATGAACAGGCGAGGACGAGCATAGCATAGAGGTGCTATCTAACTCTATGACATAGAAAATAGGCGAAGAATAATCTCTTTTCATAAATGTGAATCATTTGCTCCCCAGCCACCACAAGAGCTTTAATTGTTATGAAGCGTGGCACTGATATACCACTTCTTCGAATAGAGGTCGTGAGAATTACCTTGAGTTGAGAAGGAGTAACCAGCCCACGCTATAAGCGCGAACCGTTAACACCGTCCTTGCAACTCTTAGAAGTTTCTCACGTTTCTATTCGCAAGTCGAGCATAACGCTTCGTTATTTCAAAATGTCTTGCAAAAATGGTGTGTCGCCATTTTGCGTTGCAAAGGTACACAAAAAACTTCAATTATCGCAACTTTGGGTATCATATATATGTGATTTTAGATAAAATTTGCTTAAATTACGCGCGAAACATTGTTTTTATGCCTTGTTCTCAATAAAAATGTGTACCTTTGAAAGATAAGAAACGAGTATTCATATACAATGGAATCTCGCCTTTATTGTACCCGATGGGATGGAACGGAAAAGGGGGATGCCATCAACGATGTAGAGTTTACAGGCAATGTCCTCATGCTGTTCCGTGAAGGCATGAACTTTGTGAAGTCAAACACCAAGAGAGGCTGGGAGAAACTGCCTGATGGACGAAAGAATAAACCGGTATTCAAATCAACGACGAGCCAGTTTATGACCATTTTATACTCAATGGAGTATGAATTACAAACAGGGGGAACAATATCAAGATGGGATTAAGTCGGGACTAAGCTGGGAGCAAGTTGGGACTAAGATGGGATTAAGTTGGTATGAAGTTGAAAATTTTTTTTGTTAGAAATTGCTTACACTGCCTACACTACGCTTGAAAAGGCCGATAAACACTGGGCTTTCGGCGGTGTAGGCAATTGATTTTCTGCTTACATCTGCTTACACTGCCTACACTAACCCGGTGTGACCACAGCAGCGCGATGCGGTATAGTTCACCGGACACCAATTATTCTAAATAGAACGAGGGATAGGCGCAGCCCAGCATAAACTCGATGAAGAGTGTGCTTTCGCCTGCAGCATCACATCTGGCAATGGTGTCGTAGTGCTCCTGCTGGTGCTCTTTGACAATGGTCTCTACAGGGAGCCATGCAAAGATGCCTTTCCACCGTGAGAGCAGCAAAAACAGCGGGGATAAGTGTTGGCAAGGTACGGGCAAAAGGTGGGGAAAGATAGCTCTATTGCCGTGAAAGGTAGGGGGGGAAGTTAAAAAGCCGTTCTTGCTCCATTCCATTACGCAAGCGTCACCCTGCGGGATGCCGAGCGCTTTCTATTCGAATAAGCCGTTCTTTCCATGAGAATAAGCCGTTCTTTCCATGAGAATAAGCCGTTCTTTCCATGAGAATAAGCCGTTCTTTCCATGAGAATAAGCCGTTCTTTCCATGAGAATAAGCCGTTCTTGCTCCATTTCATTACGCAAGCGTATCCTTCGTCGCCGAGCGCTTTGCCGCTACGCGGCCAAGTTACTCATGCTCGGGAAAGAAATTATCTTTCTTTCCCGAGCATAATCGCAATTTTCTTTGATAAAGAACCGTTCAAACTAACAACGGAACAAACGGAAACAAGCGGAATAGCGGAATATAGTGTTCTTCAAGCCGAAGAAAGCGAACTATATTTTCCGTAATTCCGTTTGTCTCCGATTTTTCGTTTGAAAGAAAGGATGGAATCAGGCAAGTGAGATTCCCTGCTCGTCAGCCGTTCATGGAGATGAGGAACTCCTCGTTGCTCTTGCTGTGCATGATGCGGTCGCGGAGGGTGTCCATAGCCTCGATGGGATTCATCTCGGCGATGAACTTGCGGACTATCCACATGCGGTTGAGGGTGGTCTGGTCTTGCAGGAGGTCGTCGCGGCGGGTTGACGACTGTACGAGGTTGATGCTCGGGAAGATGCGCTTGTTGGAGAGCATGCGGTCGAGCTGTATCTCGCTGTTGCCCGTACCCTTGAACTCCTCGAAGATGACCTCGTCCATCTTTGAGCCGGTATCGACGAGGGCGGTGGCGATGATGGTGAGCGAGCCGCCGCCTTCTATCTTACGGGCTGCTCCGAAGAAGCGCTTGGGCTTCTGCAGGGCGTTGGCGTCGACACCACCGGTAAGCACCTTGCCGCTGGCGGGGCTGACGGTGTTGTAAGCACGGGCCAGACGAGTGATGCTGTCGAGGAAGATGACCACGTCGTGACCGCACTCCACCATGCGCTTGGCCTTCTCCAGGACGATGCCGGCAATCTTGACGTGACGCTCGGCGGGCTCGTCGAAGGTGGAGGCGATGACCTCGGCATTGACGGTGCGGCTCATGTCGGTGACCTCCTCGGGTCGCTCGTCGATGAGCAGCATCATGATGTAGGCCTCGGGGTGGTTGGCGGCGATGGCGTTGGCGATGTCCTTCATCAGGATGGTCTTACCGGTCTTGGGCTGGGCCACGATGAGGGCACGCTGACCTTTGCCGATGGGGGCGAAGAGGTCTACGATGCGCGTCGAGGGGTTGGTGGTGCGGGGGTCGCCGGTGAGGTTGAACTTCTCTTCGGGGAAGAGGGGCGTGAGGTGCTCGAAGGAGACGCGGTCGCGCACCTCGGCGGGCTGACGTCCGTTGATGCTCATCACGGTGGAGAGGAGAAAGTACTTGTCGCCATCGTGCGGCGGGCGGACGGTGCACTCCACGACGTCGCCGGTCTTGAGCGAATACTTCTTCACCTGCTGCTGCGAGACGTAGATGTCGTCGGGCGAGGAGAGGTAGTTGTAGTCGCTGGAGCGGAGGAATCCGTAGCCGTCCTGGACAATCTCGAGGACGCCGTTGCCGGTGATGAAGTCTCCGAAGTCGTATGAGGACTGTCCTTTGAGCTTTGTGCTGCCAGTGGTTCCCGTCGGAGAAGCGGCGGGCAATGTTTCTTCAGTCGGCGTTGTCGGCTGGTCGAAGATGTCGAGGGTAGGCATGGCGGCGTTGTCCTCAATGGGCAGGTCGGTGACGACGATGAAGTTGGTGCCGTCGCCCGGGTCGCCTTCCCATACGCCCTGGTTGTGCATCTCCATCTTCTGCTGGAGCTGCTCGAGCATCTGTGAGTCGGGAGCATCGTCGGCAGGAGTGTTGTCCTGGCTTTCCAATGCCTCCGGCACGGCTGGTGCCTCGGTGGCCTCTGTTTCTGCGGCCTTTGCCTTTCGTCCTCTGCGCTTGGGCTTCTCTGGGGCTTCGGCGGCTTCTGTGGCCTCTGCGGGTGTCGGCTGCTGACTGGCTACTGCCTGTGCTGCTGCTTCTGCCTCCTTTTCGGCCTTTGTCTTGCGTTTGCGCTTGGGCTTCTCCGTGACCTCTGTGGTTTCTCCTGTCGGAGAAGCGACGGGCTCTGCGTCCTCTGTGGTTTTTGCCTTGCGGGTGTATTTGCGCTTGGGCTTCTCGGGCAGGTTGCCGGCGGCCACATCGACGGCGGCCTTGTCGAGTATGTCGTAGATGACAGCCTCTTTCTCGCTCTCAGGAGTGACCTTAATGCCCATCGAGAGGGCAATCTCCATGAGCTTGATGGGCTCCATCTGCTCTAATTGTTCCTTATTATACATATTTATTATATTATTATCTGATGATTCCTCTCTTCGACGACTCGATGAACGAGCAGATGTATTCTACTTCCTTCGAGTCAGGATATTTGGTGCGCGCCTCGGCTATTCCGTCCTTCAGGATGCCCTGAGCATAGATAGTGCGGTAGGCGTCGTGTATGATTTCGATGGTCTGGTTGGAGAATCCCCGGCGGCGCAGTCCGATGAGGTTCACGCCAGCAAAGCGTATGGGCTCCTTTCCGGCGATAATGTAGGGCGGGATGTCCTGGCTGGTGCGGCTGCCGCCCTGTATCATGACGTAGCTGCCGATGCGGATGAACTGGTGGAAGAGCACCTCGGCCGAGATGATGGCGAAGTCGTCGACCTCGACCTCTCCGGCGAACTTCGTGGAGTTGCCGATGATACATCCATTGCCGATGACGCAGTCGTGGGCTATGTGCATGTTCTCCATGAGCAGGTTGCCGTTGCCCACGACGGTCTTGCCTTTCGAGGCGGTGCCTCGGCTGATGGTGACGTTTTCGCGGATGCTGTTGTTGTCGCCAATCTCGCAGATGGTCTCCTCGCCCTGGAACTTCAGGTCCTGGGGCTTGGTGGAGATGCTGGCACCGGGGAAGAACTCGTTGCCGTTGCCGATGCGGGCTCCCTGATGGATGGTGACGCTGTTGAGGAACTTGTTGTTGTCGCCTATGACAACATTCTTGTCTATGACGCAGAAGGGACCAATCTCGTTGTTGTCGCCAAGGATGGCTTCAGGGTCTACCACTGCCAAAGAGTGAATCTTGTTCATGAACTCTTAAAGTCTGTTGGGTTTTCAAAAAAATGTCGTTGTGAGGAGAATAATATGGCCTCATCTGATGATATAAACACGCCATATTAGTCTTTACGGGCTGCAAAGGTACGCATTTTCCCGCTCTCAGGCAAATTTTGCTTTCCTTTTTTGTAATTTTTCACCCTTTCCCTTGGCTGTTCCGTATATATTGCGTAATTTTGCCGCTGATGAAGAGAAATCTTTCGTTTTGGTATCACCTGACGGCTTTTCTGACGGTTGCCATTTGGGGCTCTACTTTCGTGAGTACGAAGCTGCTGCTCTTGGGCGGTCTGTCGGCTGCCGAGATATTCGTGCTTCGCTTCATTATCGCCTACGTGCTTCTGCTGGTGTTCTCGCTGGTCCGTGGCCGCCATCGCTGGCTGTCCCGTTCGTGGAAAGACGAGCTGCTGATGGTTGGCTTAGGCATATCCGGCGGCTCGCTCTATTTCCTTACTGAAAACAGCGCCATGAACTACACGACGACGACCAACACATCGCTCATCGTGTGTCTCTGTCCGCTGTTTGCTGCGCTGCTTATTGCGCTGGTCTACAAGTCGGAACGTATGAGCGGTGTGCAGGCCGCCGGTTCGCTGATAGCTGCCGTTGGTGTTTGCGTGGTAGTGATGAATGGCCGTTTTGTGCTTCACCTTTCGCCGTTGGGCGACATGCTGGCCTTTGGCGCCTGTCTCTGCTGGGCCGTTTACAGCCTGCTGATGATTCCGGCGAGCCAGCGTTACGGTTCGCTGTTCATTACGCGAAAGGTGTTCTTCTATGGTCTGCTGACGATGGTTCCCTATTTTGTGGTCTATCCTGAGTTTCCACCGTTCAGCCTGATTATGCGCCCCGACATCCTGGCGGGTCTGCTCTTCTTGGGTTGTGTGGCTTCGATGTTGTGCTTCTTGGCTTGGAACTGGGTCATTAAGGGTCTGGGCGCCGTCACGGCCACCAACTATGTCTACCTGAATCCTGTCTGCACCATCATCGTGGCCCGTCTGGTGTTGTCGGAGCGCATCACGGTATGGTTCCTTGTCGGCACCGTGCTCATTATCTCGGGAATGTATATGTCGGCAAGGAAACACCAAGCTTAGAGGGGATAGTCCTCGAAGGCGTAGAGCACGGTGGAGAGGTAGCGCTCGCCGGTGTCGGGCAGCAGGACGACAATCTTCTTACCCTTGTTCTCCGGCCGCTTGGCCACCTGGATGGCGGCAAAGAGGGCAGCGCCAGCGCTGATTCCCACAAGCAGGCCTTCCTGCTGGGCCACCTCACGGCCTGTGCGGATGGCATCGTCGTTCTCCACGTCAAATACTTCGTCGATGATGCTGGCATCGTAGGTCTTGGGCACGAAGCCGGCACCGATGCCCTGAATCTTGTGAGGGCCGCTCTGTCCGCCGTTCAAGACGGGGCTTGACTTCGGCTCCACGGCGATAATCTTCACATTGGGGTTCTGCTCCTTCAGGTATTTTCCTGCGCCGGAGATGGTACCGCCAGTGCCTACGCCGCCGATGAAGATATCGACCTTTCCATCGGTGTCGCGCCAAATCTCGGGACCTGTGGTGGCATAGTGCTTGGCGGGGTTGGCAGCGTTCTCGAACTGTTGGAGGATGACGGCTCCGGGAATCTCGTCACGAAGGGCTTCGGCGGCGCGGATGGCACCAGGCATACCGTCCTTTCCAGAGGTGAGGCGCACTTCGGCACCGTAGGCCTTCACGAGGTTACGACGCTCCACGCTCATGGTCTCGGGCATGGTGAGGATAAGATGGTAGCCCTTAACGGCACTGACCAGCGCCAGTCCTACGCCCGTGTTGCCGCTCGTCGGCTCGATGATGGTGGCGCCGGGCTTCAGGATGCCCTTTGCTTCGGCGTCCTCAATCATGGCCAGCGCAATACGGTCCTTCACGCTGCCGCCGGGATTAAAATACTCTACCTTGGCAATGACGGGAGTCTCAAGACCCTTTGCCGTTGAATACTTGTTGAGCTCAAGGAGTGGGGTGTTGCCGACGAGCTCGGTCAGCTGTTTTGCAATCTTACTCATATTCTGTGTTGTTTAGTTTGTACAATATTCTGACTAATCTTCTTTTACGATGGGGTAGAGCTCGATGAACTCGCCCTGATGGTTTTGGCCGTCGTTGATGAGTTCGGCAAACTTCTTGCCCACGGTCTCGATGTCGTGGAATCCGGGCAGCGCCATATTGCCGTTCAGGTCGGTGGTCGTGGGGCCGGGGTGTACGGAGAATATTTCCACGGGCTTGCCGCTCTGCTGGAATTCTATGGCCATCACTCCCATCATGGCGTTCTGTGCGGCCTTGCTGGCCACGTAGGCCAGGGGGTGCCAGTAAGGGCTTATTTCCGAGGGAACGGTGACGTTGGCTATGCGGCCGCTGTTCTTGGCAATGAGCGGAATAAGGGCCTTGGTGAGGGCGAAGGTGCCGACGAAGTTCACCTCGAGGGTCTCACGGATGACGCTTATCTCCGTATGCTCGCTGTCCACGCTCATGTCGCCCGGTATGCCGGCGTTGTTCACGAGGAGTGTCAGCTCGGGGAATCGCTCGTTGACGTCCTTGGCAGCCTCATCGATGCCTTCGAGGTCTTTCAGCTCGATGTTCACCCATCCGGCTACGTCGATGCCCTCTGCCTGGAGCTTGCCGATGGCCTCCGTGGCCCTTTGCTCGTCGCGGGCGCCGATAACCACGCTCCAGCCGCTGAGGCCGAGGTGCTTGGCAATTCCAAATCCGATGCCCTTGTTGGCACCTGTCACTAATACAGTCTTTTGTTTCATTTCCTAAGATTTTGCTGCAAAGGTACGAATAATAATTTAAATCTGGTCAAAAGCCTGTGATAAATCGTCGATGATGTCGTCGATGTGCTCTGTTCCGATGCTCAGACGTATGGTTGAGGGCGTGATGTGCTGCTCCTGCAGCTCCTCGGGCGAGAGCTGCGAGTGGGTCGTGGTGTAGGGATGTATGACGAGGCTCTTCACGTCGGCCACGTTGGCCAGCAGGGAGAAGATCTGCAGGGCGTCGATGAACTTCCAGGCCTCTTCCTGTCCGCCCTTGATCTCGAAGGTGAAGATGCTGCCGCCACCGTTGGGGTAGTATTTCTGATAGAGCTTATGGTCGGGATGACTCTCCAAGGCGGGGTGGTTCACCTTGGCCACCTTCGGATGGTTAGCCAGGAAGTCGACCACCTTCAGGGCGTTCTCCACATGACGCTCCACGCGCAGGCTTAGGGTCTCGACGCCCTGCAGGAGGATAAAGGCGTTGAAGGGCGAGATGGCAGCACCGGTATCGCGAAGGATGACGGCACGGATACGGGTGACGTAGGCCGCAGCACCCACGGCGTCGGCAAAGACGATGCCATGATACGAGGGGTCGGGCTTGGCCAGTGTGGGGAACTTGTCGGGGTCGGCCTTCCAGTCGAACTTTCCGCCGTCGACGATGACGCCGCCGAGGCTTGAGCCGTGACCGCCGAGGAACTTCGTGGCCGAATGAACAACGATGTCAGCACCATGCTCCAACGGGCGGATGAGGTAGGGCGTGCCGAAGGTGTTGTCGACGATGAAGGGAATGCCGTGACGATGGGCAACGGCAGCCACTCCTTCGAGGTTGAGCACGTCGGAGTTAGGATTGCCGAAGGTCTCAGCATACACCACCTTCGTGTTCGGCTGGATGGCGGCTTCGAGCGCCTCGAGGTCGTTCACGTTGATAATGGTGTTGCTGATACCTTGGGTGGCTAAGGTATGGGTGATGAGGTTATAGCTTCCTCCGTAGAGGTTGTCGGCGGCTACGATGTGGTCGCCGGCCTGCACAATGTTCTGCAGGGCATAGGTGATTGCAGCGGCACCAGAGGCCACGGCCAGTCCGGCCACGCCACCCTCGAGGGCTGCCACGCGGTCTTCAAAGACTCCCTGCGTGGAGTTGGTCAGGCGACCGTAGATATTACCGGCATCGCGCAGACCGAAGCGGTCGGCAGCATGCTGAGAGTTGTGGAACACGTAGCTCGTAGTCTGGTAGATGGGCACGGCGCGGGCGTCGGTTGCGGGGTCGGCCTGTTCCTGGCCTACATGGAGCTGTAAAGTCTCAAAACGATAATTCTTCTTACTCATAATCTAAAATATTTACGATTTAACAATTTACGATTTATTTATCAATTTCTTTTATTTCGCGATTTTCAGAGCGGAAGCAAATTTTTCACTCTTCACTCTTCACTTTTCACTTAGTTTGACGCTGCAAAGGTACGGAGTTTGGAAATTTCCACCAAATTTCTTGCGTAATTCGGAAAATATACCTAATTTTGCACCCGAAAAAGAAAATCCTTCCGATTGGGGCTCCTGGGAGTCCCCTCAACAGAATATATTTCTAAAACATGGCAGAAATACTCGATGAAACCGACTTGCAGATACTGAAAACGCTGCAAAGGAACGCAAAACTGACCACCAAAGAGCTGGCCGAAGCGGTACATCTGACCCCGACGCCGGTATTCGAGCGGCAGAAACGGCTCGAACGGCAGGGGTATATCAAGAAGTATGTGGCTATCCTCGATCCCGAGAAGCTGGGGTTGGGTCTGCAGGTGTTCTGCAAGGTGAAGCTCAAGCAGATAAACCGCGAGATAGCCGAGGCCTTTGCCCGTCGCGTCATGCGCATTGCCGAGGTCACGGAGTGCTACAATACCTCTGGTGCGTACGACTATTTATTAAAGGTACGCGCACGTGACATGAAGCAGTATCAGGAGTTTATCCTCACCAAACTGGGCGAAATTGAGTCGGTCGGCTCCATCGAGAGCACGTTCGTGATGAGTGAAGTGAAGCAAAACTATGGTATAACAATAGACAATAAACAATAAACAATAGACAATAAACATTAACCAATCAAACACAATGAAAAAAGTATTTCTGATGGTCGTAGCCTCCATGATGGCTACAATGAGTATTAACGCCCAGGACGAGTGGCAGAACGAGATTTCCGTCGCCTATGGTGCAGGTTCTAACACCGACATTGTCTCAAGCATCGGCGTGGGCATGTTTTCGGGCAAGCAGACCAGCTACTGGGGGCCTGTCAGCCTCGAGTATTTCCGCTACGTCCAGTCGCGTCTGGCCATCGGTGCTGTTGCAGCCGTCGGCGGATGCAGCTGGGAGAATTATAACAACGCCAGCTCTACCTACTACACCCTCATGCCTGCCGTGAAGTACAACTGGCTCGTCAAGAGCCACTTCGGCATGTATTCGAAGGTAGCCGCCGGTATTACTATGGGTGTAGAGTCTGACGATGACAACAAAAAGGACGACACTCTCACTACCTTCAACTGGCAAGCCTCGCTACTGGGCATGGAGTTTGGCGGTGCTTTCCGTGGCTTCGTCGAGCTGGGCCTTGGCGAGCAAGGCATCATCCTTGGCGGTCTGAGGTATAAATTCTAATCCGGCTTTATTTAACCAGCGGGGCGATGATTTTCAGCGCCTCTTCATGTTTGGCCACCTGCTTCAGGTGGCCACCTTTTTTTCCACGCATCAGGTTGTGGGTAAGGTCGTTGTACTTTACGCGAATAGCCGTTTCGTTACCCGATGCGGCAATTCGTTTTACATACTCTTCGTAGGGTATCCCGTTCTTGTCGTGTGTAAGCAACTGAAGCACTTCGATGATAGGCTCATCAACGCCGGCTGCCCGCAGGTCGTCGAACGTCAGGGAGGTGTCCTCCACCACGTCGTGCAGGAATCCCGCAATCATCTCCTCCCTGTTCCTTCCTGCCAGCCCAACAGTCAGCGGGTGCAGGATGACGGGATTACCGTCCAGGTCTTTTTGTCCTCGGTGTGCGCTCAGCGCTATCTGAAGTGCGTCGTCGATGCTAATCATCGTGCTATTTACTATTTCACGACTTACTATTTAATGATATACACTTGGCCGGGAGTAGTGTCAAGGTCATATTCATAGACCTTCTGCACTTGAGGTTTAATGATGTCGGCCTGTGGGTCGGGCTTAACGCTCAGTGGCTGGCTAATGTCGGCGGGGGCCATGAAGCTGTTGGGACAGTCGCCTGTTGCGGGGCGCAAGTCCTTGCTCAAGAGTGGCTGGTAGGAACGCAGGCGCAGGGTACCGCCGAGGGTTGAGTAGATGGTGGCCTTGGTGATATGTCCGTCTGCCCATGCTATGTCGACTGTAAAGCCGCCGCGGGAACGCAGACCCTTTACCTCGCCTTTTTTCCAGTCATCGGGCAGGGCGGGCAACAGGTGCAGGGCACCGTCGTGGCTCTGTACGAGCATCTCGCAGATGCCGGCGCTGACACCGAAGTTTCCATCAATTTGGAAAGGCGGATGGGCATCGAAGAGGTTCGGGTAAGTACGGCCGGCGGGATATTCGCGCATCTTCGAGTCGCTGGGCAGGATGTGCAGCATGTTCTTGATAATCTGGAAGGCGTGGTTGCCATCGAGCATACGAGCCCAGAAATTGGTCTTCCAACCAAGGCTCCATCCTGTGGCCATGTCACCACGCTGGTGTAGGGTGTTGGCACAGGCGGCGAAGAGTTCGGGATGGCTAAAGGGCGAAATCTGGTTAGAGGGATAAAGTCCGTAGAGGTGAGAGATGTGGCGGTGCTCGTCTTTCGGGTCGTCGGCATCGATGAGCCACTCCTGCAGCTGGCCGTAACGGCCTATCTGCATGGGCGGCAGGTTGGCAATCTGGAACCTAAGCCTGTCGATGTAGGAAGGATCCTTCCCCAGCACCTCAGCAGCTTTCAGGGTCTGCGAGAGCACGTCGAAGGCTATCTGGTTGTCCATCGTTGAGCCGGCACAGACGTTCGTGCCCTTGCCGCGCGGGCCGTGCTCAGGCGACACCGTGGGGACGGTCATCAACATTCCTGCAGCCGACTTGATTTCCCCGGCGACTGGATAAACCTGCATGTAGTCGAGCAGGAAGTCGGTGGCTCCTTTCAGCACAGGGTAATAAGACTCGAGGAAGTCTTTGTCGCCGGTGTACAGGTAGTGCTGCCAGATGTGGGTTGTCAGCCAGGCGCCACCCGTTGGGAACATGCCCCAGGGCGTTCCGTCTACAGGGCCTGCAATGCGCCACAAGTCAGTATTGTGGTGGGCTACCCAGCCGTCGCAACCGTACATCTCCTTGGCCGTATTGGCACCCGTCTCGCTTAGGTCGCGAATCATGGAGAACAGCGGCTGCTGTGTCTCGGCGAGGTTACCGACGAGGGCAGGCCAGTAGTTCATCTCGGCATTGATGTTGATGGTGTATTTCGAGTCCCAGGGAGCGTTCATCTTGTCGTTCCACACGCCCTGCAGGTTGGCAGGCTGACCGCCGGGCTGGCTCGACGAGATGAGCAGGTAACGGCCGTACTGCATCATCAGGGAGACCATGTCGAGGTCGTTGGGAGCATCGGCAAAAGCCGTAAGGCGCTGGTCAGTGGGCAAGGCAGAAGCCTCATTCTTGGGCAATACCAGCGTCACGCGGTCATACTGCTCCTTATATTTCTTGACATGGTCGGCCAGCAGTTGCTTGTAGGGCTTTGCCTTGACAGCAGCCAGTGTCTGGTTGTTCTTCTTCACGGGAGTGCCGCTGACATCCTTGTAGTTCACGAAGTTGGTGGCGGCAGCGATAAAAAGTGTTGCGGTGGTGGCGTTGGCCACGTTTATCTTGTCGACGCTACGCTCCACCTTGCCGTCGGCCTCCACCAGGATGCGGCACTCAGCTTTCAGACCTGCCTTGATGCCTTCCTGCTCCACACCGTCGACAACGGCAGCCAGTTCGTTGACTTTTCCGTTGATTCCCTCATGCTCAGAAACGGTAAAGACTTTCGACTGCAGCTGGGTCGTGAAGTCAACGTCAAATGAAAGCGCGCCCTTCTTACCAGCCTTCAGCTGTACGACAATCACATTGTCGGCCAGCGAGGCGAAGACCGTACGCTCGTATTTCACGCCCTTATATATATAAGATGTGGTGGCGGTCGCGTCGCCCAGGTTCAGTGTTCGGCGATATTTATCCACGTCTGTGTGGCCCAACTTCAGCTTCAGGCTGCCCATCGGCAGGAAGCGCATGCCGTGAGGCCCCTTGACGAAGTACTGGTCGAGCAGTTTTGCGGCCTCGCCCTCCTTGCCTTGGAAGATGAGCTGCCGCACCTCGGGCAGCTTTGCCAGCGACTCCTGACTGTTGTTCGAGTGGGGTGAGCCGCTCCAGAACGTTTCCTCATTCAGCTGTATCTCCTCGGTGTCAGTCCCGCCATAGACCATAGCCCCCAGCGTACTGTTGCCGATGGGCAGTGCTTCGAGCCAGTGGGTGGCAGGATGGTCGTACCAGAGAGTGTGCTGCTGTGCCTGTACCGTCTGCCAGCCCGTAACGGCGAGCAAGAGGATGAGTCCGCGTTTCATTGTCCGTGCGATTGTCTTCATGTTTTTGAGGTTATGAGGTTTGAGACGGGGATTGCAAATCCCCTTGAACAGTTTGAGGTTTTTTATTAGTATGATGTGATTGTACGTTGCAAAGTTAATGCTTTTTGTTGAATATCCTTGCTATTCAGCCCCACTTTCACACTTTTTAGCTTATGGTGAGAGTCGTTCTCTTGATTATACTATTAGACGATTTACTATTGGACGATTTGAATAAGCCGTTCTTACAATTTGAAAGAGCCGTTCTTTCGATTTGAATAAGCCGTTCTTTCTATGAGAAAAAGCCGTTCTTTCTATGAGAGAAAACGGCTTATTCTCCATGAGGGGAAAAAGGAACCCCCTCCGGCTCCTCCTGTACAGGGGGAGAAGAAGGGGGAAAAGCGAGGAGAGAGCCTTATTATTGGATGATGAGCTTGCCGTCTTTGATGTAGAGACCCCTCGGTAATTTACGATTAACGGATTGACAATTATCGATTTGGCGGCCCTGAAGGTCATAGTATTTACTATTGGACGATTTACTATTTACGGATTTCCGATTTTCGATTTCGTCAATGCCGACGACAACGCCCTTGTAGCCTATGGCGGCCTGTCCTACGACGAGGTCGGCCCAAGGAGCATCGGCGGTGTAGAAGGAAATCTGGTAGCGGCCGGTCTCGTTGATGTCGAAGTTGAAGCGGCCAAGGGTGGCTCCTGAGAAGGAATTGGCGGCATTGTTGCCGATGTTGACGGTAGGCGTGACGGTCTCCTCATAGACTGGGGTGCCGTCGGTCTTCTCGATGATGATGGTAACAGGCGAGAAGGTCTCGATATTCCAGTTGGCCAGACGGTGAAGCATCTGGTAGTTACCGGCATGGAGGGTGAGTTTGACGGTGGTCTCAGGGGCAGCAAAGCGGGCATAGCCCTCACCGGGTTTGCCGTTGACGTTGCGGGCGTAGAGACCATATTCGAAGACGTCGTGCTGCTCGCCGGTGAAATGGAACACACGGCATCCCGAGGTGTAGCCGGCGTTGTAGCCTGTGCGCTTCTCATTGCCGTCGTAGGTCGTCCAGCCGTCGGGCACGCTGCCCTCGGTGTTGAAGAGCTTTGAGAAGACGTAGTTGCCCGACTGCTCGACGACGCTGACGGTACGGACGGCCTCGGTAGAGCGCTGGTCGTCGTCGGTGGCCACGACACGCAGCTCATGGGTGCCCCGGCTGAGAGGCTGCAGGTCGAAGGAGACGGTTTCAAGGTCGGTGGTCCGCTCCTCAATCAGTGTCTTGCCGTCGTAGAGTGCCACCTTCGTTACTTTTCCGTCGGGGTCGCTGGTGGTGGCCTCAATGTGGATATTGTCCGACTGTGCTGCTCCTCCAAGTGCTATGTAGGTGAGGTTGCCTGTGGGCGAGGTAATCTTCACCGTTGGGTCTTTCATGTCGAGAGAATACTTCTTGCAGAAGTTCCATATCTCCTTGCCAGTGTACACCTGCGGCTCCTTGCAAATCCAGTGGCCTTTGTCCTGGAGCTCTATGAGCCTGACCTCTACGCCGTTATCGCCTGGGCCCCAGATGTGCAGCTTAGCGCCGCTGAAACCGTTGTAGTTGCTGATGACTTTGTCCTGCGTGGGGCAGTTGTTGTGCTTAATCCAGGGGTTAAGTGCGGGCTGCACACCACCGAAGTTGTCGGCCGTTCCCTGTATATGCAGCAGGGGTATGGGGCGCAGGCCGGCTTTGGGTGTCACCACCGACGGACCGCTGCAGGAGATGAAAGCGGCAATCTGGTCGGACATCTTGTTGATGGCGTTGTACGTGAACATGCCGCCCATGGAGAAGCCGCCGAGATAGATGCGGTTACGGTCAATCTTGTGCTGCGACACCATCTTCTCGATAATGGCCTTGACGAAGTTGATGTCGCGGTCGCCGCCGATATCCCACGCCCGGTCAATGCCGTTGGGGAATACACAGACGAACTTGGCGGTGTCGCAGACGGCTTCCATGCTCACGTTGTCGTTCTTGAACTCGCTGTTCTGCATCCAGCCGGCGTCTTGGTTGTAACCGTGACAGAAGATGAGCAGCGGGCGGTTCTCGCCCAGGTTCTTGGGCACAATGACATTGTAGCTGCGCGATGTGCCGTTAACGTTGATGTTGTCTGCCTCGGCGGGCAGCAGTCCTGCAAAAAGCAGGAGAATGGATAGAATCTTTTTCATAGTTTTTATTCAGTTTTGAGTAGTCTTGCGTTATTGGCCATGATGGTGATGACGGCTGAAATATCGGCCACGTCGATGGCACCGTCGCCATTTACGTCGGCAGATGCGTTGGTCGGGGATTGCAAATCCCCTCCAACAGTGCCGGCCATCATGCTGATGATGGCTGAGATGTCGGCCACGTCGACGGTGCCGTCGCCGTTTACGTCACCTTTTATGGTTACCGTCGGACGGGAATAGTCGTCGTTGTTGGTGAGGTACATGTCGTCCACACGGATGGTCTTGCTGCCTGTTCCCCAGAAGGAAACGATGCGGATGTGCTTCGTGTCGAGCGGCTGGCCCTTCTTGTCGCTGTCGCTGGTGTACTTGGCAGTGGAGAGGTTCAGCACAATCTGCTTCTTCGAACCGAAGTCAGGCGTGCTGCAGCAGGGACTCCAGATGCTGTTCTCGGTGAAGATGTTCAAGTGAGAGTCGCTGCTGGTGGCGGCGAGCTTGATGACGAGGTACTTGTAGGCCGACATGTCAGCTCCGTTGGTGTATTGCCATCCCATCTGTCCCCACTGTCCTGGCTTGAAGGTGTGGGTGCTCTCGGTGTAGGTGCCGTTGGCAAAGAAGTCGGTCTTGATGTACTGTGAGCCGAAGGGGAAGAAAGTGGAGCGTACGGTGAACTTGGCGGTAAGCTGATTGCCCAGTGGGTCGGTGTAGAAGACGCGGACGGTGGCCGTCCCCTCTCCAAGGCCAAAGATGCGGCCGTTGCGTATCTCGATGACGTCGTTGCCGTTGGTCTCGTAGCGGGCCTGCGCTGCAACGTTCTCCGTATGTCCGTCGCGGAAGGTTGCGGTGACGTCGAGTTGTCCGCTGTTGCCCACCATCACCTCGGAGGCGACGTCGGAGAGCGATAGCGACTCAGCGGTGAGCATGTCCTCGCTGAAGCCTGCGAACTCGGCGGGATAGTAATTAGCCTCGTCGTAGTTGTCTTCGGTCGAGAACCAGTCAAAGTCGGCGTAACCCGATTGACCATTGACCATTGACGATTGATTATTATAGCAGAAGAGTCCGAAGCGTGCTCCCACAAAGACGGTGAGGTTAAAGCCAATCGTGGTGTTCTGTCCGAGGCGCTTGAAAGTCTTGTTGTCGAACGAGTAGGAGAACCCGATGATGCTGGAGCTATAGCTGACGGTTGCCCTCAGATAGATGAGTGAGTCGGTGTCGATGGCCAGCGTCTGCTCTGCCGGGGTGAAGCTGCTGTTAGTGCGCAGGGTGTCCTGTCGCCATACGAGCTGCCGCTGTCCGTCCTTCATCTCCACGGCGATAAAGGCATAGGGGTCCTGGAAGACGCATAGTCCGGCACGGTCACCCTCTTTCAGGTTGCTGATGTCGAGGCAGACGGTACCCTTGATGGGGGTGCTCTGCTTGTTGTGAATAACGGGTATTCGCTGGGTGAGCATATTACGAGCCTGTGTAAGCCTGTCTGCCGGCAGACCTTTCAGCCGCAGCCATCCCGGACGCTCGAAGAGACTCCATCCGCTGTCGTCGGGGTTATGGTTCCATTCCCATTGCATGCCCATGGGATAGCTGCGGAAGTTGTCGTTGGTGGGCAACGGCTTGGCGGGCGAAGGCTGGCTGACGGTAGGTTTCACATGTTGGGTGACGGGCACGCCGTTGTTTCCCACCACGGGCCAGTTGTCGACCCACTTCACGGGTTGCAGGTTCGGCATACGGCCCAGGGCACCCTTGTCCTCCTGAAGGATGGTCCACCACTCGCCTTCCTGGGTAGAGGTGTCGCCGCCCATCTGTATGAGAGCACCCTGATGGACGGTGTTCACCTTGTTGTTGATGACTTTCTCCACGAGCATCTTCTCCTCGTAGGGGCCGAAGATGTTCTTCGAGCGGAACACGGCCTGACCCGAGGGCCATCCGCCGTAGGTAGCGTAGATGTAGTAGTAGTCGCCTATCTTGTAGAGGTGGCAGCCCTCAAGGCCGTCCTTGTCGCTGATGACGCGCTTTTCCTGCTTATAGTTGAAGTCCTCGTCGAGTTCGCACATCTGAATGTTGCCGATGCCACAAGCCACGTAGACCTTGCCGTTGTCGAAGAGCATGCCGGGGTCATAGTAGATGCGCGACAGTTTCTTCATCTCCCACTTGCCCTCAGGGTCGGTGGCGGTAAGCAGGAATCCTCCGGCATCGTTGCCGTTGATGAGGATATGGAACCGTCCGTTGTGGTACTTCATGGAGCAGGCCCACATGCCGGCGGC
>JAGCNO010000063.1 GCA_017645905.1 Prevotella sp. | reverse complement strand
GCCTTGTTGGCACGCCTAAAGCTCTTCCAGATGCATCACAGGAACTTATGACTCCGAAACTATCGTAAATATATGGCTACTGTGTCACCCCCGTGGCTGGAAGCTGCGGCGGTAGTCGCTGGGCGACTGGCCGAGGTGCTTGGTGCAGTAGCGACCAGCACGTGGCTTCGCTTCAGCGAGTTTTATTTTACTGTCAGGCCGAAGGCGCTTTGTTGGGTGAGAGGGTAGCCGGGTTTCTTGCCGAGGTTCCAATAAAGTTTGGAACGGAAGGAGAAGATGAACACCACTGCAAACCACACCACGGCTATCACCCAGTCGTACCACACATACATACCGACATCGAACACTCCGCCAAAGAAGTAGCAGCAGCCGATGGCACCCAGCCCTATGGTAGTGATGAGGCCGGGATTGTAGCAGGCTTTGAGACGGATGGGGAAGATGACAAAATGCATAAGCACCTCGGCGAAGAGGAACATAAAGGCCGCCAGCGTCATAAAACGCACGCCCGGCAGGAACAGAGGAAGAATGTAGACAAGCAGAAGAAAACCCCAGTTGCCGAACATCGAGCTTAGGTTGTTGACGCCCCACTTGGAGGAGTCGAGTTCGCTGCTGTTCATCAGCACTTTCATTCCCACCAAGGGGAATCCGCCTGGCCAGCCGAACTCCTCGAAGAAGTGGAGAAACAGCACCGCAATGGCTGCAAGGAGCAAACGGGTGACGGTGCCCATCGGCACCAGGATGGCCACAAGGGCAAAGGCACCGGCCAAAAAGACCGAGATGTAGTGCCAGTTGTTGATTAGATTTTTCATTGATATTTGACTTTTAGTTGTTTATGTTAAAATAAATATACTGTTTTCCGTTTGCAAAAGTACAACCGTTCATCCACCTGCCAAAGAGCAATGTGTGGGTGATATTGAGCAAAAAGTACGATATTAATTTAATTTCGTATCTTTGCAGCCGAAATATCGAAGATTATGGAGCAAAAAGTAGGCGTATCGTTATGCACAAGCGGATGGGCCAAACGTATCATCGGCAGTCGTATCTGCCTTGTGGAAAAGGGCTTTGCCACGGTGTTGTCGCCACTCCTTCCAGCAATGGATGTGGAACGTAGCGAGGACTACGAAGAATGCGTTGTTGTTGAGGATATGGAACGGGTGTCGGGTGAAACAGCACCTTTCTTCTCAAAGATAATGCCTCTTGTCAGCAACTCGACGCCATATCTAAAACTGGACGAAGACAAGCAGGATTACGTGGTTAAGGCAGCTCGGCGTATTGCTGAGCGGGAGACATTGCGGCCGGAAACTGAAATCTTTTGCCAGATGAATGAGCATCTTGCCGCTCTGCAAAGGCTACAGTTGATATTGGAGTTTCTGTATGATTATGCATCTGCTGCGAAGCCATTGGCGGAAAAGCCTTCGCTTGGAGAGCAACTCTTTGTGGACTTTATGAAATCGCTCGCGCTCCACTATGCCGACCGGCGCACTGTGACCGACTATGCTGCAGAGGCCTGCCTGACGGTGCGCCACTTCTCCACGCTCATCCAGCAGTATTCGGGCCAGACACCCAAGCATTGGATTCATATCTTTACCATCAACCAGGCCAAGCATCTGCTTATGCAGCCGGGTATGCAGGTCAAGGAGGTGGCCGACCGCCTTGGATTTCCCGAACAGTTCACCTTCCGCAAATACTTCAAGACACATACGGGAGTCTCGCCCACCGACTACCGCGAAGGGAAAACCACCGTAAATAAATGATTGTTGTATCATCCTCGTGGCTGGAGGCTGCGGCGGTAGTCGCTGGGCGACTGGCCGAGGTGCTTGGTGCAGTAGCGGCTGAAATAGGAGAGCGAGGTAAAGTTCATCCTGTCGGCTATCTGCGTGAGCGACAGGCGCTCGTCGTTGAGGT
Source organism: Prevotella sp. (assembly GCA_017645905.1). Taxonomy (GTDB): domain Bacteria; phylum Bacteroidota; class Bacteroidia; order Bacteroidales; family Bacteroidaceae; genus Prevotella. The sequence continues at coordinate 665 of JAGCNO010000063.1, read as the reverse complement.
ATTTCTTCAGGATGGGCACCGTGGCGCGGTCTATGAAGCTGCTTACGCTGTGGCCGGTGACGCGCTTGACGGTGGCGGAGAGGTACTTGGTCGATACGTTGAGTCGCTCGGCATAGTAGCTGACGTCGCGCTCCGTGCGGCTGATGCCGGTGGCGAGCAGGTCGGTGAGCTGACGGACGATATAGGCGGTGCGATCGCTGTGAGTGTCGGTGGCATCGCGCCTGGCGTGGAGCTCGAAGATGTCGTACATCATCGTCAGGCAGAGGCTCCCCATCATCTCGCGGTAGAAGAGCAGGTGGCGGTCGTCGAGGCGGTCGTCGAGGCGGTCGCGCAGCCGGTGGAAGTCCTCCAGTAGGATTTCCGCCTGACGGTCGTCGACCTTGATGACGGGGTTCTGGTTGAGGCTGATGCTGCCCCCGATGCTGTAGTTGTTCGACGGCAGTAGGCTATGCAAGAATTTGTTGTCGGCGGCGAACCACTCCACCTCCATCCCCGGTGCCGCCGCGAGGTTCTTCGCCCGTGTGGGGTTCGGCATCACCACCAGGTCGTTCTTCACGATATGGTAGCATCGTTCGTTGAACACGAAGCTACCTTAGCCCGCCCTGCATAGCAGGTGCATGCAGGTATGCCCTAGCTCCGGCGAATTCATCGCCAGAAAGTCCGTC
>JAGCNO010000062.1 GCA_017645905.1 Prevotella sp. | reverse complement strand
TTAGCTAAACCTTTGGCCGTCTTAACTTTATTTTGTAATTTTGCAGCCAAAATCTTATTAATATTCTATAAAGATGACAAAGACTTTATTATCGGCGCTTTTGCTGACATTTTCTGCATCAAGCGCCTTGGCCGGAAACTTTTTCGGCGACGAACCGCTGACCCTCGACGTAGAGCCGATGAGCCCTGAGGTGATGCGCATTATCAACCAACCGCTGAACTACAACCTGACGGAGCGGAATGAAGAGCAGGCCTGCTTCTCTGAGCGGGAGACGCTGCCCGAACTGAAGCTGGACTTTGACTTCACGAAGTCGAAGACTAACCCCGACGTGCCAGCCTTCAAGCCCATGGACGACCTGACGTTTGTCGGCATCCCCGTCTTCGCGGCTGGCTGGATAGCGAAGCCTGTAAAGAGGACGATGGCCCAGAACATTGAGGGAGCCAAGTCGAACACCCTCCTGCTGACAAACTTCAAGACCCACGTCGACGACTACACGCAGTACTTCGGCCCGGCGCTGACCGTCGGTCTGAAGCTAAGCGGCTATGAGGGCCGTAGCGACTGGCCGCGACTGGCAGCCAGCGCCGCCATGTCATACGGTATCATGGCTGCCTTTGTCAACGGCATCAAGTACACGGCGAAAGAGATGCGCCCCGACGGCTCCACGGCCAACTCCTGGCCTTCGGGCCATACGGCCACCTCGTTCGTAGGCGCCACGCTGCTGCACAAGGAGTATGGCCTGACGCGCTCCCCGTGGTTCTCGGTGGCAGGCTACGGTGTGGCCACGGCAACGGGAGTCATGCGTGTGCTCAATAACCGCCACTGGGTCTCCGACGTGCTCTCCGGAGCCGGCATCGGTATCCTGTCGACAGAGCTGGGCTATGCCCTGAGCGACATCCTCTTCAAGCAGAAAGGACTGCTGCGAGGCAATCTGGACAACCTCAACGAGAGCCCCTCGTTCTTCGCCATCAGCATGGGTTTAAGCTTAGGAACGAAGAATTTAAGCTTCACCGATTACGACCTGAAAGACTACGAATACTACTATCAATTTGAGGACGAAGCCGACTACGAGACCGAAGAGGAAGAAAAGATAAACATCGATTTCCATACGGCTACGACGGTAGACGCCGAGGGTGCCTACTTCTTCAACAAGTATGTGGGCATCGGCGGCCGCCTGCGCATCCGAGCCATGACAGCCAAGAACTGGGACCAGTTCGTAGCCGACCTGGAAGAAAGCAACATCGACCTGGCCAGGCAGTTCTACGATGAAGATTTTTCAGAAAGCGCAAAGCAGTTCATCAACAACGACTTGCTGCGGAGCCAGCAGGTGGTCATCGAGAGCGACCACCTCACGGAGTTCTCGGGCAGCGCCGGACTCTATTTCAATCTCCCCCTCGGCAAGCATTTCTCTCTGGGCACAAAAGCGCTCATAGGCCACTCCATCACTCAGGAGCTCGACATCAACTCGAAAGTGCAGGGCCGCATGGCCGACGTGAAGTATCGTCTGCTGATTGAGAACGGCGAGGTAGACCTGTTTGAGAGCGGCATCAACAGCATTACCGACAGCGGCAAGGAATATGACTCGGAATGGGACGTGCTGACGCTGGGCGGAAAGGAAGCCACCACCTTCGGCACAGGACTGTCGCTGACCTACAAGTACAAGTCGAACTTCTCCTGGCGCCTGTTTGCCGACTACGACTACATCAACCGCCGCTACACGCTGAGCTACGACCCCTTCCACTTCATCAAGTACGCCCTGCCCAGTGCCGTGACCTTCTTCGAGGCCCAGGGCATAAAGCTCGACCCAGTGGATTACGAAAAGAAGAAAAAGACCCACTACATCACGCTGGGAGCATCCTTTGCCGTGAACTTCTGATTCCCCCTCCCCGGTAGAAAGTACAAGGGCGCAAATTTGCGCCCTTGTAGAATATTTACCAACTGCTGAAAGGCAGCACCAAGCAGCAACCTTAGGACTGTTACTTCCCCGCCATGATGTCGATGACGCTGGAGATGTCGGCCACGTCGACGGCGCCGTCGCGGTTCACGTCGGCAGTCTTTTTGTAGCTTGACATGGCCATGACATCGATGATGCTGGCAATGTCGGCCACGTCAACAGCACCGTCGAGGTTCACGTCGCCCAGAATTGCCTCCGACAGGTAGCCGGGGTTCGACTCGCCGCCGTCAACATGAGCGTAGGTGCCGTCGACGCGGTTTCTGTTGTACTTCGTGCCTGCCCCGCCTACAAGCTGGCGGCAGTTGTTGAACATATTGGCAGAGACATTGAGAGACTCTGTACTCCAGCCCTCGCCCACAAAGATGGTTTTCAGCGAGGCGCAGTTGGCGAACATAGATTCCATAGAATTTACTTTCTTCGTATTGAAGTTTGTCAGGTCGAGGACTTCCAGGCTGCGGCATCCTTCGAACATTTTGTCCATGCCTATCACCTTGCTTGTGTTGAGATAATCCATGCCCTTTATCTCCGTGAGGTTCTCCATGTTGCTGAACCAGGAGTACGTAGACGAGGGTGTGAAGATAGCATACGAGGGTTCGAACTCCACGGTGGTGACATCGAAGCTGGTGTCGTCGTCCACCCATTTTGGGGATTCCATGTTGGCGTTCGTCGGATATATTTTTCCCTCGCGTGACTCCATGTCCAGGTCGAAGCAGAAGGTCAGCGTACCGTTGTTGAATACAGTGTAGGAATACCGGTCAGTCAGGTAGCCGGGCTCGCTCTCGCCTCGGTCTGCGCAGGCGTATTCCGCGTCTGTGTGGCTTGAACTATATCTTGTGCCGCAACAGCCCTTAAGCTTTATGCAGTTCAGGAACATGTCTTTTGATTCTGTCACGTTTTCCGTGCTCCAGCCGTCGCCCACGAGAATGACTTCCAGCCATTCGCACCCATTGAACATATTTGCCATGTCGACCACCTTGTGGGTGTCGAATTTGCGCAAATCGAGGACCTTCAGGCTGCTTTCGCCTACTTCCGGAGAACAGGCGAACATGCTGTTCATGGTGATCACCTCGCTGGTGTTGAGATATTCTATGCCCTCGATATCCTCAAGCTCCGGCATATTGGCGAACCAAGCATAAGTATACTTGGGCCGATATTCGGCAAATGAGGGGTCAAACACAGCAGTGGTGACCGCGGCATACTCTGTAGCGTAGATTATATGGGCCAACGCCATTGTAAACACACCCGCCTCCGAATTATCTATTGGAATCAGTGTTCCCTGTTCCTCTCGTGTAGGGGCTAAGATGTCGTAATAGAAGGTCATGGTCTCGCCGTCAAGGATGGCGTAGGCCAGGAGTGCCGTCATGTAGCCTGGGGAGCTCTCTCCACCGTCGACGCGGGCGTACTCCACGTTCGTATGCTCATCGTCGAAATGCGTGCCCATACCGCCGACGAGTTTATTGCACCAGTAGAACATGTGGAATGACTCCGTCACCTTCTCCGTGTTCCAGTTCCAGCCCACATAGATGGTAGTCAGGTTGTCGCAGCCGAAGAACATGTCTGTCATGTTCTCCACATTCGCCGTGTTGAAGCTCTTCAGGTCGAGGGTGGTGAAGGCGTCGCAGTCGAAGAACATATACGCCATATTGGTCACCTTCTCCGTGTTGAAACTGCTCAGGTCTATGCTCTCCAAGATTCGGCAGTCGCGGAACATCTCTTTCATGTTGGTCACCTCGCTGGTGTTGAGATACTCGGCCATGCCCTTTATTTCCTTAAGGTTCACAAAAGCATCGAACCATGCGTAGGTAGTGGTGGGCCGTACGTTGGCAAACGAGGGGTCGAACACCACGGTGGTAATTGACTCTCGAAGCTCGTTATAATCGTTTGTCCTCCAATCCGGAATACCTTCGTTCAGCGAGAAGGTCGCTCCCTCGCGCTTGTCTCGTTTCACGTCGTAGTAGAAGGTCATCGTGCCGTCTTTGATTTCAGCATAGGCCTCCTTATCTGCAGCCCGGCAAAAAGACGACATACTGATGAACAAGGTCAGCAGCACGTAATGAAGTAAAGTTATTCTTTTCATAATAACAGGTTTTAGTTAATAATGGTTTTTGTAATTGTAATTACGATGCAAAAGTACAAAAAATTATTAACCTGAATCCCCCCCCGGTTAAAGTTTGTTAATAGGACGGAAAAACGGGACACTTTGCAGCTAACGAGCTCAAATTTGAGCCTGTTGACTATCTCTACATGCAGGACTCTCTGCAGACACCTACAGGGGTGTATATGCAGTAAATCTTCCAAAAACCCTTTGTTTTCGCTGTATTCCGCATTTCCGCTTTTCCGCATTTCCGCATTTGGCATGTTAAAAGTGTGATTTTTCTATATAATACATTTATTTATATAATATATATTTAAATATATATTATATAAATAAGATTTCAGTGAAAACTAAATGCGGAAAAGCGGAAATGCGGAAAAGCGGAATATGCGGATTTGCGGAAATGTGGAAATGAGGAAATGAGGAAATGAGGAATATGCGGATTTCCTTTGGCTTTAATTTGTAAATATTTCTCGTAGTCCAACACTTATCTTTGGGTGCAAAGATAAAGCGGTTTAACCCCCTGCAAAGAAAGAACGGCTTTTTCGCATAGATTAAACTAATCTTTCCCATAGATTAAGCCGTTCTTTCCAATAGATTAAACGGTTCTTTCCCTGAGAAAAAAAGGATGCTTCGAGGCGCAAAAATTGTTGTAAACTTTTTTCTTAATAACTCAAGTTCCGGAAGTACGAAAGCCGCCTGCTGTAGGGAATTTGCCTGGCAGATTCCGCCAGACGCGATAACCTGAATATTCGGAATTAGACAAGCTAATTCCCTACAATGAACAGGTACCAGGGCCGCGGCACTTACCTCAACCGTATAAAGGCAACCCTCTCGGCCCTGAATCAGGGCGGTGGTTTTAATGGTGCGCAGCCACTCCCCTCACCTGTGGTTTTAATGGTGCGCAGCCACTCCCCTCACATGTGGTTTTAATGGTGCGCAGCCACTCCCCTCCCATGTAGGGGAGGGGTAGGGGTGGGGTCAGTAACTTTTAGCTGACGGGCAGTTTCTTCTTCGCTGACAGGATATTACAGACCCCACCCCTGCCCCTCCCCTTGAGGGGAGGGGAGTGGCTGCGCGTAGCAAGAATCCGGGCCATGCAAGGATGTACCTGCATGGCCCGGATTGGTTAGAGTGTGAAGCTAATTGGCAATTATTAACTGGCAATTGTTAACTGGCAATTGTCAACTGTCAATTATCAATTTTCAACTGGCAATTTTCAATTGGCAATTCTAAACTGGCAATTTTCAACTGGCAATTCTCAATTGTCAATTATCAATTGTCAATTATCAACTGTCAATTATCAACTGTCAAATATCAATTACTTCACCATTACCTTTTTTCCGTTGATGATGTAGAGTCCCTTCTGGGCTTTCTGCACGCGGAGTCCACCGACGTTGTAGATGGTCTCGGGCACGCGCTGCTCGCCGTTGGCCACCTCGCTGATGGCGGTGGTGATGGAGGCCGTCTCAGAAGCCTCGCTCAGACCACCCATCTCGTTAGCGGCACGCACGGCGTAGGAAGCCGTAGTATCGTCGACGGTGAACGTAGGCTCAAGGGTGAAGTCGATGACCTTGCCGTCCTTGACGATGGCATAGAGCAGGGCATAGTTGCTATCGTCCCATGTCAGCTCCTTGGTGTCGGTGTTGAGCTTCACGTTGGCAGGAATAGGAGCCTGCTCGGTGGCGAGGGTGGGATCCCAGTCGCCATACATGCGGTGCAGGTCGCTGTTCTCGAGAGCCTCCTCGGCGGTGAGGACAGGATTGTTGGCATGTCCGTCGCCGAAGGTCTTCTTACGTCCGCTGAGGTCGATGGCCGAACCGCTGGAGGTGGTGGAGTTGTACTCTGCGAAGCGTGCGGGCCAGCCGCCACTCATCTCGTTCCAGCCGATGGCTGAGGGCACGACGTTCATGCGGGTGTCGATGAAGAGGGCGATAGGCGTGCCTTGGCCCCACGGACGACCGAGGGTGTAGTTGCCGTCGACATTGTTGCCCTCACCATTGATGACGCAGTCTTTGTAGATCCAGCCGTACTTGGCGGGCTTTGAGGGCACGGAGGCATAGCCACCGGCCATCTGTCGCAGCTCGACGCCGTTCCAGAAGATGTCGCCCTTACCACACATGTAGTCGGTACGGCCGCGAAGGTAGCCACCCTCGAAGTAGTAGAGACCGTTGTCGTTGTTTGAGGTCCAGGTGTCCTGATAGCCGCGCAGACCCACGTTCTTGTAGATGTTCATCGTACCCTTGTCCTGGATGGCGAGGCCACGTCCGGTAGCATCGTTCATTCCCGACTTGACGGTGATGTCCTGCCAGTAGAGGCCGCTGACACGGGAGGCAATCTGGAAGACGTCGCTGTTGCCGATGCCGTCGTACTTGCTGGTGGGGCCGTACTGTCCGGAGAAGGTGTCCGTCGGGTCAATGCCATTGGTGATGACGACGCCGTCGCGGCTCTCACCGATGAACGACACGTTCGAGGCGTTGAGGAAGGTGATGCACTCGGGCACCTCATAGCCCTCGGCCTTGGCCACCAGCTTGTTGGCTTTCACGGGGATGGTGTAGCTGCCGTCGTGTATGAAGATGCGGTAGCGCACGTTCTTGTCGGCACGGGCCTCGGCGGCGGCGATGGCTGCCAGGAGGTCGTCGACATTGCTGACCACATAGTCATAGAGACCCTTCTGCACGGCGGGACGCTCCATGGTGGTGAAGGTCAGGGTGATGGCCTCACGAATGGAGTTGTCGGTGAGGTCGCCGATGCTTCCGCCAGGCAGGGTGAAGGTGTATTCCGTGCCATACTCCAGGCCCTTATACTCGAAGGAGACGGTCTTTCCGCTCACCGTCGGAGTAAGGGTCAGGGTGCCTAAGGTAGCAGTGGGAGCGAACTCGGCGGCCAGCTTGACGCGCTCGTCGAAGGTGAGCACAATCTTGCCGCTTGCCGACACGCCGGTGGCACCATTCTCTGGCACGGTAGAGACGAGCACGGGAGCGACGCCGTCGTCGACGAGCTGCGGAGTGCCGGTGATGAAGAACATGGCCAGGGTGTTACCGTCGTTGGCCGATGCGGAACCGTCGACATTAGAGGTCTTGTCGGCCAGCATGCGGATGTAGAGCTTGTCCTGGTTGTTGGCCTCAGCGGGCAGCTGCCCGTTGAACTGAACAGCCTGTTTGGCACCGGTCATGGTGATGCTGCCGAACTTGGTCCAGCTTGAGCCGTCGAGCGAGTACTCGGCGTTGTAGGTCTGGTAGGCATTGTAGTTGTAGAGCATCTGGAACTGCACGTTGATGTCGGTGAAGGCCTGGGCGTTGACCATGGTCTGCCAGTGCCAGTAACCGACGTCGCCATTGCCGGTGCCGGTGCGCCAGTTCACGGCAGCACCCTTGAAGCTCTCATAGCCACCTGCTCCGAGCCAGCTCTTGTCGAGCCATCCGCTGGTCTCGCCCGTCTCGGTGTTCACCAGGTTGAGGGCGTCGCCGTCGTTGTCCTGAGCGGCAATGTCAGCCTTACGGCCGTTGCCACCAGCGGTGTAGAAGTCCCAACCGGCAATGATGTCGGCCTCGGAATACATGGCGGTGAGCTCGATGTTCTCGGTCATGCTGAGGAGCTTCGAGCTGTTGGTGTCGCCGTCGCTCCAGTTGGTGAAGGTCACAAGGCCCTCATACTGGTT
>JAGCNO010000061.1 GCA_017645905.1 Prevotella sp. | reverse complement strand
CAAGACAAAGCAGCACAAGCAGCCTCTGCTTGTGGCCTGCGACATCTACCGCCCGGCCGCTATGGAGCAGCTGAAGGTAGTGGGCGAGAGTGTCGGCGTGGATGTCTACATCGAGCCGGAAAACAAGGACGTGGTGTCCATCGCCCAGCACGCCATCCGCAAGGCTAAGCAGGAGTCCTACAACGTGGTCATCGTCGATACCGCCGGTCGTCTGGCCATCGACGAGGACATGATGAACGAGATTGCAGCCTTGAAATGGGCCATCAGACCTGACGAGACGCTCTTCGTCGTCGACTCAATGACCGGTCAAGACGCCGTGAACACCGCCAAGGAGTTTAACGAGAAGCTGGACTACGACGGTGTGGTGCTCACCAAGCTCGACGGTGATACCCGTGGCGGTGCAGCGCTCTCGATACGCTCGGTCGTCACCAAGCCCATTAAATTTATTGGTACGGGCGAGAAGATGGAGGCCATCGACGTGTTCCATCCAGAGCGTATGGCCGACCGTATCCTGGGAATGGGCGACGTGGTAAGCCTCGTAGAACGTGCTCAGATGCAGTTCGACGAGAAGCAGGCTGCCGAATTAGAGAAGAAGATCCGGAAGAATAAGTTCGACTTCGACGACTTTATGTCGCAGATCCAGCAAATCAAGAAGATGGGCAACATCAAGGAACTGGCAGCCATGATTCCCGGAGTGGGCAAGGCCATCAAGGACATCGACATTGACGACAACGCGTTCAAGAAGATTGAGGCCATCATACAAAGCATGACGCCAAAGGAGCGCCAGAACCCCGACATCATCAACCAGAGCCGCCGCTTGCGTATAGCACGTGGCAGCGGTTCTAAGATAGAGGATGTGAATCGCCTGATGAAGCAGTTCGACCAGACGAAGAAGATGATGAAGATGGTCTCTGGCCTCGACCGTTCTCGCATGGCGCAAATGGCCGCTCAAATGCAGAAGATGAAAGGCCAGAACCCTGCCATGCAGTGAAGTTAGAAATTTGGAAATAAGAGTTAGGAGTTAGGAGTTGAGGAAATAAAAATCACTCTTAACTCCTAACTTTTAACTCCTAACTCCTTTACCCGATGGTGTAGACCAGCACTACGAGGATGGCCATAATGACGGCCAGGACACATAGGGCACGGAAGGCCCATTTCTTGATTATCTTCCAGCGCTTTATCGACGCTAAGCTCTTACGCTTAAACCGCGTAGCATCATCTTCCCGATGCTGGTGATGATGGTGGTGGTGAGTTTCTTCTGCCATTTTCTAAAAAAATTATTAGTTAGTTTTTATATTTTCAATCTTCATTTCTTATAAGTCTTACCTGTGAGTTCAAGCCGCTGGGCATGGGCTCCCACTGGTCGTAGAGGGTCTTCTTGTAGTTGATGTCCACGACGTTGATTTCTTCCATCTTGCGCCACTGTACACCCCGACGGTCCAGGTCGGCGATGCGGTTGGCAGGCAGGTTGGTGACCTCGATGCGCAGTTCGTTGTCGCCTACTTTGAGCGTTCTCTTGGTGTCGAGGACGAAGGGCACACACCAGGCACAGCCGATGAACTGCCCGTTGATGTAAACACGTGCCGATTCGCGGACGTCGCCAAGGTCGATGAGCCAGTTCTCGGCAGCCTCGTTCTTGGAAAGCTTGAAACGGGTGGTGTAGACACCAGTGCCCATAGTGACCTTCGTCTGTTCATCGAGCGTCTCCCATGTCTGCAACTTGTCGAGCTGGTAGGTCTTACCCACCTTCGGAACCTCTTCTGTGAACGTCAGCGTCCAAAGACCTTCTAATACAATATCGTTCCACCTCGCCGGCTCATGCTTCGAAGCGGGATTGATTTCATTCCCTTTTTCGAAGGTTTGCAGTATCATTGACTCCCCGCTCCGCAGACAGATGTCGATGCCATTACCATTGAAAGTGGCCAAAGTGATGTTGCCATTCAAGGGGTTAAACCATTTTGCCGTTTTGAAAGGAACGGACAATTGCACAGTCTCGTGGATGTCGTTGGGGGTCAGATTAGCAATAAAGTAGTGATAGCCGTTGGCATTCTTGCGGCGGATGGCCTTCAGACCCAGCTGTGTCTTCATTGTTTCGGGCTTAGCAGCCTGGGCCATCGCGGCAGCATCGATGCTATATAGGATATGGGCACCTTGAGCCTTCAGCTGGTCGATGTGCTTCTTTACGCTTTCGGGCATCTCGCCGCTGCCGGGAATGATAAGGCCCTTGTAAGTGGTGCCGCCACTGGTCACGAGCTGTCCGCCCTTACAAGTGGTCTGCATGAGCAGTCTCTCGGAAATATAATCACAGTCGTAGCCGGCACGGTCAATAGCCAGAATGGCATCACGGAACTCTGGCATCAGCTTACCCATAGCGTGGATGCTGAACTGCATGAGCAGTTTTCCGGTGTTTTTCTTCCAGGCGTCGCGGACAGGAAGCAGCACAAGGAAGTCATTATCGGGCTGTCCCCACTGGAGGAAGCTCTGGCAGCGCTCCACATACTCCATGAAGTAAGGAGCATCGCGCCAGATGCTGTTCGTAGGACTCATGTCGATGCTGGCGTAGAATTTCCAGCCGGGCCACTCGTCGTCCTTGGGTGAATAGCAGGTTCCGTGGAAGAAAATGTGGTTCACACCGGCACAGAACATCAGGTCAAGGTCGGGCTTCAGCTGCGAGAGACTGGTTCGGAAGTGCTCGGTAAGCCAGGTAAAGGTTTCGCTGCTGGTATAGGGTTTGCCACAGACATGGGCTGCTGACGGGGCATACTTGAACATCGAGTAGTCCGAATCATTCATGCGTGTCTTGCCCGGGTCGGTGCGGAGGCCTTTGATGCCGAGGTCAGAGAGGCCGAAACCCTCTATCTCAGGAATGTCAACGGCGGCATAACAGTCAATGAGATTGGCTGGCGAGCCGTGAGCCTGGTTACGGGTTATCGCCCCATGCTTATGTGCCCACGCCGTCCACTGCTCAGTAAAGTTCTCCAGAATCAGGTCGCCGAGGGTCTCACGATAATCGCTTAACACCTTGGGGTCGTTAGCCAGCAGTTCGGGAAGGTGCTCCTCCAGCTTGTAGCCACGCCGCTTTTCAAACTCCTGAAGCAAGGAAGGCGTCCATGTGGCAGCCTCCACCTCGTAGCTGTCGTTAAAGAAAGTGTGGGGATAAGGCGTCTTGGTGCGCTCGAAAGCCTGCTCGATATGCTTCAGGTAGTTAGCCACCGCCTTGCGGTCGAAATGGTCTATGACGAGGCCCTCACCGCCTGGAGCGGCGCGCTTCACCTTCATTACACCATATTTAATATATATAGCGATGACCTTCGCCCCCTGTAAGGACATGTTCTTGTATTTGCCCGCAGGCTGAAACTTATTGTCCTTCACATCGGCAGTCACGTCAAAGGCCTTTCCATCGGCAGTATAGAGCATCACCTTATGTAGGACAGCGTTCTTGGCATCCTTCTCTGAGAGCGAAAGGTCGATAAGGCCGACCGTCTTTTCCACAAAGATAGCCCGGCAGGCACTCTCCTCCAATGGCACCCAAGGTCCTCCGAAGGGCCAGCCCGTACCAGTAGCCATATCCAGCTCTATGCCGTTCTGCTGGCATTGCTCCTGCGTGTAGCGCAGCATCTCCATCCACTTGTCAGACAGATAGTCTATGTTGTTGGCCTGATTGCCTTGTACACCATAAAGAGGAGTTATCTCGACAGCCCCGATGCCATGTTTGGCATACTCGCCAAGATTCCACCGGAGGTTCTCCTTGTCGACTGCCGAGCCGAGCCACCACCAGCGGGTTCCGGGCTTGGCCTCCGTCGTCGGTGTTGGCCAAGACTGCGCCCCTGCGGTCGCACTAAGTGCTATCAGAGCAATGATATAGAGCAGTTTCTTCATTTTCAATTCCCATCAGGTTTGGCGTTTTCAACTATTCTCGACGGCGCCCACTGGAAGGTTCTCCAATCGTCAGGCTGGGCGGGGTCGAAGTCCTGCCAGTCGGAACGAAGGTACTGCACTATGGGGAGCTGGAGCTGCTTCATGCCCATGACCACGCACTTCGCCACCTCGTAGGCACCGTAGGGATTGAAGTGCGTGTTGTCGGCCAGCTCCTTGCCGTAGGCCTCCTTGGGATAGTGCACCAGGGCACGCTTAGAGTCCTCGAAGCCCAGGGTCTCGAAGAACGTCTTGGTCATGGCGTTGAGGTCGATAAGGGGCACATTCTCCTTCTCAGCGACCATCTTCATGGCAGCGGGGAAGTCGCCGTGGGTGTTCTTGATGGTCTTGTTGTCGCTTTCGAAGGCACGGCGCTGCGTGGGTGTGAGGAACACGATTTCGGCACCCTTTGCCCGCACCTGGTCGACGAAAATCTTCAGCTGGTACTGGTAGTGATACCAGGCTCCGTCGCCGGGACGCTTCTCCTTTTCGTCGTTATGACCGAACTCCGCGAAGACGTAGTCGCCCTTCTTCAGCGTGGTGAGAATCTTGTCCAGACGGAACGAGCCGATGAACGTGCGGGCCGTCAGTCCGCTCTCGGCGTGGTTTGAGATGGCCACCTCAGGGCCGAACCACCTTGTAATCATCTGTCCCCACGAGGCCCACGGCTCATAGTTCTGGTCTACGACGGTGGAGTTGCCGCATAGATAGATGGTGGGCACGTCGGCCGGCTCCACATGTATGCTCTTCACGGCGGGCATAGGCCCGTTGAACTCCAGTGTCAGCCGGTCATCCCAGGCCAGGTAGTCCTTCTCGCGGTCCTTGATTTTCACGCGTTTGCCCTCCTCGATGAACGTGGAGCGCTTGTTCACGGTGAACTCTACCTCCTGCGTGTCCTTGGCCTTCGGGGTAAGGATCTGGTCCATCATCAGGCGCCGGCCTTCAGCACGCACGGTGGTGTTGCCGCCCTTCTTTCCGCCTAAAACGACCTTCACACGATAGTTCCCGTCGGGCACCTTCACGCTGAAATAGAAGGGTTCGGTGGGTTTCTTCTTGTCGGGAGCGGGCAACACGTCATAGCCGTAGCCGTCCTGGTCGTTATACACCGGCTGGGGCTTCGTCAGGTCGAAGTCGAAGGTCTGGGCACAGACCATCATCGGGGCGATGAGGAGCAGCGCAAACAAAAAGTATCTTGTCATAACTTAAAAATGCCTCTCGGAGAAAAAGCCGTTCTTTCTCATAGAAAAAGCCGTTCTTTCGATTCGAATAAGCCGTTCTTTCCCGGGGAAAAAGCCGTTCTTTCTCTATAAATAATAATAGTTGTGTAAAAATTCGGTGCAAAGGTACGACAAAAAAACATAACAGCAAAATATTTTGCAAAAATCATTTATCATTTGTCATCTATCATTATCATTAGTATTTGTCAATATTGCTCCATTTGAAACAAATAGAAAAACCATTTAAACATAAATAATATAATGTATTTTAAAAAAAACGTACTTTTGCACACAAAATAAAACAAACTACCCACATTTGCAAGTATGACCATCAAACGATTTCTCAATGTCACCATTCTGGCAGCAACACTCTCCAGCGGCAGTGGCCTTTTGTCGTCGTGCGATAAGTACGACCTCGACGAGCGCACCCCAGACGGCTGGGGTGCGAGCATCTACAGCTGGCTCGACGAGGCAGGCAACTTCACGAACACCGTGCGCATAATTGACGACCTTGGCTACCGCGAGGTATTGGCCAAGACAGGTTCAAAGACCCTGTTCGTGGCCGACGACGCTGCCTACGAACGGTTTTTCCAGAACAATACTTGGGGAGTAAAGAAATACTCCGACCTGACCATCTCGCAGAAAAAGCTGCTCCTCTTCGGAAGCATGATGAACAACTCGCTGCAGCTGAACTCGCTGCCCAGCGTTGAGGGCAACCCGCCACGAGAAGGCGAGAGTATGCGACGCTTCGCGTCCAGCTCTCCCTACGACTCCGTGACCATCCTCCGCCCGGAGCACATGCCCGACAATCCCTACTGGAAGCGCTTCAAGGAGTCAGGGCTTCCAATGGTGTGCATGATGGACAACACGGAGAAGACACTCGTACAGTTCATTGAGAAACTGCTGGTCAACAAACGTATCACCAACAGCGACTACGACTTCCTCTTCAACAACACCACCAAGCGCGAGGCCGGCGATGCCAGCATCAACGGCGTGCAGGTGGAGAATCCCAACATCAAGTGCTCGAACGGATTCATACACCAGATGGAAGAGGTCATCATGCCGCTGCCCAACATGGCAGAGGTCATCAGGCTGAAGAGCAACGTCAGCGAGTATAACCACCTGCTGGAGCGCTACTGTGCTCCCTACCCCGATCTGCAACCCGACCGCGACGGCTCAATGACCATGCAGTATAACTTCCTCTATCCCGACCGCAAGGTGGACACCGTCTATCAGAAGCGATTCTTCTCGAAGAAGTCGCAGGGCGGTTCCGAGCTGAACAAGTCGCCCGACAACGGAGCCGTGACGCTGCTGAAATTCGACCCTGAGTGGAACGCCTACTACGCCGGCGACGCACAGACAGGAAACACCGCCATACAGCGCGACATGGCCGTGATGATGGTGCCCAGCAATGCCGCACTGGATGAATACTGGAACAACGGCGTAGGTAGAATTCTGCAAGACCAGTATAAGTCTTGGGACAAGGTGCCCGACGATGTGGTAGCCGAGCTTATCAACAACAACATGCTCAGCTCGTTCGTCATCTCAGTACCCTCGAAGTTCAACAGCATCCTCAATGATGCCAACGACCCGATGGGCGTTGACGTTGCCGACATCGATTCCGTGTGGCTCGGCTGTAACGGAGCCGTCTACCTGACCAATAAGGTCTATTCGCCCACGTCGTTCGTCAGCGTGCTCTATCCCGCACTGACCAACGAGTCGATGAAGATTCTCTACTGGGCAGCCCAGAAGTGCCGTTACAACGTCTACCTGAACTCGCTCAACGCACGCTACAGCCTCTTCATCCCCGACAACAACGCCCTGCTGCAGTATATCGACCCCTGCTCCTACGGTAAGGGAAAGACACAACTGTTCCAGTTCCACTGGGATCCCACGAAGGTGGCTCAGCAGGACAATCATGCAGACGAACGCGTATGGGCCAGTATCTGGAACTATGACCTGGAGACAGGTGAGATAGGTGACTCCATAGGTAAGGCCAACTTCGACATGATTAAGGACCGTCTGCAGGACATTCTCGACAACCATATCGTCATCGGCGATGTGGAGGACGGCAGGGAACTCTACCAGACAAAGGGCGGCACCATCCTGCGTATAGGCCGCTCCGACAACGGAAACATGACCGTTGCGGGCAGCTATCAGATTGACAACGGCACTCCGCTGGAAATCACCGAGATATACGACCAGACCGTCGACGGAAACGGAAAGGCTTACGTGCTTAAATCAGAGCCTATCATGACCACCCGTAAGAGCGTATTCGACGTGCTGGGAGAATATGAGGAGTTTGCACTCTTCCGCGAGTTGCTCGAGGGTAGCGGACTGCTGGAACGTATCCACGACGGAATGTATTCCACACCGTCAGACAACCTCTCGCCCTTCAATACCTACCACTATACCGTATATGTGCCCACCAACGAGAGCATACAGAAGCTGATTGACACCGGCAAGCTGCCCACCTGGGAATCAGTGGAGATAGGCAAGGAAATGGGCAACGACGAAAAGGCTGCGGCCGACTCGCTCGCTATCGTCAACTTCCTGAAATACCACATTCAGGACAACTCGCTGGTCATTGGCTCAGGCAGCGACGACGACGAGCACGAGACCGCACTCATCGACTCCCAGACTCAGCGATTCTATCAGTTGCACACCTGGCTCAACGGCGACGAACTGACCATCCGCGACAATGCCACCTACGAGTGGGCCATCGCCAATGGAAAAATAGGCAGCGAAGAATACAACAGCCGACTCGCCAAAGTGCTCACCTCAACAGGACTCTACAACCTCATGGCACGTGAGTATCAGTACAATTCAACATCGGCTAACAATGCCAGTCAGATTCAGACCACATCGGCCGCCATCATACATCTGATTGACAAACCACTAATCTACAAGGAGTGAGAACTGAAAACCGAGAACTATGAATACTAAGATAAACAAACGACTTTTGATAGGTTTATCATTTATCATCTGTCATTTATCATTTAGCTACGCACAGAAGACCGGCGACATCATCAGCGGTACAGTAACCGATGACTTCGGCCCCGTCATGCGAGCAAATGTCGTAGAGATAGATGCCGCCAACCGTATCGTGTCATCGGCAGTGACCGACTTGAGCGGTAACTTCTCGTTCAAGCTGAAAAACCCGAAGAACAAGCTGCGTATCACCTACGTGGGATACAAGACCGTCACCCTGCCCTTCAACAAAACCAACTACAAGGTACGCATGCAGGACGCCACACAGCTGAAGGAAGTGAACGTCACCGCCAAGAAACGTACGCAAGGATCGGGTCTCGCCATTCCTGTAGACGAAATCTCAACGGCTCAGCAGAGTATCTCCATGAGCGAGTTCGAAGGACTGTCGATAACAACCGTCGATGAGGCCCTGCAGGGACGTATCGCCGGACTTGACATCGTGGCCAACAGCGGTAACCTGGGCGCAGGAACCTCCATGCGACTGCGTGGCGTGTCGTCCATCAACGGTTCGTCAGAGCCGCTCATCGTCGTCGACGGAAACGTCTGGGAAACCAATACCAACGATTTCGACTTCAACAACGCCAACGAAGAGAAATTCGCAGAACTGCTCAACGTCAACCCCGAGGACATCGAAAGCATCTCCGTGCTCAAGGATGCTGCCGCAACAGCCATCTGGGGTTCACAGGGTTCCAACGGTGTCATCGAGATTAAGACCAAGCGCGGTGTGCGTGGTAAGACACGCGTCAACTACAGCTTCCGCCTTACCAGCACCTATCAGCCAAACGGATACAAACTGCTGAATGGTGACGAGTACACCATGCTCCTTAAGGAGGAATACTTCAACCCGCAGATGAGCGACGACGCCAGCAACATCAAGGAGCTGAACTACGACCCATCGTTCCCGGAATATGAGATGTACAACAACCATACCGACTGGGTGAAGGAGGTCAAGAAAGTGGGTTGGCGACAGAACCACTACCTCGCTCTGACCGGAGGTGGTGAGAAAGCTCACTTCCGTATCGGTGCTGGTTACGACCACGAGACGGGCTCTATCATTGAGCAGCAGCTCGACCGTTTCACCTCGCGTGTCAACCGCGACTATTTCGTCTCGGACCGCATCAAGATTGAGACGAACATCGCGCTCACCTATACCAAGAACGACCGCAACAACGGCGACCTACTCTCCATAGCGCTCGTACGAATGCCTAACCTCTCCATCTTTGAGCAGGATCCTTTCACCGGCGCAGACCTCGACGACTATTACTCCATGCT
>JAGCNO010000060.1 GCA_017645905.1 Prevotella sp. | reverse complement strand
TATCAGACCCGTCGAGGAGACATGAACTATGTCGACGGCAAGGGCAGCGCCCTGACCTTCGAGACCAAGGGCTCGGCAACCAATGGTGCCGACTATGGCCGTCGCAGCGACTGGAAGACACTCTACGCCACCGCCAAGGAGTATTTCCAGAAGGCCATCGACCACGCAGGTGCAGCAAAGTTCTCTGACAACTACTCAGACTTCTTCGTCCAGCTCCACGGCGACGATGCCGGCTATGCCGACGAGAGCATCTACGAGGAGCCCTTCCAGCAGGGTGCCAGCGGCAATGACCCGCGGCCTTACTCCTTGGGACGTCCTTCCTCGGCAGGCAGCTCGAACAACTATCCCTGTAAGAACTATGGCCAGGGACGTATCAATCCCGCTTTCTACTACGGCGTCTTCGACCCCAGGGACCTGCGTCGTGACCTGAGCTGCACCGTCACAGGCGGTAACAGCGGTTATGAGAAGCTGCTGCCCTTCGCTCCTGGCTCACAGGCTAACGGCGGAGGCATCTCCTGCAACAAGTTCGACGAGAACCGTCAGACCACCGTCTGGACCAAGAACCAGCGCCGCTCGGGCATCAACGCTCCCTTCATGCGCTTGACCGAGATGTACCTCGGAGCAGCCGAGGCCGCCGCAGCATTAGGCGACCAGGCCACCGCCAAGCAGTACCTCAAGAAGGTGCGCGACCGTGCTTTCGGCGGTGACGGCAACGTCGATGCTTTCATTGCCCAAGAGGGCGACCTGCTGACGGCTGTCATCGACGAGCGAGGCTTTGAGTTTGCAGGAGAGGGAGACCGTCGCTGGACGCTCATTCGCTCTGGTCTGTTGGGCAAGAAGATTGACGACATCAAGGCCCTCACCAAGGCCATGCTCGACGGTCTGAAGGACAACGGTTCCTACACCTTCGCCAATGGCAACACCATTTCGGCAAACATCTACACCAAGATGGTCGATGCCAAGACCCTCTACGGCTACCGCCTGACGACGCAGACACCTGCTGGCAAGGAGAACGACCCCGTGCTCTATCCCGGATGGCGCGGTCAGAACAACGACTGGGAGGCCTACGGAAAGGACTACAAGGGTGACTACAACACCAACCTTGCCATCAAGGGACTTTTCAGCCCTGTAAGCGAGACCGAGGAGGCAGAACTCCTGGCCGACGGCTACGAAAAGGTGGCATGGGGCTCTGTGCTGGTCGACAACTACGACGAGTATTACACTTACCTCTTCTACAAGTTCGACTCGTCGAAGGCTCCCATCTACCTCTTCCCCTTCTCGCCCAACACCATGGCCACCGGTGGCTTCACCAATGGCTACGGCTTTATGCAAAACCAATAGGGCAAGAAGTTAGTCTGATGACACAAAAAAAAGCGGCTCCCATCTTCTGGGGGCCGCCTTTTAGTTCCCAAACAACCAAACAACCAATCAGATACTCAGCTCGTTGAGCACCCTGATAAGTCGTTTGTCGAAGCGTTTGTCGGTACGTATGCACTCCGAGAAAGGCACGTAGACCACCTCGTTGAATTTGTAGCCAATCATGACGTTTCGCTGTCCCTGTAAGATGGCCTCAACGGCTCCTACGCCCATGCAGCTGGCCAGTATGCGGTCGCGTGCCGAGGGCGTTCCTCCGCGCTGCAGGTGGCCGAGGATGGAGACACGAACGTCAAAGCCCGGGAACTCGTGCTTCACACGGTCGGCATAGTAGAGGGCACCGCACTTGGGACTCTCCGAGACGATGACGATGCACGACTTCTTCGACTTTCTGATGCCTCGGTGCATGAACTCTGCCAGCTGGTCCTCGTCGGTGACCTCCTCGGGAACGATGGCAGCCTCGGCACCACAGGCAATAGCGCAGTTCTGAGCCAGGAAGCCGGCATCGCGCCCCATCACCTCAATGAAGAAGATGCGCTCGTGAGAGTTCGCCGTGTCGCGTATGCGGTCCACGCACTCCATGATAGTGTTCATCGTCGTGTCGTAGCCGATGGTAGAGTCGGTGCCGTAGAGGTCGTTGTCGATGGTGCCAGGCAGTCCGATGACGGGGAAGTTATACTCCATGCCGAAGTTACGGGCACCGGTCAGCGAACCGTTGCCGCCGATGATGACAAGGGCGTCAATCTCCTCCTTCATGCACGTCTGGTAGGCTTTCTCCATACCCTCGGGCGTCATGAATTCCTTCGAGCGAGCCGTCTTCAGGATCGTGCCGCCACGGGCTATGATGCCGCTGACGTCCTCGGTGGTGAAAGTCTTCACCTCGCCCTTGATAAGGCCGTCGTAGCCACGATAGATGCCCTTGATGTTGAAACCGTTGCTGATGCCGGCGCGGGTGACGGCACGGATGGCAGCATTCATGCCGGGAGCATCGCCGCCCGACGTAAGAATTCCAATAGTCTTAATCTTGCTCATAGTACTGTGTTTTTAGGTTAATTGTCTTGCGTTTAAAAACAAATGCCCTTGCAAATCTTTGATTTACAAGGGTTTGTTGTAGTCGGTAAGGGAATCGAACCCTTATGCCAAGATTGAGAATCTTGTATCCTAACCGTTAGATGAACCGACCGAGCAGCGAAAGCCATCAAACTCGTTTGAATGGCTGAGTCGCGAGGGAGGAAGAGCGAAGCTCAACCGACCGAGCAGCGAATGCCATCAATCTCGATTGAATTGCTTTTCGTGGTAGTCGATAGGGGAATCGAACCCCTATGCCAAGATTGAGAATCTTGTATCCTAACCATTAGATGAATCGACCTTTTTACCAGTGCGTATGCCACTCCTATGGTTTTGCGGGTGCAAAGGTAGTGATAAAACTTAGAATTACAAGCGAAGGGCTTCCACATTTAACAACAAATAACAATTTTCCTCTCCTTCCCGTAACAGCACAGTCATACGCAAAGAAAGGAAAGAAATTTCCGTAATTACCATAATTATTTTGTTGGATAGCTACTCAGCGTATTAGAATAAGCCGTTCTTTCGACCAGAAAGGACGGCTTATTCTATGAGAGAAAGCCGTTCTCTTTGTGGGAAAAAGCCGTTCTTTTAAAACCAAAGAACGGATACATAGTCAAAACTACGTCGTAGTTTGTAGAAACCACGACGACGTTTGTAAAAACTACGACGACGTTTGTAGAAACTACGTCGGCGTTTTGACTTTTTTGAAACAGCATCCATCCCCGCACTTCTAATTATGTTCATTATGGTAATTTCTTTCCATGAATTATTTGGAGGTTTCAGAAATAAATCGTAAATTTGCACGCAACTATCAATTACTATGACGTTTTACCTTTTAACATAGTACGTTATGAAACAGATTTTCCTTATTGTCGCCGCCCTCGTAGCCATCGCCACGGGCGCAAAGGCCGACGTAGAAATCAACAGTACGAACTTCCCCGACGCCAATTTCCGCAGCTACCTTCTCTCTCAGAGCTACGGCAAGGACGGCAAGCTCACCGACTCGGAGATTGCCGGCATCACTAAGTTGAGCGTGCCTTCCAAGGGCATACAGAGCCTTCGGGGCATCAAGTACTTCACCGCCCTGAAGGAGCTGGAAGCCTACCGCAATTCCATCAACGAGAACGAGATGGAGCACTTGGTGAGGGAGCTGCCCGTGCAAAGCGGCGCCACACTCTGTCCATATTACTTTGGCGCCTCTGACGAGGGGAGCTACATGAACGTCCTGCAGATTCTGGCCGCTCAGGCCAAGGGCTGGAACGTCATGATGGTGCAGTATATGGGTACTGGTGAATATCTTATGCCCATGACACAGTATCCCCCTTCGATTCCGATCATCTACATCACGCCGGAGAATTTCCCCGACGAGAACTTCCGCAACGCCCTCAAGGAGCTGGGCATCGGCAACTTCTACGGCAGTCAGCCCTACCTCACCACGGAGGATGTCAGTGTGAAGGAACTGAACGTCAGTGGTAATAAAATTACGTCACTAAAGGGCATCGAGTGCTTCACGGCATTAGAATATCTGCAATGCGGCGCCAACGAGCTCACTGACCTCGACGTGTCGAAGAACACGGCATTGAAGAGGTTGGGCTGCAACGGCAACCGGCTCACCGCCCTCGACGTGTCGAAGAACACGGCATTAGAGAGGTTGTCCTGCGATAACAACCAGCTCACCGCCCTCGATGTGTCGAAGAACACGAAACTGTATGAACTGTACTGTTGGGGCAACCAGATAAAGGGCACTGACATGGACAACCTCATTGCCAGCTTGCCGGAGAAAGAGACTAACACCATTCAAGCGTTCAGTTTCAACGTCGTTACGAACAGCGATGATGAGGGCAATGTCTGTTCTAAGCAGCAGGTGGAGGCCGCCAAAGCCCGTGGCTGGACTCCCTATTATTTTGACACCAAGGAATATTTTAAGTACCTTTACTACGGCATAATATTGAACGCTAAAATCGACAGCAAGAACTTCCCCGACGCCAATTTCCGCAACTATGTTTCGAGCACGATCGACACCGACCGTAACAGCTTTCTTTCCACTAAGGAGAGGAACATCATCAAGAAGATGGACGTCTCTAACATGAATATAGAGAGCCTCAAGGGCATAGAATGTTTTGATGATCTGGAACAGCTGTCGTGCAGCTTCAACAGACTGAAGACCGTCGACCTCTCGAACAACACAAAGCTGAAAAGCCTGAATATCTACGGCAACCAGCTGACCGAACTCGACCTCTCGCAGAACACGCTGCTGGAAAACCTCTATTGCTACGAGAATCAGCTGACTACCCTTGACCTCTCGCAGAACAAGAAGCTGCAGGCGGTGAACATTGCCAAAAACCTTATCCGCGACCAGGGCATGGACAACCTGATAGACAACCTGCCGAACATCGCCCCCGTCACCGACGAGTATGGCTATGTGGAGACAGCCAGCCTGTATGCCATGAACTCCGAGACGTCTACGGGCAACTTCATCAGTAAGGCCCAGGTGAGGCGGGCACGCGCAAAGGGATGGACGGTCTACCGCGTGGTGGAATACGAAGGCAACAGCAGCTGGGAAGAGTATGAGGTCACCAAACCCAAAAAGGGCGACGTGAACGACGACAATAGCATCGACGTGGCCGACATCGGAACGGTCATCGACGTCATGGCCGGAAAAGCCTTTGAGTATAAGGACTATGCCGATGTAAACGGCGACAAGAATGTAGATGTGGCCGACATTGCCACCATCATCGACATCATGGCCGGAAAAATCATTGTCGATGAGACATGCCCCAACGAGAGCCATCCACACTGGATTGACCTGGGACTGCCAAGCGGCACGCAGTGGCGGTGCTGCAACAAGGGGGCTACCAAGCCGGAGGACTACGGCAGCTACTACACCTTCGACGAGGCACAAGTCTTCAATCCCCCGACACTGGACCAAATCGTGGAGATGCTTGACAACTGCACTTCAGAGTGGACGACGCTGAACGGCGTGAACGGACTGAAGTTCACCGGGCATAACGGCAGATTTGTTTTCCTGCCCGCTGCCGGGGGCTACTGGGACGGCAAGTTGCTCAACGCCGGGTCGGGTGGTAGCTATTGGTCGTCGACGCCTTACGACGAGGACAACGGCTACGGCCTCTACTTCTATTCGAGCAGCGAGTACTGGTACATCGGCAGCAACCGCCACGGCGGACAATCTGTGCGTCTTGTACGTTAGGACTGCTCGTGTATCCTTTCGCAAAAACGCGAACGCGAAATAAAACCCATATAAAACACTGGGCTGAAATTTCAGCTCAGTACCTATCAGGGGTTTGCAGGGAAATCTTGCGAATCCCCTTTTGTTTTCCCTGTAACCGCTACTGTTTTCCCCGTTTTTTATTGACCGGTTCGGGATTATTTCCGACACAGCTTAATAAAATATGATGTAAAATTTGGAGGTGTCGAGTAAAAGCAGTAAATTTGCAAGCGCAATGGAAAAGATGATTATTTACCAGGTTCTGCCCCGACTCTTTGGGAACAAGAACCATACTCGGAAACCCGGCGGCACGATTGAGGAGAACGGCTGCGGGAAGTTCAAGAACTTTACACCTTCGGTGCTTAAAGGCCTGCGTGAGGCGGGCTATTCTCATGTTTGGTACACAGGCGTGATCCGCCATGCCACGATGACCGACTATTCGGCTTACGGCATACCTCGCCAGCATCCGGCAGTAGTGAAGGGCCAGGCAGGCTCACCCTATGCCATCGTGGACTACTACGATGTGGACCCCGACCTTGCGGTGAGCGTGGAGAAGCGCATGGAGGAGTTTGAGAAGCTCGTGGCCAGGACGCACCGTGCAGGGCTGAAGGTGATTATCGACTTCGTGCCGAACCATGTGGCCCGTCAGTACAAGAGCATCTGCAAGCCTGAGGGTGTGCGTGACCTGGGCGAGGACGACGACCCGACGAAGGGCTTCGACCCGGAGAAGAACAATTTCTACTACTGTCCGGGACAGGCTTTTACGCCATACTTTGACATCTACCACGGCGAGGCTGAGCCTTACACGGAGTTCCCCGCCAAGGCTACGGGCAACGACCATTTCGACAATGCCCCGGGGCGTAATGACTGGTATGAGACGGTGAAGCTGAACTACGGCGTGGACTACTATGCCGGAGGCGCAGGCCACTTCTCACCCACGCCTGACACTTGGCACAAGATGCTCGACATCCTGCTCTTCTGGGCTGACAAGGGCATCGACGGCTTCCGCTGCGACATGGCAGAGATGGTGCCTGCTGAGTTCTGGAAATGGGCCACGGGCCATGTACGTGAGAAGTTCCCGCATCTTATATTTATAGGCGAGGTGTATAACCCCGAACTCTACCGCCGCTACCTGCAGTCGGGCTTTGACTACCTGTACGACAAGGTGGGGATGTACGATGCCATGCGAGACGTCATCTGCCATCGCCGTACGACGGAGGCCATCACCTGGGCTTGGCAGCAGACCGACGACATTCGCCGCAACATGCTCTACTTCATGGAGAACCACGACGAGCAGCGCATAGCCAGCGACTTCTTTGCCGCCAGCGCTGAGAAGGCCGTGCCGGCACTTGTTGTGCTCACGCTGATGCAGCAGAACCCCTTCATGGTCTACTGCGGACAGGAGTGGGGAGAGCCCGGCATGGACCAGGAGGGCTTCAGTGGTCACGACGGACGGACGACCATCTTCGACTACTGGAGTCTCAGCCCTCAGCCCTCAGCCCTCACCGCCCTCTACTCCAAGGTGCTGAACATTGCCCGAAGGGAGAAAGCCGTCACCGAGGGAAGGATGTTCGACGTGATGTACGTCAACCGTCAGTATGAGCGGCAGTATGCCTTCCTCCGTAAGGCCGGCAAGGAGCTGCTCCTCGTGGTGGCCAACTTCGACGACCAGCCCGTTGACATGCAGCTCGTGCTGCCTGACCATGCCTTCAGCTATATGGAGATAAGGGAGAAAGCGTACAAGGCCGAGGAACTGCTGGCCGTCGGGGATTTTAAATCCCCGATAAAAAACGGAACGGCGAAGCTGGTGCTGATGCGCGACCAGGCCGTGACGATCAGTCTGCCGGCACGTGGCGCCGTGGTGTATAAGATTAGTTAAGAGTTTAGAGTTAAGAGTTTAGAGTTAAGAGTTTAGAGTTAAGAGTTTAGAGTTAAGAGTTAGGAGTTAAATCGAAAATCCGTAAATCGTAAATATCATTGTGAACTGGAAATTTATTATCAGCTGGACTATTAAGTTTGTCCTGTGCATTGTGGTGTGGGATATCGCCGTGTGGTTAACGAATAGCATAGGCTATGCCTTCTTCTTGGCCTTGGGATTCCTCATCCTCATTGCTATTGCCGAGGGGTATGTCATGAGTTGGATAGAGAAGCGGCGCGAAGGCAAGAAAGAGCTCTTGGTGCTTTGGTGGTTTGGTGGTTTAGTGGTTTCGTGGTTTGGTGGGGCGATAGGTGCCTACGCTGGCCGTTATGTACCGGAGAACCGTGCCTTTGTCTGTGAGAACGGTCAGAACCGCTTCACCCGTGCACTCTATGGCGGCCATAGCGACTACCGCTTAGAGACGAGCGACAAGCCCATCTTCGCCATTGTGAAGAAAGGCCACCACCGTAGCCTCACCTTCGAGGTGGAGGGCGTACGTCTCGACTCGGCACAGTATACCTGGTGCAGCTATGAG
>JAGCNO010000006.1 GCA_017645905.1 Prevotella sp. | reverse complement strand
GGCAGACTTACGGCGGCCGTCGTCGAGCCATGGCCGTTCATCTCGCCCTCCTGGGGGAAGCCGATGCGGTAGAGAGACCCGCCATCGTTCATCAGCCGACAGCCCACATAACCGCCGTCTGTGCCTGTCTCAGAAATGAGCACCCAAGCCTCCCTTTTCAGGTTAAACAGGCACGGGAATGTATATCCCCCACCCCATCCGTTCTTGCCAGTCTGGTCGTCGAGGGTGTAGCCAGTCTCGTAGCTGGGGGCTGTGCGGGCGAAGCCAGTCATGGGTCTCATCTGCGGACAGAGGAATGTGGTGGTGCCCTCGGGGAGGGAGAAGCCGGTAGCCTCACTCTCGACAACGGCAGCCAGCGTCTCGCCGCCACGTCCCCGTCGGGGATAAATCTTGTAGCGGAAAGCCACGTCGCGCCCCGTCACGCGGAAGATGACGTCAAGTGCCAGGCGACCGGAAGGTTGGCGTTCTGTGCCAGCTGTATAGAAATGGCAGACGGCCTCGGTGGCATCGTACTTCACGTGGCTTTGCTTCCATGTCTTCAGCCAGTACTCGTCGCTGAAGGTTCTGACCTCGCAATCCTTCAGCGTGAGGCCCTGCGTGAGGTCCTCGAAGTTGGTCTTCAAACCGAGCGGCGAACGCTCGATGACGGTCACACCGTCGAGGCTCACCTGGTAGGTGGGCAACCCGTCGCGGTCGTCAACTTCGACGATGACATTCCCGTCGGGACTGGTAATCTGCCTACTGGCACTGGCGGTGGCAAGGCTGCCAATCAGCACTGAACATACTAAAACAACTCTTGCGAGCAGACTGCCACCCGCATAGTTTCTACGGTCGTATTTTTTCATTTGCTAAATTAGTTTTTATGTCATTGAAGAATACTCTCAGAGAAAAAGCCGTTCTTTCGATTCGAAAAAGCCGTTCTTTCGATTTGAATAAGCCGTTCTTTCCATGGGAAAAAGCCGTTCTTTCGATGAGAGGAAACCGTTAAAAGTCCACAGCCCAGGTGAGCACATAGTCTGGGGCTGGTATGACGTGTACTTTCACTTGCTGGCCGCGCTTTATGTTTTCCAGCATCAGCTCGTTCCCGTTGGGAGGGGCTACGGCGCGCATCTCGAAATAATCCAGACGGTCGTCGGAGTGGAGCTTGTAGAGTGTTTCCTTGGCACACCACAGCACAAGCATCTGCTCTACGGTCCCGGCCTTTTCATCTGGGCGGATATAGTGCGCGGCAATCTTTGCCACCCGGTCTGAGCGGTACTCAATGTCCACCCCTACGGCCTTGTCGCGAGAAAGCATGAGCGCGGCATAGCCCTTCGTGTGGCTGATGCTCACCTGCCAGCCGGCCCCGGTGTCCCGTCTTTTCTCGGGGATTTCTAATCCCCGCCCTGATACGACGGGCCGCCCGCTCTCCACGTGGTCTATGCACAGCTCCGGGTCGCTGGTCATCGCTATCAGCAGGGCTCGCACACTGTAGAACTCCTTACGCCGGGCCGAATGTTTATAGGGGCACTCGAAACAGCGCAGATAGGGGAAGTGTGCGAGCAGTTCCTCTGGCTCTTCGTCCATACGCCAAAGACCCAAACGAACGCCCTCGCACACTTCCTCAATACTGATCAGCGCCATTCTCTTGTTATTCGTTTACTACCTTCTCTATCGTTCCGTCCTCGCGGTAGAACAGGCGCTGCACCTTCAGCGAGCGCAGGTGGGTCACGTCGTTTGAGGGCACGCAGTCGTGATAGAGCAGGTACCACTGGCCCTTGAACTCCACGATGCAGTGGTGCGTCGTCCAGCCCACGACGGGGTCGAGCAACACGCCCTGATAGGTGAACGGGCCGTAGGGGTTGTCGCCCGTGGCATAGCAGAGGAAGTGGCTGTCGCCGGTCGAGTAAGAGAAGTAGTACTTGCCGTTGTACTTGTGCATCCACGAGGCCTCGAAGAAGCGATGCGGGTCACCGGCCTTCAGCGGCAGGCCGTCCTTGTCGATAATGACCACTGGGCGCGGGGCCTCGGTGAACTGCAGCACGTCGTCGCTCATCTTGGCAACATAGCTCGACAAAGCAGGAACGTCAGCGGGAGCCCACAGCTCGGTCTTCTTGTCAGAGGCATGGCCTATGTCGACATAGCCGGCGGGAGCAGCCTCGGTGTCGGGTTGCATCACAGGATTCACGCTCAGAGGCACGTGCCACTGCAGCTGTCCGCCCCACAGTCCTCCGTAGTAGCAGTAAATCTTACCATCGTCGTCCTTGAACATGCAAGGGTCGATGCTGTAGGCACCGCGGATGGGATGCTCCTGCGGGACGAACGGGCCTTCGGGCTTATCGGCGATGGCCACACCGAGATGGAACTCTCCGTTGTAGTCTTTGGCCGAGAAGACAAGGTAATACTTGCCGTCCTTCTCCACCACGTCACTGTCCCACATCTGGTTCTGCACCCAGGCCACCTGGTCTTGATCAAGAATGACACCGTGGTCAGTCACGGGGCCGTTCTCCACATCGTCAAAGGAGAGCACATGGTAATCACGCATCTGGAAATGGCCGCCGTCATCGTCGAACACATTCTCGCACTCGCGGTCATGGCTCGGATAGATGTAGAGCTTGCCATTAAACACGTGGGCCGCAGGGTCGGCCATGTAATCACTCGGGAATAAATACCTTGGTTTCATAGTTCTTAAGAATTAAAGTATTAATAAATATTTCACAATCGTTCCGTCACTTCTGCCGGTTTGTATCCGGCCTTATTGAAAAAACCTGCGCCACTGGTTTATTGGCGCAGGTGCAAAGTTACGGATAATTTCTGTAACCGCCAAACAAAATCATCGTTTTTTTGGAATCAACAGATTTCGTTTGGCCTTCGAATGGTTATTGGTAGAGGTTGATTATTTTGTCGACTACGGGCTTGGCCTTGTACTGGCGATCGAAGAGCAGGGGATAGTTGGTACGTCCCTTGATGGGCCAGCCGTTGAGCCAAGAACCGCCGTCGCTGACTCCCCAGAGGTTGATTCGGGATATCTGCGAACGGTGCTTATAGTAGATATTGAAGAGAGCGAGCCATCGGTCGTCCAGTGCCTTCTGCTTGGCTACGGGGAGACCGGCGATGTAGGGGTTAAACTTCTGCTGCAGTTCGAAGTTCTGGGCGATGTCGGCACCACTGAAACCCTCGGGGTTGGGTAGGACATTGATATCCAGCTCGGTAATCATCACCTTCACGCCACAGGCAGCGAAGGCGTCGATGCTTTTCTCGTACTCCGCAAGGTTTGGATAGTCCAGGCCGTTGTGGCTCTGCATACCCACGCCGTCGATGCGCAGACCCTTCGCCTTGAGGTTCTTCACCAGTCGGCAAACAGCCTCGCGCTTCTTCTCGCCGGCCATGGAGTAATCGTTGTAGTAGAGCTCGGCATCGGGGTCGGCCTCATGAGCAGTACGGAAAGCTATCTCGAAGAACTCCTCGCCCAGCAGCTTGTAGTAAGGCGACTGGCGGAAGGAACCGTCGTCGTTGATAGCCTCGTTCACCACGTCCCAGCCATGCACCTGCCCTTTATAGTGGCCCACGACGGTCTTGATGTGCTTGATGAGCCGCTCGCGCAGCACTTCCTTCGAGGCGGGACTGGCCGTATAGCCGTTGGTGAACCACCAGTCGGGAGCCTGTGAGTGCCATACAAGGCAATGGCCCAGCGCTTTCAGGTTATGTTGCTGGCAGTAAGCAACGAACTTGTCGGCCACACGGAAATCGAAGATGCCCTCTGCGGGAGCCAGTGACTCCGGCTTCATGCAGTTCTCGGCCACGGCACAGTTAAAGTGCTTGTCCATCACCGCATCGGCCTCGGGCACCTGTCCGTCGCTCTGCCACTGGTTAATGGCCGCACCGATGAGGCAGTACTTACCGATGGCGTCTTTCAACCCCTGAGCCACTGTTGTAGTACTCATAAGCAGGACACCCATAAGGACCGCTGCCACTGATAATAATCTATTCTTCATGATTTTAGCAATGATGATTATTTCTTCTTTTTGACACTGATTGGACTGATTGGACTGATTTTACTGATTTTTGAAATGGTTTTTCTTACGGTCGTTGGTGAATACGATACGACGTTGCTGAGGTTCAGGACCAAAGTTCAATAGCAGACCAACTTCGGCATCTGTGGCACGAAGATAGTTCATCAATTGTGCCTCATGCTCAGGAGCTATGGTTTTAACAGCCTTCAACTCTAAAACAATCTTATCGTCGATGATGATGTCTGCATAGAAGTCACCGACCATTTCTCCCTTATAATAGACAGGTATGTGGTGTTCTGTGCTACAGTTAAAGCCTCGCTTTTTCAACTCCTTATATAGCGCATTCTTGTATACCCTTTCAAGGAACCCATATCCCAATTCGTTATAGACATCGTAAAATGCCTTAAGAATCTCGCCCGTTTCCTGAGAATACAGGTATTCCATACCATTAATCAGTCCAATCAGTTAAATCAGTCCAATCAGTGTCCAAAAAACAATCCGTGTCTCAGTCAATTACTCAGCGGCTGAGCGTGCCTCGATTTCCTTGTTAATCTTATCGATCTTCTCATCAGTCAGTTCATACTTAGAAATGATGAACATGGCGACTACGAGGAGGATGGCGGGGATGACACAGACGAGCCAGCGGATGCCCTCCTGTGCGAGAGGATCCTGCAGCTCAAGGTCGTTCATGAAGTAAGCACCGGCGGCATTACCCACACTCATCATGGCGAAGGCCGTAATGAAGAAGAGGGCGATGATGCGCAACGGACGGTTACGCATGAACTCCATCCAAAGGTCGCTGACCTTCACGTTGGCCGACTCCGACTGGTCCATGACGACGCGCTCCTTGGTCTG
The DNA here is from genome assembly GCA_017645905.1 of Prevotella sp. Taxonomy (GTDB): domain Bacteria; phylum Bacteroidota; class Bacteroidia; order Bacteroidales; family Bacteroidaceae; genus Prevotella. The sequence goes on along the minus strand of JAGCNO010000006.1, from coordinate 32,736 downwards.
CGAGAAGCAGAAGATGAGCAGGGCGAGACCGATAAGCGAGTAGATGAGCATGGTGGTGAACCAGGCTCCAGAGTCCTTCGGCAGCGTAGTAGCCTCCTCGGCAGGCACATAGTTGGTCATAGCCAGCACCAGTCCGGGAACAACACCGCCCAGGGCCATACCGGCCTTGAAGAAGATACCCGTCAGGGCGTTCACGATACCGGCGATGCGGCGGCCCGTGGTGTACTCGGCGTAGGAGATAACCTCGGGAATGAGTGCCCACATGTAACCCGTGGCAACGATGACACCTGTCGACTTGATGAACTGTGCAATGTAGACCAGTGTGATGTTCTCCTTCACCGTGCCCATCTTACTAATGACATAGAGCAGGGCCATGCCGATGATGGCGACGGTAAGGAAGATGTAGAACATATTCTTCTTGCCCACCTTCTTCTTGATGGCAGGTACCAGCGGCATGAAGATGAACGAGGGCAGCGAGCCGAGACCCATGAACAGGGCCATCTCGATAGGCAGTGTCTCTGACGAGGCGAAGATAGCCACGAGGATGGGCACACCGGCCGACACGGCCAGACCGCCGACGTTGGCCATGAACATACGGACGGAAGTCAGGATGGTGATTTCGTCCGTGTCACGGGTCAGCGAGGAGTTCAGGGCACCGTAGGGCACGTTAATCAGCGTGTAGAGCATCGACATGCCCACGTAGGTCAGGTAGGCATAGATAATCGAAGGTGCAAAGCCATCCCAAAAGCAGAGAATGGCCAGGATGGTGAGGGGAATACCGCCAGTAATCAGATAGCTGCGGTACTTACCCAGGCTGGGATTATGCTTGTCGACGAAGGTGCCCACGAGGGGATCCCAGAGCACGTCGACGAGACGGACGACAAGGAACATCGTTCCGGCCAGTCCGGCGGACTTTGCTGCATCGCCACCGAGCACATAGACATCGGTGTAGAAGAACAGCAGATACATACAGATGGTCTGATAAATCAGATTCTGGGCCAGGTCGCCGGCACCAAAGCCGATGCGCTGCACCCACGACAGCTTGTAAAAGCCTTTTTCTTGATTGTTGTTCATATAATTTAGATTTATTGTTTATTGTTTATTGTTTCTGCGGCGTATTCTCCCATGACGCGGTAGCCCTCGGGGTTCAGGTGGAGCCAGTCTTCACTGAGTTCTTTCTTCAGCTTTTCCGGGTCTGAGGAATCACGGGTCAGCTTGTCAAAGTCGATGACGCCGTCGAAGGCTCCGCTGTTGCGAATCCATTCGTTCACATCCTGGCGGGCAGCCTCGTGGTAGGGCGAATACCAGCCATTGCCCTTAAAGGCGGTGATGGTGGCTCCGTAGACCTTCTTGATGCCAGCCTCGTGAGCCTTCTTGATGAGTGTCTTGTAGGCTTCCTTTAGTTCCTTAGCCGTATTCTCGGCGTGGGGCGACGTGCCGATATCGTTGGTTCCCTGGAAGATGATGAGCGCCTCGACGCCCTTCTGCCCGAGGATGTCACGGTCGAATCGCTTCATGGCCGGCTCTGAAAGTCCGCCACGTACGACGCAGTTGCCGCCGATGCCCAGGTTCAGCACGCCGCAGTCCAGCTTAGCCGCCATCATGTCGGGCCAGCGGTTCTGCAGGTTGGTGGTGCTGCCACGCCCGTCGGTGATGCTGTTGCCCAGCACGGCTACGGCCTTCACGCTGCCACCAGTACGAACATTCAGCTGGGCGATGCTGTACCAATGGTCAACCTTCTCTGCCGTCACGAATTTCTTCTTCGGAGCAACCAGACCCTTGGCAATGAAGCTCGTGGTGCGCGAACCACGGTGTGATGTCATATTCACAGGCACCGACCCATAGCAGATAGTGACGGCCAGCCGCTGACGGGGTTTCAGCTTGTAGGCGAAAACGTCGCTCATGGCCGTCTCGCCCGGGGCGATGGTCACGCTCTTCTGCCCGCCGAACTTCAGCTCCTTCACCGTCTTACGGTCGATGTCGCAGGAATCGAGGGCATCGGCCACGTAGATGCTCTTGATCTCCACCGGCTCCTTGCTGAACTCGTTAGACAGCTGCAGCTGCAGCTCCTCGCCGCCGATGCTCACCTGTATGATTTCCCGCAGCGTGGTCTCGCTGAGGCTCATACGCGGCATGTCGCCCTTTCCCGTCCACTCTGCCGCAGCGGCCCAAGTGCCGGTAAAGTCATTGACCTCCTGTGCGTTCAGGCTTATAGTGGCTGCCATGATAGCAGCACACAGAACAGTACACTTCCTTATCATCATTCTTTCATTTTTCCGACAAAGATACTTTAAACCTATATAAATATAGACCTCCCACGTTTCACTTTCTTCAGTTGCAACAAAACAAGAAGGTTGTGAAACGTGGGAGAAATAAATCGCTCTTCTTTCAGTGGCTTCTGCAGACTTGCCGTTGGGCTGCATTTAGCCCCTCTCGGAGAAAAAGCCGTTCTTTCGACCAGAAAAAGCCGTTCTTTCGATTTGAATAAGCCGTTCTTTCCACCCGAAAAAGCCGTTCTTTCTATGAGAGAAAGCCGTTCAAACTTTAACCCTTGTTGTTTTAAGGGTAAACTGAGCCTATCGGTTTATCCTCAGTACGGGAGCAATGGCGTTGCAAGGCTTAGGCAACTGCACCTCTAAGCCGTCGGTGGTCTGGCGGGCCTTGAGCTTTCCGTAGCCAAGGAGATAGACAGAGGAGATGCTCTTGGGGAAGTCCTTGCTGCCCTTTGCCAGCGACTTCACGACGAGACGGCCGTCGGCGGGCCAGGCCATGGCGGTGACGTAGAGGTGTTTCTTCGTCTGGTTGAAACGTATGTCCTCCGCTGTCATGTTGTTATACATGCCGTCGTTGAATCCCTGTGCATTGATTTTGATGTCACTGTCGGACACCGGTCCTTCACCAAACTTCACCCACGGCCGCGTGCCAAAAATGCTCTCGCCGTTCTGCGTCATCCATGCCTCCAGCTCGTCGAGGAAGGCAGAGGCCTTCTCGTCATAGGTACCGTCGGCACGCAGGGGGATGTTCAGCAGCAGGTTGCCGTTCTTCGACACCACGTCGACCAGCTCACGGACTACGAAGGTAGCCGTCTTATAGCGGTTATTCTTATAGACGCTGGTGTTGTAGTGCCAGTCGCCGATGCAGTTGCACGTCTGCCAAGGCTGCTCCACCTTCTCGTTGGGAGCACCGCGCTCCACGTCCCAAGTGAGTGCTTTCTTCTGCTCGTCGTTGAGAATCTTTCCGAAGACCACGCCTCGCGGGTTTTTATTGTACATGTGGGTGGCAATCTTCAGGCCGCAGTCGCTGATAGGATAGAAGGGAAGCACGGTAACATCGAAGTAGATGAGGTCGGGCTCGTAGCGGTTGATAGCATCGAGCGTACGGTCGTAGAAGTTGGTGACAAACTCCTGCGTGGGCCTACAAGCGCCGTGGCTCCAGTCCCACTGTCCGTGTATGGCCCTGTTGTCCCACGAGCCTTTGCTCATGGGGTGTCGCTGCTGGTAGAGGTTCTGTGGGTCAAGGCCTTCCCACCACTTCCCCTTACCGTCCTCCTTCGTGAGGTTGCCGTCATACCAGATGCCGGCCTTCTCTCCTTCCAGGTCGTAGCGCCGTGAGGGCTCGAACCACGTCCAGGCATGGTCGGCGTGGAACGAGATACCTAACGGCAGCCCGGCCTTCTTCGCCGCAGCCGCCCACTCTTTCAGGATATCGCGCTTCGGGCCGATACGCATGGAGTTCCACTCCTGGTACTTCGAGTCCCAGAGGTCGTAGTTGTCATGGTGGTTACCGAGCACGAAGAAATACTGTGCGCCGCAACGTTTGTAACGCTCTACAAGGGCTTCGGGATTCCACTTCTCGGCCTTAAAGAGCGGTAGCACGTCCTTGTAGCCAAACTCCGAGGGGTGGCCGTAATGCTCCACGTGGTACTTGTACTTGCCGTTGCCCTCCATATAGAGCTCGCGGGCCATCCAGTCGCCCGAGCCTTCCACGCATTGTGCACCCCAGTGGGCCCAGATGCCGAACTTCGCATTGCGGAACCACTCCGGTGTCTGGTGCGTCTGTAGCGACTGCCACGTCGGTTCATACTGCCCCGTCTGCATCTTTTCGTGCACTTCGCTCACGGGAATAGGGTAACGCTCCGGCTGAGCCATAGCACTCAACGTGGCCAGGCAAAGCAATGATAAAATTGTCTTCTTCATAGTGTTGGATATAAATAGTTAGTATAGTCTGAACACCCTTTCCATGGGTTGCCACTTCTCGTCGCTTCGTGCATCGGCACTGCAGCCCTGGAAGCGAGCGACGAAAGCCTCCCACTCCGCCTGTCGCGGCAGCGTGGCCAAACGGTCCATAGCCTCCTGCCAGTCGAAATCGGCGGGTGCATCAACAATCATCACCAAGTGGTTGCCCCGTATGTATATTTCCATCTCAAGTATGCCCACCTGGCGTATGCCTTCGCGAATCTCTGGCCAGTTGTACTCCTCGCTGTGCCATTTGCGGTACTCGGCTATGAGCTGCGGGTCGTTGCTGATGTCGAGCGTCTGCACATAGCGCTTCACCTTACCACCCGACAGCGTCTGAATGTATCCTTCCATCGTAAAAGTCTTTTGCGTGCAAAGTTAATGAAAAGTTATGAGCGGGAAAAATATTTTCACTTTTTTGTCAGTTTTTCATCCTTCGGCGGTATTCCTGTGGCGTGTTGCCTGTCACCTTACGAAACAGGCGAATGAAATAGTTCTGGTCGCTGAAGCCAAGGGTATAGGCCACCTCCTTCACCGCCTTGTCGGTGGTGTAGAGCAGCAGCTGGGCCCGCTCCACCTTTTTTCTATTAATATATTGTATAGGCGATGTGCCAAATTCGTGGCTGAACAGCCGGATAAAGTAGGGCTTGGTGACACTGGCCACGGCAGCCAGTTCTTCCACGCCGATGCTGTCGGTGATGTGTGTGCGGATGTGTGCCTGCACCCGTTTCATCCGTTCGTCGTTAGTCCACACACGGGGACGAGCCTCACGGATAAAGTGTGACATAATCATCAGCATGGCACCACGCAGCACCATCTTCTCCCACAGCTCCATGTCGCGGTATCGTGCCACGTATTCCGACATCTGAGCCGATGTGTCGTAACTACGAGGGTCGCTCTCCGGCAAACGGGCGTCGGGCAGATGGTTACACAGATATTCAAAGACCTGCTCCGTTGCCTCTCTTCCCTCCACCTCCGTGGGCAGCTCGTAGACCTCTTGCAGGCTCATCTCGTTGCGGAAGCCCTCGTACATGTGAAGATAATAATGTGTAAACCGACCATGGCACTCATACGAGTGGACGGTGTAGGCAGGAATCATGTACAAATGGCCAGGCCGCAGGGTCACGTCCATCCTGGGCAGGTGAAACATGGCCTCGCCCTCTGTCACGTAGAAGATACGGATGAAAGGAGAGCTAACGTTCTGCCAGTTCCAGTCAGCATTGTGCTGTGCACGTCCAACGTTCAGCAGCATCAAGTTCATCGACTCTATGGGTATCTGTATCATTGCCCGGCAAAGGTAGACAAATTATTTGATACTCACAAACTTTCCTGCGTTTTTATTTCGCCCCCTGCTCACAGAACCCCGAAGAACTACCAAGGATGTCAATATTGTGCTATTCTTCAGTATTATTATACAGCATGAAAAGAAAATAACGCCGTACCTTTGCACCCGCAATCAATAACTAATATCCAACATGAAAAAGCTTTTTACCTTGCTGATGACGGCATTTACAATGTCGGTCAGCGCACAGACAGAGAATGTGGCCGTTGAGACGGGCACGTTTGGTAATGACTGGGAGTCACTCAGCCAGTGGGAGTGCCCCGAGTGGTTCAAGGACGCAAAGTTCGGCATCTGGGCACACTGGGGCCCGCAGTGCCAGGCCGAAGACGGTGACTGGTACGCCCGCTTCATGTATTATGAGGGCAGCGGACAGTACAACTATCACGTGAGCCATTTCGGCAATCCCAGCACCTTCGGACTGAAAGACCTCTGCAACGCCTGGAAGGCCGACAAGTGGAATCCCGAGGAACTGGTGAGCCTCTACAAGAGCGTGGGTGCCCGCTACTTCATGGCCCTGGGCAACCACCACGACAACTTCGACAACTGGAACTCGCCCTATCAGGAGTGGAACTCCGTGAACGTAGGACCGAAGAAGGACCTCATCGGTGGCTGGGCCGAGGCTTGCAAGAAGGAGGGGCTGCCCCTTGGTGTCTCCATCCACGCCTCGCATGCCTGGACATGGCTGGAGCCCTCGCAGAAGTTTGATGGCAACCTGACAAAAGAAGACGGTACCGGCAAGTGGTGGGAAGGAATGGATCCGCAGGAGCTGTATGCTCAGAACCACACCCATTCGACGGGCTGGGAGAGCAGCGGCACCATCCACAGTCAGTGGGACTGGGGCAACGGCGCCAGCCTGCCCTCGACGGCCTACAAGCAGAAGTTCCAGAATCGTGTGCTGGAACTCATCAACGACTATGACCCCGACATGATTTATTTTGACGACACCGCCATGCCGTTCTATGGCTGCGACGACAATATCGGAAAGAACATCCTGCAGCACTATTACAACCACAGTGCTGCCAATCACGGCGGCCAACAGCAGGTGGTGGTCACGGGCAAGCAGCTCAACGACCAGCAGAAGGGTTACATGCTGTGGGACGTGGAGCGCGGCATCCCCGACCGTCCGCAGGAGAACTACTGGCAGACCTGCACCTGCATCGGCCAGTGGCACTACGACCAGAACGTCTATAATAATAATGGTTATAAGAGCGGCGCTACCGTCATCCGCATGCTCATCGACGTGGTGTCGAAGAACGGAAACCTGCTGGTCTCCATCCCCGTGAAGGGCAACGGTACCATTGACAATCGTGAGCGCCAGGTGCTGGCCGACATCAAGGCCTGGCTCGATATTAACAGCGAAAGTATTTACGGAACAAGGGTGTGGAAGACTTTCGGCGAAGGTCCGCTGGCCGAGGCTGCCAACCCCATGAACGCTCAGGGCTTCAACGAGGGACAGGCCTACTCGGCACAGGACGTGCGCTATGTCACAAAGGACGACGCGGTCTACGCAACCATCATGGCATGGCCGGCAGCCGGCGAGTTCACCTTCAAGGCTTTCGGCATGGCCGAGGATTCCTATAGCGGCGACGTGGAGAAGGTCGAGCTGCTCGGTTACGACGGCGACATCGACTTCGAACAGGACCTCCAGGGTCTGTGCGTCACCGTCCCCTCGACAAAGCCCAACGCCATCGCTCCCGTGTTTAAGATAACCTTCATGGCCGAGACCCGCAGCGCCTACGAACTGCTTCAGGACATGATTACCGAGATGGAAGAGACCGCCGACATCCTCGCCACCATGACCCATCCTTACAACACCGGCAAGATTAACAGCAGCAAGCTCGACCAGCTGCGCGCCGCCATCGAAAAGGCTAAGGCCGTGCCCGCCACCGCCACCGACGAGGAGGTCACCGCTGCCCGTCAGAAGCTTGCCGAGGCCTATAAATCTTTTGAGGCCGACGGCGTGAACAAGGGTGGCGCCTTCAACGGCGTCATCGACGAGAACCTCACCACACAGTATCTTATTGAGGCCAGCAATTTCACCCGCTCAGCCGGTGGCAGCAGCCGCTTCGGTGTTCCTGCCTACTGGACGGTGGAGAACTTCAACATCCCCAACGGCGGCGACGGCACCAAGCATGGACTGGACAAGTACAGCGGCAACGAGGCACTGATGCTCGGCGTGTGGAACGATGCAGGCCAAAACACCAACGGAAGCCTCACTAACGCCCGCATCTACCGCAAGGTGACGATGCCCGCCGGCAAGTACTACTTCGGAGCAGCCTACAACACAACCTACAATATAAACCAGCAGGCCTATATGTTCGTCAGCACACAGCTCAGCGAGACCGCCGACATCCCCAGCGAGGCCATTGCCTACTATCCCATCAGCAGCTGTACTGGCGACATGAAACTTCTGGGCCTCTACTTCCAGCTCGACGAGGAGACCGAGGTCTACATCGGCTTCCAGGCTAACCTGCTTAACGGCTCTGCCACCCAGGAGTTCCGTGCCGAACGAGTGGCCCTCTATACCCCGAAGGAGGTCGGCGAGCGCCATCCCGAAGCCAACGGCTGGCAGCTCATCGATGCCATGCCCGAAGATGTTAGCCAGTACTTCTTCGCCATCTACGACCACGGAACGGACAACGGCCTCGTCCTCGGCACCGGCAATAAGCAGGGTACCGCCTACAAAACCATGTGGTATGAGGCCGATGTCTATCCCGAGGGCAACAAGGACGCCCTGTGGACCTTCGACGCCTTTAACACCAGCAACTACTCCGGCGCCAAGGGCAATGCCGCCAAGTGGATCGTCATCACCTGTGCCGGCAGCCCCGACATCTGCCTGCAGTCTAACGACAGCCCCAACAACTGGAACTACCGCACCCAGAACAACGGCGAAGGCTGGACAGACCGTGCCTATGTCAGCGCCGCCTACGCCACCGTGCCCGACGTATCTCCGTCGGGTTACTGGACCCTGACCAACAACAAGGGCGGAACGCTGGGACGCTACGACGGTACCGACGAGATTACCGCCGATGCCACTACCGACAACATAGGCCGCTACGACATCTACGCCATCCTCCGAGGCAACTACGCCGCTGCCGTAGAGAACCTCGAGAAGGCCAGCGAAGAAAACCCCGTCGATATCTCCTACGTCATCACCAACGCCGACGGCACCCGCTACAACAACTTCCACGCCAAGCAGCCCGTGGGCTGGACGCTCTCGCGCGACGATGCCTTCGAGTGTGAGTACGCCAACTATCTTCCCGCCAAGGTCGGCGCCAGCTACTTCAACAAGTGGCAGGGCTCAGGCAACCTCACAGACCGCTCCATCAGCCAGCAAGTCACAGGACTGCCAAACGGCAAATACCGCATCAGCGTACGCACCAGCAGCAGCGTCATCCATCAGGGAGCATCCCTCTTCGCCAACGACCAGAAGGCCGACATGACCCAGCTCACAGACAACACCGCCAGCGTAGAGACCGACATCACCGACGGCAACCTCACACTCGGCGTAGAGCTGAAGAACTACACGAGCAACGACTGCAAGTTCGACCACTTCACCATCGAATACCTCGGCGATTACACCACTAACGCCGTCAGCGACTTCAAAACTCAAACCACCAAAACCTCAGACCTCAAAACCTACGACCTACAAGGACGACAAATCGAAAATCGAAAATCAGTAAATCATAAATTATCAAGGGGAATCTATATCCTCAACGGCCGGAAGGTCATCGTAAAATAAGGCCATTCCAACCAGAAATAGTTAAAGAGGGCGTGTCATAATTGGCACACCCTCTTTTGTACATACAATAAGGAATAAAACCAAAAAGGTCATTATTCAAATCGAAAGCGCTCGGCGACGAAGGAGACGCTTGCGTAATGAAATGGAGCAAGAACGGTTTATTCAAATCGAAAGAACGGCTTTTTCCCATCGAAAGAACGGCTTATTCAAATCGAAAGAACGGCTTTTTCGAATGGAAAGAACGGCTTATTCTCTGAAGGGTCATGGAGACAGGGGATGGCGTAGGGGAAAAATCACGTCGTAGACGGGCGTTCCCCTGTCCTGAAGCATGTTGCGTGTGGGTACGATGGTGAGGCAGGATTGGAGCGCGAGGTACGACCACATCACCGTCTCGCAGACAGGCTGGCCCTGGCGTTTGTGGCGGCGCATCAGGTCCGGCATCTTCTCCCATCCCTTCACACGCCGGCTCAAGGCCTCCAGTTGGTGCATGTTATATTCGTCGTCAACCACGGAGTAGGTGCTGTCCCAGCCGTCTATCACGCGCCGCCACGAAGCCCAGCCATAGCGGGGAATCATCCTGGTGAACAGATATTCATAGGGCGATTCTGTCCGCCCCTCGGGATTGAAGCCCGCTATCATGCCGACGCGCAAGTCGTTTTCGTAACGGTCGAGCAGTTCCTTGCAGAAGGGGATGAACGAGGGCGAGGGCAGGCTGTCCTCCTCGAGGACAATACATTTGTCGTAGAGGGAGAAGGCCCGCCGAACGGCATCGTAGGCAGAGGCGTGAGGACCGGTCTGATATAATAAGAGATGAGCGGGCCGCGCCTTCCTGACGGCCTCGAAGGTGCTGCGGAGCATTTCCGTGCGGGTGGAGAAGATGATGAGCACGGCGACATCGACAACTTTCTGTTCTGTCTGCATATTGCTTATGATGCTTTTCACGGCCAGAATACTGCTCGGGCAAACAATCTTTAACCCTGTCTGTTAAATTGTGATAAAAAGTAGGGTACCCATGCAGTCTTTTGGCCATTCTTTGTACCTTTACACTGTGAATACCATGCGACATCTTCTCTTATTGGCTCTTCTCGGCTGGACGCTTGGGTGTGCAGGCGAGACCTACGCCGTCATCATTAGCGGCGGGCGCAACAAGATGTACAACCACGAACGCTACTGGAACGACTGCGCCTTCCTCTACCGCACGTTGCGGCAGGACTACCACCTTCCCAAGGAGCATATAACGCTGCTGATGGCCGACGGCGACAATCCTGCCAACGACATGCTGCGCGATGGTGCCAAGGGCTTTGCCTCGTCGCCCACCGACCTTGACGGCGACGGCGAGCCCGACCTTATGTTTGCTGCCACCCGACAGAACCTCGACGACACCTTCAACAAGCTGTCAATCTCACTAACGTCCTGCGACCATCTCTTTGTCTTCATCACCGACCACGGCGAGCGCGATGCCGACGGCTGCGTCCACCTTTGGCTGTGGGACGGCGAGACCATGAACCCCGGCCAGCTGGCTGAGTTGATGGGCCAGTGCCGCCCTGCCACGATGAACATCCTGCTGGGGCAGTGCTATGCCGGAGCATTTGTCGAGGAATTAGACAAGCTAAATTCCCTACAGGGGCACATCATCACCGCCGCCTGTGCCGCCAGCCAGCTGTCTTGGTCGTGCAAGGACCGTCCCTACGATGAGTTCGTCTACCACTGGACCTGCGCCGTCGCACAGCACGACGAGCAGGGGCTGCCCGTCCACTCTGATACCGACGGCGACGGCTGCGTCACCATGCAGGAGGCCTACTACTATGCCCGCCAGCACGACCGACGACCTGAGACACCCAGCCTCACCGCCTATCCTGCCGCAATAGCCAGACAGTGGTCGTTCGGCAGAGAGGGGATAGACAATGGCATCGAAGCACCCCCTGCTGAGCCCTTCTCAACTGCCACCTCTCAAGTCTACGACCTGCAAGGTCGAAAGAGGTAAAAAGAGGCCTCAAGGTTAGGACGGCTCAAAATCTGTGGTAATTACAACTACATAAACTTGAATAGTATGAATAAACTGACTCTTTCCCTCTTCGCCCTGCTGTTCACGATGACAGCAAGCGCTGCCTCGGGTGACGCCAGTGCGCTCAGGACAGACTCCATGGTGGTATACGGCCCTCGGCTGGCACAGCTTACACATCAAGTAGACGTCAGCCTGCGCAACAACGCGGCTGAGGATTTCGAAGGCCGTCTCTGGCTGATGGCCGTCAACAAGGCCGATGACAGCCTCACTCCTTGTCTGGACACCCTCATCACTATCAAGAGTCGCAGTTCACGCCAGCTGATTCTACACACCGTCCTTCCCGAGGGCAAGCTGCAGCTGCGCCTGGCCACCGATGCCGACGGTCAGAAATCTGCTGCTACCTGCGATGTCACTATCCAGCCCCTGCGCAAGCTCGACATGAAGGCGTCGTTCTCGCTCGAAATGCTGAGCGACGAGGCGGTGCTCTACGGCAGCCGCATCAAGGGCTTGGCACGTGTGGTGAATCACGACGGACTCTACTATGGTGCCCGTGGCGGCAAGGGCGCTGACGACGGCATCGTGGTCTGGGTGGAGGACAGCGACAGCGGCGAGCGGCTGTTCACCAAGCATGCCGCCAACATGCTGCAACCCTACGGCAGCGTGGAGACGACCTTCGCCTACGATGCCGTGTTCCGCGACGGTGCCCGCTATGCGCTGAAGGCTGGATATGGCATGCCCTACGGTCTGGAGGCCATCGACTCACTCTGCTTTACCACCCACACCGGCACCAACACTTACTGGACGGCCAAGGGTCAGGTGCTCCCGCTGCCCCTGTCAGGCGAAGGCCATCGGGTGGTGCCCGCCGACGCCGTCGCCGTGGACCTGCGCAGCCTTTCTTCTGCTGAAGGCGATTGGCCATCACAGCCCATCGATGTCTCTCAGGCCAACCCCAACTGCCTCTATTATCTCGACCCGTCAGGCGACGTTCCGCAGGGTCTGGACGAGAGCCTCAACCTGGTGCGCGGACTACAGGCCGAGACCATCAGCCTGACCGAGGGCCATGACTACTACTGTCCGCTGGCCTTCCGTGCACAGCTCGTCAGCTACCTGATGACGCCCTCCTACGACAATCCCATCGATGAGGCTCGCGGACGAGGATATTCAGAGACCATCGTCCTGCCCTTCCGGCCCACCCACATCAACCTCTACGATGTGAACGGCCAGACAGAGGCGCTCCATGCCAACATGCTGAAGGTGCTACGCTACTATGGCTACGAGGCAGACACGCTCAACGTAGCAGAACTGAGCTCGCTGTCGCAGATGGAAGCCTACAAACCCTATATCCTTGGGGTCTATGTCGGCTCCAGGCTGCTGTTCACAGGCGAGAACACCAGCGTGCCCATTACGGGCAATGCCATCGTGCGTGGTGGGAGCATCGACTTCGTGGGAACCACCGTAGGACTGCGCCTCTCGCCTGAATATTACGTCTACTCACCTGCCGACTACACTTTCCGCCAAGGCGATGCCGACGACGTGATTGCCCCGTTTCGTGCCTGTCTGTATGCCGCCGACGGAAAGAGCCACAGCCATCTGGACATCTCCAGGTACGTCTGGGGAGACAAGGGGAAGCCCGGCGACGCCACGGCAATTGACGACGTGCAGCATGACAATCTTCAGTTTACCGATTCACGATGGGGAAATAATGGCGTCAGCGACCTGCAGGGGCGCAGAATTGTAAATCGTCAATCATCAACTGTCAATTGCCGATTACACAAAGGGATTTACATCACCGGCGGCCGCAAGGTCGTTGTGAAATAAACACAGGAAAGTGGGCAAGAAACAGTTGCAGCAAATAGCAGAACGTTGTCAGCAGGGCGACCGTGAGGCCTTCGCCCTGCTCTACACCGCCATGCGCCAGCCGCTGCGCACCGTCTGCCTGGGCTATGTACACAATGAGGACGTGGCCGACGACCTGCTGCACGATGCCTTCCTGCTCATCTTCCTTCAGATAGGCCAGCTGAAGGACACCGCCCGTGCTGAGGCGTGGATGACGATGCTGACGCGCCGCGTGTCGTTGCTCTACCTGCGCCGACAGAGACAGCGTCGCCAGGAGCCCTTGTCGGCCAGTGTCGCTACGGCCCAGCAGTCCCTCGCCGTGGGAAACCCTGCGGAAGCGTCGCTCGGCATGCAGGAGATTCTCGCCGCTGTCGATGCCCTGCCCGAGGGCTACCGCCGTGTGTTCCGGCTCTTCGTGCTGGAAGACATGACGCACCAGGAGATTGCTGCCCTGCTGCACATCGACCCCCACAGCTCGGCCTCACAGCTCTTCCATGCCAAGGCCCTGCTGCGCCGATGGCTGCGCCCAATGGCGCTGTTGCTGCTGGCCGTGGCGCTGCCGGTGGGTGTCTGGTATTGGCACGGCTCTGTAGGAAGAAAAGGGGAAATGACGGCTACTATCGCAGAGGGCCACAGTAACAGCAGCAGCAATAAACCAACACTTGCAGGAACAGATTCTTGTGTATGTCCGCCACCAACCGACATTTGCAGACAGACACATGACGATGGTGAGCGCCAATTGTCCGAGGGTAAACAGCAATCGACCGAGGGTGAGCAGCAATCGTCTGAAGGTGAGCGCCAATCGACAAGTGTTCCTGCTGACACCTGCGGACAAATACAAGAATATGTTCCTACGAGGAGGAACGGCAGCGGCAGACAACTTCAAAAACATATCCCTATGAGGAGGAGCGACGGCAACGGCTGGCTGCTCGCCGTGACCTATAGCGGGATGGGCAATAGCCGGGACATGCGGCTGCCTTACGCCGACGCCGAGACGAACCCTGTGGTTTACGACTCCGTGGCCCATCACCACCGTCCGCTCACCGTCGCCCTCATGCTGAACCGCAGGTTGGGTGACGGGCATTGGATGTTGGGTGCTGGATTGAACTACCAGCGAATGACCAGCGACATACTGTCGGGCAACACCTACGTCACGCTGTCGCAGCACCAGGTGGTGCAGTACGTCGGCCTGCCCGTCAGCCTCTCGTGGCACTGTCCGCTGGGCCGCCGCTTCAGCACCTACCTCTCGCTTTCAACCGCTGTCAGCCTGCCCCTGCGCTCCACCCTCGAGAGCGTATATATCATCGACAGCCAGTCATACGAGCCTGCCACAGAACGTCTCCACCCGACAGTACAATGGTCAACGGGCTTAGGGCTCGGCCTGCAATACGACCTGACACCCCACGTGGGTGTCTTCGCAGAGCCGGGACTGCACTATCACTTCAACGGCAGCAAGGACAACGTGAAGACATGGAGGACGGAGCATCCCCTTGATTTCAATCTACCCCTTGGACTGCGAATCACTTTCTAATCTCAAAAAAACAGCCGAAAGTTTTGCGCTTTCGGCTTTTTTATTTAACTTTGTCGCCGATTATCCGACAAACGGAAAATGCAGGCCTGGAGAAAGAACGGCTTTTTCCCATCGAAAGAACGGCTTATTCAAATCGAAAGAACGGCTTTTTCGAGTCGAAAGAACGGCTTTTTCTCAGTAGGGAATCTCGCTTGTCTAATTCCGTCCTTCAAACGGGTATATAAACCAGATAAACACGCCATAAATGAAAAGACTGTCATTCCTGTTGTTTATTCTCCTGCCGCTGATGTCGATGGGGGCTACGAAACGTATAACAAGCCCTGACGGACAGCTGTCGGCACGAGTAGAGCAGACGTCGGACAAGACGTTTCTCGTGATGGAAAATAAAATGGGTCAAGAGCTGACTCGCGTACAGATAGGACTCAGCACGAACACCGAGGACTTCAGCGGAGCACTCACCGTGGCGGGACAGACAAAGGCTAAAAAGCTCACCACGCAGTACACCAACATTCACGGCAAGCAGCGCGTAGTGAAAAAGCCCTGCCGCCAGTCCACAGTGACCCTTCAGAACGCCAAGGGCGAGCAGATGGACGTGGAGCTGCGCCTGATGAACGACGGCATGGCCTTCCGCTACCTGCTGGCTGCCGCCGTCCCGTCTGTTACCGGGGATTTGCAATCCCCGACAGAACGGACGTTCACCAACGAGCTGACCACCTACACCATACCACAAGGGAGCCACCGCTGGCTGCAGAAGTACGTCACCAGCTACGAGGGCGACTTCCCCTATCAGGCCGAAGCCGGACAGACGGGCGCATGGGGCTACCCTGCCCTCTTTGAGAACCCTGACGGCACGTTTATGCTCATCACCGAGGCCAACGCCACCCGCATGTACTGCACCACCCACCTCGACAACTCGGACAATGCCAACCAGTACAAGGTGAGCTTCCCCTTCGCCTGGGAAGGCCGCGAGCAGGGCAGCGTCACCCCTTCATGGACAGGTAGCTGGGCATCGCCTTGGCGTGTAGTCATCGCCGGTGGACTGAAGGAAATCGTAGAGTCGACACTCGTCGACGACGTGAGCGACCCCTCCACCCCAACTGTTCAAGGGGATTTGCAATCCCCGGACACCTGGGTAAAGCCCGGACGCGCCGCTTGGGTCTATTGGGCCTACAACCACGGTACGAGGGACTTCAAGACCTGCTGCGCCTACGTCGACCTGGCCGCAGAGATGGGTTGGGAATACGTACTCTTCGACTGGGAGTGGGACGCCATGACCAACGGCGGCAAGCTGGAGGATGCCGTGGCCTACGCCCTCTCCAAAGGCGTGAAGCCCTGGATATGGTATAATTCCGGAGGCGACCACACCTGGGTCCGTGCCACGCCGCTTGACCGTATGCTCACTCACGAGAACCGCGTGGCAGAGTTCACCTGGCTGAAGGGACTTGGCATCGTCGGCGTAAAGGTCGACTTCTTCGAGAGCGACAA
The DNA here is from genome assembly GCA_017645905.1 of Prevotella sp. Lineage (GTDB taxonomy): Bacteria > Bacteroidota > Bacteroidia > Bacteroidales > Bacteroidaceae > Prevotella. The sequence continues at coordinate 16,560 of JAGCNO010000006.1, read as the reverse complement.
GCAGAACATCGTGAACTACTACCTCGACATCCTTGAAGACGCCGCGAAGTTCAACATGATGGTCAACTTCCACGGCTGCACCGTGCCCCGTGGCTGGAGTCACACTTATCCCCACCTCATGTCGCAGGAGGCCGTCTTTGGTGCCGAGCAGTATAACAATGCGCCTTATATGACCGATAACGGAGCACGCATCAACTGTCTCCTGCCCTACACCCGCAACGTCGTGGGACCGATGGACTATACGCCCGTGGCTTTCACCAACTCGCAGCATCCTCACCGCACCACCTATACCCACGAGCTGGCACTCAGCGTGGCCTTCGAGAGTGGATTGCAGCACTGGGCCGACCGTCCTGAAGGTTTCCGACAGCTGCCCGAAGAGGCCCGCGAGCACATGAAGCAGGTGCCCGTGGTGTGGGACGAGACCCGCTTCGTCAGTGGCTATCCCGGCAAATCGTTCGTCGTGGCCCGCCGCAGCGGCAGCACCTGGTATGTGGCCGGACTAAACGGAACCAATGAGACGTGCGACATGACCGTGGACACCAGCTTCCTCGGCAAGAAGAGCCACACCATGACATCCTTCACCGACGGCAAAGAAGCCAGCGACATCGCTATCAGCCACTCACCCCTCACCACTCACCCCGCACCCCTCACCGTCAGCTGTCTGCCCATGGGAGGGTTCCTAATGGTAATTAAGAATTAAGAGTAATAACCTAATATTTATGAAAGCAACCGAACAGACACTACAGCAGATTGAGCGCGCACTGCGCAAGGTGGCCGAGAAGTTTCCCGAAGACAAAGATGCATCGATGCTCACCGACATCCACATCCGCGTAACCCAGGAGACGGGCGAGCTGATGGCCTTCGACGATGACGACAAGGAGCTCACACGCTGCGTCGTAGAGCAGTGGATTGACAACAAGGACGACAACTTCTACGACCATGTCGCCGCCACGCTGCGCAAGTGCATCAACAAGCAGAAGAAACTCTTGGAGAACCTCTCTGTGCTGAAGCCCTACGCCTTCGTCCTTGAAGACGACGACAACAACTCGAAGGCCGAGCTGTTCGTGGTCGACGACGAAGACACCGTCATCATCGACACCGAGCTGATGGCCGGCCTGGACAAGGACCTCGACACCTTCTTCGACAACCTGCTGAAGGAATAGCCAATGAGCATCTCCCTTTTCGACAGACTCGACGTCTGGCGCAAGACCCACATAGGCGAGCGCATGTTCGTGCTCATCCTCGCCTTCATCGTGGGTCTGCTTGCTGCCGTGGCGGCCTTCGTGCTCCACTGGATCATCAACCAGATTGTCTATCTGCTCACCCACAGGTTCGACGCGACGTCGTCTAACTGGCTCTATCTTGTCTACCCCGTGGTGGGCATCTTCCTCACGTCGGTCTTTGTGCGCCGCGTGGTGAAGGACAACATCAGCCACGGCATCACCCGCATCCTCTATGCCATCAGCCAGAACCGCTCACGGCTGAAGTCACACAACACGTGGTCGAGCGTGGTGGCTTCGGCCATCACCATCGGCTTTGGCGGTAGCGTCGGTGCCGAGGCACCCATCGTGCTTACCGGCTCGGCCATAGGGTCGAACCTGGGCAAACTCTTCCGCATGGACAGCCACACGCTGATGCTCCTCATGGGCTGCGGAGCCGCAGGCGCCATCGCCGGCATCTTCAAGGCACCCATCGCCGGACTGGTATTCACGCTCGAGGTGCTGATGATCGACCTCACCATGGCCTCGCTTATGCCTATCCTCGTTAGCTGCGTCACGGCCACCTGCTTCACCTATATCTTTAGTGGCGACACCGCCCTTTTCTCCTTCCATCTGGACAACCAGTGGACAGTGGAGCGCATACCGCCGTGCATTCTGTTGGGTGTGTTCTGCGGACTGGTGAGCCTCTACTTCATCCGCGCCATGGGCTGGTGCGAGGACATCTTCGCACGCTTCCGCGACAAACCTTACGTCAGGCTCGCCCTCGGCGGGTCGGCGCTGAGCCTGCTCATCTACCTCTTCCCCTCGCTCTATGGTGAAGGCTACGGAGCCATCAACCTGCTGCTCAACGGCAACGGCAATGCCGACTGGGAGCCGCTGCTCAACAACTCGCTCTTCGCCGGCGACATCACGATGCTCGTGCCCTACGTGGCCTTAGTGCTCGTCACGAAAGTGTTCGCCACGTCGGCCACCAACGGTGGCGGCGGCTGCGGCGGTACGTTTGCCCCGTCGCTCTTCATCGGCTGCTTCGCCGGATTTCTCTTCTCTCATCTGTGGAACATCCACCAGATGGGCGTCTACGTGCCGGAGAAGAACTTCGCCCTGATGGGCATGGCCGGCGTGATGTCGGGCGTGATGCACGCCCCGCTGACCGGCATCTTCCTCATCGCCGAGCTGACCGGCGGCTACAGCCTCTTCCTGCCGCTGATGATTGTCTCCACCGCCAGCTACCTCACCATCATACTCTTCGAACCCCACAGCATCTACAGTTGGCGGCTGGCCAAGGAGGGCAAGCTCATCACCCACCACACCGACCACGCCGTGCTGACACTTATGCAGCTCGACTCGGTCATCGACCGCGACTTCCTGGCCGTGGCTCCCGACACCGACCTGGGACAGATTGTTCGACGCATCAGCCAGTCGCATCACAGTGTCATCCCCGTGACCGATGCCGCCGGAGGACTGCTGGGCGAGATAGACATCAAGAAGATACGGAACATCGTGTTCCGCATAGAGCTTTACCACCATTTCACCGCCACCCAGCTTATGCAAGCACCCCCTGCCACACTGGCCGACTCGCTGCCCATGGCCGAAGTGATGAAGACCTTCGACGCCACCCATGCCGAGTGGCTACCCGTTCTCGACCATGAGGGCCATCTCCGTGGTTATATCTCCCGCGAAAGGGTGCTCACGCAATACCGCAAGATGGTGGCCGACATGAGCGAGGATTAAAATTTCTTCCGTAATCCTTTGGCCGTCTGAGTTTTTCTTTGTACTTTTGCGCCGAAAATCTTAAATAGTAAATCGAAAATAAGTAAATCGTAAATTACCAAGATGAATATTCTAGAACTGAGCGAGCAAGAGATACTGCGTCGTCAGTCGCTCGAAGAGCTGCGCCGCCAGGGCATTAACCCCTATCCCGCAGCCGAGTACCCCACCAATGCTTTTTCCACCGAGATTATCGCCTCTTTCAAGGATGACGAGGCTCCACGCCAAGTATGCATAGCAGGCCGAATGATGAGCCGCCGCGTCATGGGCAAGGCCAGCTTCATGGAACTGCAGGACTCCAAGGGCCGCATACAGGTGTATGTCACCCGCGACAGCTTAGAGGGCGATTTTTATAATAATGTATTCAAGAAACTGCTCGACATCGGCGACTTCGTAGGTGTCCGCGGCTTCGTGTTCCGCACACAGACGGGCGAAATCTCTGTGCACGCCGAGGAGCTCACCCTACTCTCGAAGAGCTTAAAACCCCTGCCCATCGTGAAGTACAAGGACGGCGTGGCCTACGACAAGTTCGACGACCCCGAGCTGCGCTACCGCCAGCGCTATGTCGACCTCGTGGTCAACGAGGGTGTGAAGGATACGTTCCTGCAGCGAGCTACCGTCATCCGCACAATAAGAAAGGTGCTCGACGAGGCCGGTTACACTGAGGTGGAGACCCCAACCCTGCAGATAATTGCAGGCGGCGCAACGGCCCGTCCGTTCATCACACACTTCAATGCCCTTGACCAGGATATGTACATGCGTATCGCCACCGAGCTATACCTCAAGCGCCTCATCGTGGGCGGCTTCGAGGGTGTCTACGAGATTGGCAAGAACTTCCGCAACGAGGGCATGGACCGCAACCATAACCCGGAGTTCACCTGCATGGAGCTCTACGTGCAGTATAAGGATTACAACTGGATGATGTCGTTCACCGAGAAGCTCCTGGAAACTGTTTGCATCGCCGTCAACGGCAAACCCGAAAGGGAGATTGACGGACAGATAGTCTCATTCAAGGCTCCCTACCGTCGTCTGCCTATCCTCGACGCCATCAAGGAAAAGACCGGCTTCGACTGCGACGGCAAGACGGAGGAGGAAATCCGCGCCTTCTGCCTGTCGAAGGGTATGGAGGTTGACGAGACCATGGGCAAGGGAAAACTCATTGACGAGCTCTTCGGAGAGTTCTGCGAGGGAACATTCATACAGCCCACCTTCATCACCGACTACCCCGTCGAGATGTCGCCCCTGACGAAGATGCACCGCTCAAAGCCCGGCCTTACCGAGCGCTTTGAACTGATGGTCAACGGCAAGGAGCTGGCTAACGCCTACTCCGAACTCAACGACCCCATCGACCAGGAGGAGCGTTTCAAGGAGCAGATGCGCTTAGCTGATAAGGGCGACGACGAGGCGATGATCATCGACCAGGACTTCCTCCGCGCTTTGCAGTACGGCATGCCGCCTACCTCGGGTATCGGCATCGGCATCGACCGTCTCGTCATGCTCATGACGGGCAAGACCTACATCCAGGAGGTGCTCTTCTTCCCCCAGATGAAGCCCGAGAAGAAAGCCCCGCAATCCTCTATCCAGGAATGGGCCGCCATCGGTGTTCCCGAGGACTGGGTGTATGTGCTCCGCAAGGCCGGCTTCTACCTGCTCTCCGACATCAAGGACGAGAAGGCACAGGGACTGCAGCAGAAGATAGGCGATATAGTAAAGAAATACAAGCTTGACCTCCAAAAACCCAGCGTAGAAGAAGTACAAGCATGGATAACTGCGGTAGAATAGCCATTATCGGAGGCGGCTCATGGGCTACGGCCATAGCCAAGATTGTGGTGCAGCACACGCACCACATCGGTTGGTACATGCGCCGTGACGACCAGATAGAGGACTTCCGTCGTCTGGGTCACAACCCGTCGTATCTTACCAGCGTGCACTTCAACCTTAGTGAGATACACTTTGACAGCGACCTCAGCCGCATCGTAGAGGCCTACGACACGCTTGTCTTTGTCGTGCCCTCGCCCTACCTGAAGAATCACCTGCGCAAATTGAAGGCCCGTCTGAAGGACAAGTTTATCGTGACGGCCATCAAGGGTATCGTGCCCGACGAGAACCTCATCTGCTCTGAATACTTCCATCAGGCCTTCGATGTTCCTTATGACAACCTCGCTTGTCTGGGCGGTCCTTCACATGCTGAGGAGGTGGCACTGGAGCGCCTGAGCTACCTCACCGTAGGTTGCTCCGACATGGAGAAGGCGCAGCAGTTTGCCGATGTCCTCAACAGCCAGTTCATCAAGACCAAGACCTCGACCGACGTCGTGGGCATAGAGTATTCTTCCGTTCTGAAGAATGTCTACGCCATCGCCGCCGGCATCTGCTCTGGCCTGAAGTTCGGCGACAATTTCCAGGCCGTCCTCATGGCCAATGCCGTACAGGAGATGAGCCGTTTCCTCCAGGCTGTGTATCCTTTGGAGCGTAACGTCTACGACAGCGTCTATCTGGGCGACCTTCTTGTCACCGGCTATTCGAACTTCTCCCGTAACCGCGTCTTCGGTACAATGATTGGCAAGGGCTACTCCGTGAAGAGTGCCCAGATGGAGATGGAAATGATTGCCGAAGGTTATTATGGCACGAAGTGCATGAAGGAAATTAACCGCCACTGGCACGTGAACATGCCCATCCTCGATGCCGTCTACAACATTCTCTACGAGCGCATCTCCCCACAGATAGAAATTAAGTTACTCACCGACTCTTTCCGGTAAACGAAAAAACTTATAAGGCTCATGCGACCTCGGTCTCATGAGCCTTATATGTTTATGGTTTATTGTTTATTGTTTACTGTTTATTGTTTATGGCCTTGTCTGTCCTTCGCCCTCTATGAGCCACTTGTAGGTGGTGATTTCCTCAAGGGCCATGGGACCGCGGGGACCAAGTTTCTGGGTCGAGATACCAATCTCTGCGCCAAGGCCAAATTGTGCTCCGTCGGTGAAGCTGGTAGGTGCGTTCCAGTAGACACAGGCGGCATCGACGTGCTGCTGGAAGCGGCGGGCTGTCTGCTCATTGGCCGTAATGATGGCCTCGCTATGGCCGGAGCCGTAGCGGTCGATGTGGTCGAGGGCCTCGTCGAGCGAGGCAACAGTCTTAATAGCCATCTTGTAGTCCATGAACTCCGTGCCGAAGCTGTCGGGAGTGGCCTTTTGGATGTGAGAGGTGAGGGGTGAGGGGTGAGAGGTTACCAAAACATTGTATGATTCCTCGTCGCAATAGAGTGTCACGGGAATCTTGTGGGTGAGCAGCGGCTCAGCGATTGCGGGGAGGTCGGCCAGGCGGTCACGGTGAATAATGAGGCAGTCGAGGGCGTTGCAGACACTAACGCGACGCGTCTTGGCGTTACAAACGATTTTAACGCCCATATCGAGATCGCCATCCTTGTCAAAGTAAGTGTTCACCACACCGGCACCCGTCTCAATGACAGGCACTCGGGCATTGTCGCGAACAAAGTCTATCAGTCGCCGTCCGCCGCGCGGTATGCACAGGTCTATGTAGCCTACGGCCCCGAGCATGGCGCCCGTAGCCTCATGGGTGGCAGGGAGCAGGGTGACCACATCGGGATTAACGTCATGCTGGCGCAGCACATCGTGGATAAGCTCCACAGCAGCCCGGTTGCTGCTGTCAGCATCCTTCCCGCCTTTCAGCGCACAGGCGTTTCCGCTCTTGAAACATAGAGAGAACACGTCGAAAGTAACGTTGGGCCGAGCCTCGTAAATCATGCCTATCACGCCGAAGGGCACGCTCACGCGACAGAGCCGCAGACCGTTGGCCAGCGTCTTCTGCTTTGTCACATGACCTAACGGCGAAGGCAAAGTGGCCACATTGCGCATGTCCTGGGCGATAGCCTCTAAACGGGCCGGCGTAAGCTGCAGGCGGTCGTAGAGAGGGTTGTCCCTGTCCATACGTGAGAGGTCGTCGGCATTGGCCTCAAGAATCTTTTCCTGCTTAGCCACGATGGCCTCGGCAACATCAAGCAGCACGCGGTTACGTTCTTCATCGGTGAGCAAGGCCAGGCTGCGGCTGGCACGCTTCACCCGTTCAAATAATTCTTTCATCTCCATAGTGGCGGCAAAGTTACGAAAAGTTGAGAGTAGAACAAAAGATTTTAATCTTTTTTATGCCGAGACGGAGTAACTTCGCGACTTAAGTCGCAAAGTTACAAAGAAAGGACGGAACAGCCAAGTGATTATGATAGATTAACTAAACCAGCTGGCGGGCTCTTTCGAGGGCAAGGTCGATGTGGTTGCAGATGTTTTCCTCGCCGAGAAGCTGGTTGAAACCGTTGCGGACAAGGACATCCTCCACCTTCTTGTTCACACCCGAAAGGACGATGGTGATGCCTTCTTTCTGGCTCATCAGGCAGAGGTTCTCCAGGTTGTGGAGGCCGGTGCTGTCGATGAATGGCACCTTACGCATACGGATGATGCGCACCTTCGGACGTTTTCCGTAGCGACCCATAAGGTCCTCAAAGCGGTTACCGGCACCGAAGAAGTACGGGCCATTGATTTCGTAGACCTCCACGCCCTTCGGAATGGTGAGGTGCTCCAGGTTGCCGGCCTGCATATCGGCATCCTCGTTGAGGTCGATCTCGTCGTAGACGGCACGCACATCGGTAGTCTCGCTCATGCGGCGCATGAAGAGCAGACAGGCACAGATAAGTCCCACCTCGATGGCAACGGTGAGGTCGAAGATGATGGTGAGGAAGAAAGTGAGCAGCAGCACGGTGATGTCGCTCTTCGGATTGCGCATCAGGGCCCGGAACGAGCGCCAACCGCTCATGCCATAACTAACGACGACGAGCACTCCGGCCAGGCAGGCCATCGGGATATACTGTGCCAAAGGCATGAGGAAGAGGAAGATGAGCAGCAGCACAACGGCATGAACGATACCGGCAATGGGCGAGCGTCCACCATTATTAATATTGGTCATCGTACGGGCAATGGCTCCTGTGGCGGGGATACCTCCGAAGATCGGCGTGACGAGGTTAGCCACACCCTGGCCGATGAGTTCGGTGTTTGAGTTGTGATGGTCGCCGATGACACCGTCGGCCACCGTTGCCGACAGCAGGCTCTCGATAGCTCCCAACACGGCGATGGTCAAGGCCGGAGCGACAAGGCCCTTGATGGTCTCCCAAGTAAGCTCGGGCACCACGGCACCGGGCAGCTGAGAAGAGATGCTGAAACGGTCGCCAATGGTCTCGATACTGGTAACACCGGCATAGTTTTTCAGCAACAGAGCGACGACGGTCATCACTATAATGGCTATCAAAGAGCCAGGCACACGCTTGCTCAGCTTCGGAGCCGTAGCGATAATGGCCACGCTAATGAGGCCCACAGCGGCGCTCCACGGGTCGATGCTTCCGAGGTTCTGGAAGTAGGCTATCCACCGTTCTATGAAATCGCTGGGGGCATCGGCCATCGTCATGCCGAGCAGGTCTTTCACCTGAGTAGTGAAAATGGTGACGGCGATACCGCTGGTGAAGCCCACGATGATGGGATAGGGAATGTACTTGATGATGGTGCCTAAGCGAAGCAGTCCGAAAAGGATGAGGAACACGCCGGCCATGAGTGTGGCAATGGTGAGGCCCGTCATGCCGTACTGGCCGATGATGCCGGCAACGATGACGATAAAGGCTCCCGTAGGGCCGCCTATCTGCACCTTGCTGCCGCCGAGGGCGGAGATGATGAATCCGGCCACGATGGCCGTGATAATGCCCTTTTCGGGCGATACACCGCTGGCGATACCGAAGGCGATGGCCAGTGGAAGGGCTACGATGCCCACAATGACGCCGGCCATAAGGTCGGCCATGAACGTCTGTTTGTTGTAGTTGCGGAGGGCCGAAAACATCTTCGGCCGGAAATCCAATCTTTTATCCATATTGTTGTTACCCTATTGAAAACGGCAGCAAAGGTACTGCTTCTGCCCCACTCCACCAAGGAAACGAGCCGGTTACGCCGATTTATGCCCCTTTATTTGATGTATTTCTATATCGTTTCAGATACCCCCTCGGAGAAAAAGCCGTTCTTTCCATAAGAAAAAGCCGTTCTTTCGATGGGAATAAGCCGTTCTTTCGATGGGAAAAAGCCGTTCTTTCTCCAGAGGTTTAAATGGAGAAATGAAGTTTTGCACGTAATTCTGCTTTTGTTTCATAATTTCTTTGTACCTTTGTGGCCGCAAAGACAACAAGCATGAAGAGAATAGGCATCATCAGCGACACGCACAGCTACTGGGATGAAAAATACCTGCACTACTTTGAGCCGTGCGACGAGATTTGGCACGCCGGCGACATCGGCTCGGTGGAGGTGGCAGAGCGGCTGGCGGCGTTCCGGCCGCTGAGGGCGGTCTGCGGCAACTGCGACGGCGGCGACCTGCGACTGATGTACCGCGAGCTGAACCGATTCAAGTGCGAAGACATCGACGTACTCATCAAGCACATCGGCGGCTACCCCGGCAACTATGACCCCAGCGTGCGACACACGCTCTTCGCCAACCCGCCGAAGCTTTTCATCGCCGGCCACTCACACATCCTCAAAGTGAAGTACGACAAGACCCTCGACCTGCTCCACCTGAACCCCGGTGCCGCCGGACTGCAGGGTTGGCAGAAGGAGCGCACGCTGATGCGGCTGGTCATCGACGGAGCCACCTTCAAAGACCTCGAAGTAATCACACTCGGAAAATGAAACAATACCTCGTAGAAATCGCCATTTGCACAATAGTTTCGGCCGTTGTCACGTTATTATTCTATATCATTGGCATGGACAAAACCACACAGGATGCCGCCACTACTTTCGGCACGTGCTTCCTTGTGATGTTCGTCCTGGGAATTTGGAACCGACTGAAGAAGAAAGAGCAAAACTAACAAATCGTAAATCGAAAATTTGTAAATCGAAAATAATATGAGGACTATCGTTATCACCGGCGGAGCCGGATTCATTGGCAGCCATGTGGTTCGCCTGTTCGTGAACAAGTATCCCGAGTATCACATTATCAACCTTGACAAGCTGACCTACGCCGGCAACCTGGCCAACCTGAAGGACATCGAGGACAAGCCCAACTACGAGTTTGTGAAGATGGACATCTGCGACTTCGATGCGTTCTATAAGCTCATGCAGGAGAAGAAGGTGGACGGCATCATCCACCTGGCTGCCGAGAGCCACGTGGACCGCTCGATCAAGGACCCGTTTACCTTCGCCAAGACCAACGTCATGGGCACGCTCAGCCTGCTACAGGCCGCGAAGCTCTACTGGGAGTCGCTGTCGGAGCGCTATGAGGGCAAACGTTTCTACCACATCTCTACCGATGAGGTGTATGGAGCATTGGAGCTGACGCATCCCGAAGGTATCGAACCGCCGTTCACTACGACTGCCTCGTCGGCAGAGCATCACCTGGCCTACGGCGATAAGTTCTTCCTCGAGACCACGAAGTACAATCCTCACTCACCCTACTCAGCCGCCAAGGCCTCGTCAGACCACTTCGTCCGGGCCTACCACGACACCTACGGCATGCCCGTCATCGTGACCAACTGCTCGAACAACTACGGTCCCTTCCAGTTCCCGGAGAAGCTTATACCTCTTTTTATTAATAATATACGCCACCGCAAGCCGCTGCCCGTCTATGGCAAGGGCGAGAACGTGCGCGACTGGCTCTATGTGGAAGACCACGCCCGAGCCATCGACCTTATCTTCCACCAGGGACTCATCGCCGAGACCTATAACATCGGCGGCTTCAACGAGTGGAAGAACATCGACATCATCCGCGTGCTTATCAATACCGTCGACCGTCTCCTGGGTCGTAAGGAAGGCGAGGATATGGACCTCATCACCTTCGTCACCGACCGTGCCGGCCACGACCTTCGCTACGCCATCGACAGCACCAAGCTCCAGAAAGAGCTCGGCTGGGAACCCTCCCTCCAGTTCGAGGAGGGCATCGAGAAGACCGTCCGCTGGTATCTCGACAACCAGGAATGGCTCGACAACGTCACCTCCGGCGACTACCAGAAGTACTACGACAATATGTACAAGAACCGCTAACGTCCCGTCTTTTAAGTTGCGATTCCATCGCAACAATCCATGAACTATGAACTATGCACTGATTGACCTCCCCAAAATCGTTGACCCACGCGGCAACCTCACCGTGGCGGAGCAGATGAAGAACATCCCCTTCGACATCGCCCGCGTCTACTGGACCTATGACGTGCCGGGCGGCGAGCGGCGCGGCGGCCATGCCCACCGCACCTGCGAGGAGATTATCATCGCCGTGAGTGGCTCTTTCGATGTGGAAGTCTTCGACGGAAAGGAGCGGCAGACGTTCCATCTGAACCACCCCTATCAGGGCCTCTACGTAGGCACTAACGTTTGGCGCACGCTGGAGGACTTCTCCTCTGGTGCTGTCTGTCTCGTCCTTGCCTCGGAGTTCTTCGACGAACAGGAGTATATTTACGATTACGACGAGTTCCTGCAAATCTGCAGTAAAGCATCATAATAATGTTTGAAATCCGCCGTTACACCCCTGCCGACAAGCGCATCTGGGACCTCTACGTCGCCAAGTCTAAGAACGCTACGTTCCTCTTCCGACGCGACTATATGGATTACCACAGCGAACGCTTTGCCGACTACTCGCTGCTCTTCTTCAAGGGTAGCAGGCTCTACGCCCTGCTCCCGGCGAATATCGAGGGCAACACACTTTTCTCGCATCACGGCCTCACCTACGGCGGTCTGATAATGGACAAGGAGGTCTGCACGGCGGACGTGCTCGTGCTTTTCGAAGAACTGAACGCCTGGCTTAGCAAGCAGGGCATCTGCAAGGTGGTTTACCGTGCCATCCCCTGGGTCTATCACAGCCTGCCCGCAGAAGAAGACCTCTACGCCATGTTCTGGAAGTGCGGCGCAAGGCTACAGCAGCGCATGTCGGGAACGGTCATCTTCATGGATGCCGGACTGCGCTGGCGCAAAGACCACCGGCGACGGCTTAAACAGGCACAGGAGGCCGGTATCTGTGTGGAGCGCAACGGCAGTTTGGAGGCGTTCTGGCCCCTGATGAACGACAACCTGCAGCAGAAGTTCGGTGCCCACTCCGTGCATACACTCGACGAGATCCTCCTGCTGAAGAGCCGATTCCCCAACGAAATCATCCAGTACAATGCCTGGCTTGGCGACGAGCTTGTAGGCGGCATTACCTTCTACGTCATGGGTCACGTGCTCCACGGACAGTACAGCGGCACCAACGATGCAGGCAAGCAGCTCGGCGCCATGGAGGCCATCTACGACCAGGTGATGTACCGCGACTTCAAAGACATCCGCTATCTGGACTTCGGTACCAGCAATGAGGAAGGCGGCCTCATCCTCAACGAGGGGCTCATCGCCCACAAGGAGGGCTACGGTGGGCGTACTGTGATGTACGACACTTACGAATGGCAGATTGACACCAACATTTAGGACGTCATGGACTACCTGCACACAGAGCATATCGCACGCAGCACCGACGAAGTGGAGTGGCACCCGCTACGTCCCTTCCTGCCCGAGAATGCCCGTGTGCTCTTCCTGGGCAGTTTCCCGCCACAACGGAAACGCTGGTGCATAGACTTCTACTACCCCAACTTCACCAACGACCATTGGCGAATTGAGGGCCTGGTGTTCTTCGGCGACCCTATGCACTTCGTAGACCAGACGGCACGCCGCTTCAGAAAAGACGACATCGAAACCTTCTGCCGGGAGAAGGGTATTGCCTTCTATGACACCGCCACGGCCATACGCCGCCTAAAGGACAATGCCTCCGACAAGTTCCTCGAGGTGATCGAACCCACCGACATCGCCGCCCTGCTAAGCCAGCTACCTCACCTGCGAGCCATCGCCACCACGGGTGAGAAAGCCACCGCCACCATCTGCGCCACACTCGGCATTGCCGAAACGCCAAAGACCGGCACCTCCGTACCCATCCCCGGCATCTACAATAAAGACGGCGAACAGATTACGCTCTACCGCCTGCCTTCCTCCTCTCGCGCCTATCCGCTGTCGCTGGAAAAGAAAGCCGAGGCCTACCGACGTATGTTCAATACAACTATTATATAATACATTTATGACAGATAACTATTCATTAAATGCTAATCCTATCGTAGCGTTCCTCCAGAAGCCCTCGGCCGAGTTTACAAAAGCCGACATTATCCGCTACATGGTAGAGAACGACATCCGCATGGTGAACTTCATGTATCCCGGCGGTGACGGCCGTCTGAAGACGCTCAACTTCGTGGTGAACGACATGGCCTACCTTGACACCATCCTCACCCTGGGCGAGCGCGTCGACGGTTCCAGCCTCTTCTCTTTCATCCAGGCCGGCAGCAGCGACCTCTACGTGCTGCCCCGCTTCCGCACCGCTTTCGTAGACCCCTTCGCCGAACTCCCCACGCTGACCATGCTCTGCTCCTTCTTCGACAAAGACGGCCAGCCGCTGCAGTCATCGCCTGAATACACCCTCCACAAGGCCGCCAAGGCCTTTCGCGAGACAACCGGCATGGAGTTTCAGGCCATGGGTGAGCTGGAGTACTACGTCATCAGCGACGACGAGGGCTATTATCCTGCCGAAGACCAGCGCGGCTACCATGAGTCGGCTCCCTATGCCAAGGGTGGCGACTTCCGCACACAATGCATGAAGTACATCGCCCAGGCTGGCGGACAGATAAAGTACGGCCACTCTGAGGTAGGCAACTTCACCCTCGACGGGCGCAACTACGAGCAGAACGAGATAGAGTTCCTCCCCGTCCCTGTGGAGCAGGCCGCCGACCAGCTGATGATTGCCAAGTGGGTCATTCGCAACCTGGGCTACCAGCTGGGCTACGACATCACCTTCGCTCCGAAAATCACTACCGGCAAGGCTGGCTCCGGCCTGCACATCCACATGCGCATGGTGAAGGACGGCCGCAACCAGATGCTCGACGGGGGAGTGCTCTCGGAGAGCGCCCGCCGCATGATAGCCGGCATGATGGACCTCGCCCCTGCCATCACCGCCTTCGGCAACAAGAACCCCATGTCCTACTTCCGTCTCGTGCCTCATCAGGAGGCCCCGACAAATGTGTGCTGGGGCGACCGCAACCGCTCCGTGCTCGTACGTGTACCGCTTGGATGGGCCGCCGATGCCAACATGTGCGCTAAGGCAAACCCGCAGGACACCTCTCTCACCACACACCCCTCGCCCCTCACTTCCGAGAAGCAGACCGTGGAGATGCGCTCGCCCGACGGCTCGGCCGACCTCTACCAGCTGTTGGCTGGTCTGTGCGTGGCCTGTCGTCACGGCTTCGAAATGGAGGATGCCCTGGAGGTGGCCGAGAAGACCTACGTCAACGTGAACATCCATGCTGCCGAGAACGCCGACCGTCTGGACACGCTGGCACAGCTGCCCGACTCGTGCGTGGCGTCGGCCGACTGCCTCGACCGCCAGCGCAAGGTCTTCGAAGAGCACGGCGTCTTCTCGCCCGCCATGATTGACGGCATCATTGCACAGCTGCGTGCCTTCGACGATGCCTCACTGCGCAAGAACATCGAGAACTTCCACGAGGAAATTCAGAAGCTGGTCAACAAGTACTTCCACTGTGGATAAATCATCGCGAACATGAACCATCTCATCATCAACATCGGCCGCCAGCTCGGCTCTGGCGGTCACGACATTGGCCACCTGCTGGCCGAGCATTTCCACGCCCGGTACTTCGACCGCGAGATACTCAACCTGGCGGCACGTGAGAGCGGCCTCTCTGAGCGGTTCTTAGAGCAGAACGACGAGAGCAAGAGCTTCTTCCGCACGTTCCTCCACATCCCCGGCGGACTGGCCTCGACCATGGGCGTCACCTCTCGCCAAGGTTTTTCTCAAGACAGCTTCTTCCAGCTGCAGAGCGACGCCATACGTCATGCCGCCGAAGAGGGTCCCTGTGTGTTCGTGGGCCGCTGCGCCGACTACGTTTTGCGCGATATCCCCACCTGCGTCAACATCTTCGTCACCGCCCCGCTGCCCTTCCGCATCGACCGCGTGGCACAACAGCACGAGTGTACGCCCGAGGAGGCACGCCACATCATAGAGAAAGGCGAGAGCCGACGCGCCGCCTACTACAACTACTACACCGGCAAGCACTGGGGACAAGCCAGCGCGTACCACCTCTGCATCGACTCCTCCATGCTCGGCATAGAGGAAACTGCACGGTTCGTCACACAGTTCATCGAGCAGCGCAATTCCGCACCAAAGTAGGGAATCTCGCTTGTCTGATTCCGCTCAGAAAGAAAGAACGGCTTATTCGAATCGAAAGAACGGCTTATTCCCATCGAAAGAACGGCTTATTCGAATTGAAAGAACGGCTTTTTCCAGAAGAAAGAACGGCTTTTTCCAGAAGAACAGTTATGGAAAAAGGAGACAAAAAACGAGCATAACGGCCATAAAATAGTGAAAATTAATAAATTATTCGCAGTTTTCTTGCGTAATTAAAAAGAAAAGCGTACCTTTGCAGCCCGAAATTAAATAAATCAAAAGAATACAGCAATGAAAAGAACATTTCAGCCCCACAATCGCCGCCGCGTGAACAAGCATGGTTTCCGCGAGCGCATGGCCACGAAGAACGGCCGCCGCGTGCTGGCTTCACGCCGTGCCAAGGGCCGCAAGAAGCTTACCGTTTCTGACGAGCACCACGGAAAGTAATCGCTCACAGCGCAAGAAGAAAAACCGGGATGGAGAACCACAATGAGGTGCTTCTATCCCGCTTTTTGTTAATCAGCACAGCCGACAGCTCTTAACTCTAAACTCAAAAACCTAAAATAATTATGATTAACACATTATTATATATTATATGGAACCCCGACCTCACGGCGTTCCAAATCGGCTCGTTCAGTGTCCGCTGGTACTCCCTCTGCTGGCTCATCGGCCTTCTCGTGGCCTACTTCGTGGTGCGCTGGCTGTATAAAGACCAGAAAGTGCCGCAGGAGAAGTTCGACCCGCTGTTCATCTACTGCTTCCTCGGCATCCTCATCGGCGCGCGCCTGGGCCATTGCATCTTCTACCAGCCCGACTATTTCCTCACCTCCGGCCGAGGCTTCATCGAGATGTTCCTGCCCATACACTTTGCCCAAGACGGCTCGTGGCATATCGTGGGCTATCAGGGACTGGCATCGCACGGCGGCACGCTGGGCCTCATCCTCGCCCTGCTGCTCTACTGCCGGCGGCTGAAGATGCCAATGTGGCAGGTTCTCGACAACATCGCCATCGCCACAGGCACCACCGCCTGTTTCATCCGGATGGGAAACCTCATGAACTCCGAAATCATAGGCCGCGTCACCGACGTGCCCTGGGCCTTCGTCTTCGAGCGCGTCGACCAGCTGCCACGCCATCCCGGACAGCTCTACGAAGCCATCGCCTACGCCATTTATTTCGTGCTCTGCATCGTGCTCTACAAGAAATACCCGCAGCGCGTCGGCACAGGCTTCTACTTCGGTTTCTGCCTCTTTTTCATCTTCACCTTCCGCTTCTTCATCGAGTACACCAAGGAGGTGCAGGAAGC
>JAGCNO010000059.1 GCA_017645905.1 Prevotella sp. | reverse complement strand
TTATGAACGCTGCCCGTGACTCGCTGGAAATGAAATAGCTATCGTTATGCTGTTAGACACACTACAACGCCTCCTCATCTTCGTCGTCCTGGTGCTGGCCCAGGGCCTGGTGCTTAACCGCATCCAGCTCTTCCACTGTGCCACGCCGCTGCTCTACACCTATTTCATCATTATCTTCCCCCTGAACTACCCCAAGTGGGCCATGCTTGTCTGGGGATTCCTGCTGGGACTGTCGATAGACATGTTTTCCAACACTCCCGGCCTGGCCGCAGCCTCCACCACTTTCATTGCCGCCCTGCAGCCTTACTTGCTGCAATTGTTCCTTCCCCGCGACGCCGACGAACACGTCCGCTCTGCCGCAGCAACGCTTGGCTTCGGCAAGTTCGCCACGCTGGCCACCATCATGGTAACGCTCTTCTGCCTCGTATTCTTCGCCCTCGAAGCCTTCAGCTTCTACGACTGGCAGCAGTGGCTGCTCTGCGTAGCAGGTAGCGCCGTGCTGACGCTCATCCTCATCTTCGCTCTCGAAAGCCTGCGTTCCTAAACACCTTCAAGCCTATGCAGACCCTCGACTGGACCATCCTTGCCGCCTATTTCGTCGTTCTTCTTGCCATCGGCCTATGGGCCAGCAGCAAGCGCCAGAAGGAGAGTTCACTTTTCCTTGCCGGCCGCAGCCTGCGCTGGCACCACATCGGCTTCTCTATGTGGGGCACCAACGTCGGGCCGTCGATGCTCATCGCGTCGGCCTCGGCAGGCTTCACTACGGGCATCGTCTCAGGCAATTACGCCTGGTATGCCTTTGTGTTCATCGGTATGCTGGCCTTCGTCTTCGCCCCACGATACCTTGGCTCGAAAGTTCACACCCTGCCAGAGTTCATGGGTCTGCGCTACGGACAGTCGACCCGCAACATACTGGCGTGGTACACCATCGTCACCATCATCATCTCGTGGTTAGCGCTGACACTCTTCGCCGGCGGCATCCTCATCCGTCAGGTCTTCGAGATACCCATGTGGGCGTCGGCCCTCGTGCTGCTCGTCATTTCCGCCTTCTTCACCATGCTGGGCGGGCTGAAGGCCGTAGCCTACACCAATGTCTACCAGATGCTGCTGCTCATCTTTGTCTCCGCCGCACTCACCATCGTCGGACTTGACCGCGTGGGCGGCATATCAGCTTTGGTGGCAAAGGTTCCCGCCGACTACTGGATACTCTTCCGCCCGAACACCGACGAGGCCTTCCCCTGGCTGCCCATCGTGCTGGGCTACCCCGTCATGGGTGTCTGGTTCTGGTGTACTGACCAGAGCATGGTGCAGCCCGTACTGGCGGCGAAGGACCTACGTGAGGGCCAGCTGGGCACCAACTTCACCGGCTGGCTGAAAATCCTCGACGTGCCCCTTTACATCCTGCCGGGCGTCATCTGCTTCGCCCTCTTCCCGACGATGACAAACCCCGATGAGGCCTATCTGACGATGGTGCGCACCCTTTTCCCCACCGGCATGGTCGGCCTGGTATTTGCCGTCCTCACGGCCTGTCTGGTATCGACCATCGGGTCGGCACTCAACGCCCTGAGCACCGTCTTCACTATGGACATCTACCTGAAGCGTTATGCAAGGGGAGAGAATGGAGAGGTGAGGGGTGAGAGGTTACCCCCTTCACAGCGGCACATCAACTACGTTGGCCGTCTGGTCACCGTCTGCGGAGCTGCCATCGCCATCGTGCTCACCGTAGCCATCGACAGCATCAAAGGCCTGAACCTCTTCAACGTGTTCCAGAGCGTGCTTGGCTTCATCGCCCCGCCCATGACCGCCGTGTTCCTGCTCGGCGTGTTCTGGAAACGTACCACCACCCGCGCCGCCAACCTCGCCCTGACCGCCGGCACCCTGTTCTGCCTTACCGTCGGCGTGCTCTATCTCTGGGGACCGCAAACTATTAACTGTTCACTATTCTCTATAAACTGTTCACTACACTGGCCCCACTTCATGATGCTCTCGTTCCTGCTCTGCGTCGCTCTCATCGTGATGATGGTCCTGGTGTCGCTGACAGATAAGCTTCACACGGAGGCATTACCCACTATCTCCTCTGTCGGAGGGGATTTGCAATCCCCGATGCCAGCCCGCTATTCGCCACTCGTCATCACTCTCTGGGCAGCCTTGGCAGCGGTCATGATTGGCCTCTACATTTACTTCAATTAGGCTATTTCTTTCCACAATAAAGTCCTTTTTGGCAAAAAACCTTAATAATTATTTGCATAAAAGCATAATAATTTGTAAATTTGCACCGAAAATAAAGCGTTAATCGAAAATCCGTAAATCGTAAATAATAAAGATGCTTATTCTTTTCAAACTCCTCGGCTCGCTCGCACTTCTCATGTTTGGTATGAAGTCTATGAGCGACGCCCTGCAGAAGATGGCGGGCCCGCAGCTGCGCCATGTCCTCGGGGCAATGACCACCAACCGCTTCACCGGTATGCTCACTGGTACGCTTGTCACCGCCAGCGTACAGTCGTCAACCGCCACCACCGTGATGACCGTGTCGTTCGTCAATGCTGGCCTGCTCACTCTTGCGCAGGCCATTAGTGTCATTATGGGTGCCAACATAGGTACCACGCTGACGGCCTGGATCATGTCAGCCGGTATGTCGTTCGACATCAGCATCGTCAGCTACGTCGGCTTCTTCCTGGGCATCATCCTCATCTACATGAAGAAGCACCGCTACATCGGCGACTTCCTCTTCGGCCTGGGCTTGCTGTTGCTCGGTCTTACCACGCTGCGCCTGACGGGCAACGAGATGGACCTCGGCCACAACCCCGCCGTACTGAGCTTCTTCGAGTCGTTCGACCCCCATTCGTTCTGGACCACGCTGACGTTCCTGCTCCTCGGTGGCGTGCTGACGTTCTGCGTTCAGTCGTCGGCAGCCGTCATGGCCATTACCATGATTCTGTGTAGCAGCGGCGCCCTGCCCATCTATCAGGGTATCGCGCTGGTGCTGGGCGAGAACATCGGCACCACGGTGACCTCTAACCTCGCTGCCCTCTCGGCCAACACGCAGGCCCGCCGAGCCGCCCTGGCCCACATGTTCTTCAACGTCTTCGGCGTCATCTGGATAATGTTTGTCTTCCGGCTGTTCATCAACATGGTGTGCGGATGGGTAGGCTACGACGTTGACATGACGAAAGAGGCTGTCGGTGCCGATGCCTTCCTGGCCAACGCTGCCAAGCTGTCGTTCGTACTGGCCGCCTTCCACACCACGTTCAACGTCATCAACGCCGGCATCCTCATCTGGTTCATCCCGCAGATAGAGCGCTTCGTCTGCTGGGTCATCAAGCCGAAGAAGGTCGACGAGGAGGAGGACTTCCGCCTGCACTTCATCACCGCCGGCTTCATGAAGACCCCCGAGCTCTCAGTCCTCGAGGCGCAGAAGGAGATACAGTCGTTCTCCGAACGTATGCAGCGCATGTTCGGCATGGTGAAGGAACTGCTCAACGCATCGTCGTCGCTCACGGGAAAGAAGCAGGACGACCAGGCCTTCAACAAGCTTTACTCCCGAATAGAGAAGTACGAGGGCATATCTGACAACATGGAGCTCGAGATTGCCAAGTATCTGGAGCAGGTCTCCGACGCCCACCTCTCTGACGAGACGAAGGGCAAGATTCGCGCCATGCTCCGCGAGATTTCAGAACTGGAGTCCATCGGCGACGCCTGCTTCAACATGGCCCGCACCATCAACCGCAAGTACACCCAGAAGCAGGATCACTTCACCGAGAAGCAGTACGACCACATCTACCAGATGATGTCGCTCACCGACAACTCGCTCACCCAGATGAACAGCCTCATGGGCGGACGAAAGGAGAGCTTCGACGTGAACCGCACGTTCAACATCGAGAACGAAATCAACAACTTCCGCAACCAGCTCAAGGCGCAGAACATCATCGACATCAACAACCACGAGTACACCTACGCCGAGGGCACCGTCTACATGGACCTCATCAACGAGTGCGAGAAGCTCGGCGACTACGTCGTCAACGTTGTCGAGGCCCGCATGGGCACGAGGCAGAGGGCATAAAACACTGATGTTTACACATATTATAATATTAACAATTTAATCCAACACATTATGAAAAAATTATCGTTAATGATTCTTGTGTCCATTCTTGGACTGCAAAGTGTAAGCGCACAGGACAGGGTCGACAAGTTCGGATTGTTCGACCATCTTGGCGTAGGTATCTCCTTAGGTACCACTGGTATTGACATAGAGCTGGCCAGCCCACTCAACGATTACCTGCAGGTAAGGGCAGGCTACTCTTTCATGCCCAACGTGAGCTACAAATACAAGAGTGACGTGGACTACACCAAGCACGGCAACGCCTACAAAGGCGAGATTGAGGGTCACGTGAAATGGGGCAACGGCAAGCTGCTGCTCGACTACTACCCCTTCCCCAACTCGACGTTCAGAGCCACCGTCGGCGCCTTCTACGGCAGCGACGAGATAGTGGATGCCACCAACATCGACAAGATTGAGAATGTCCATGCGTACGAGGGTATTGTCATCGGCGACTACCTCATCCTGCCCGATGCCGACGGCTTCGCCAAGGCTTCCATCAAGGTGAACAAGTTCAAGCCCTACGTGGGCATTGGCTTCGGCCGCTCCGTTCCGCGCAAGCGCATAGGCGTTGGATGCGATCTCGGCGTACAGTTCTGGGGCAAACCCGGAGTGTATGAGAAGCAGAGCGGACACGATGTGAAAGTAGAGGGACAGGACATCGACGACAAGGACGGAGGCGTCATCAAGGCCCTTTCCAAGGTCAGCGTATGTCCGGTACTGACACTGAGACTCACAGGACGTATTTTCTAACAACACAAAACAATCCGACAGCTATGAAAATGAAAAACAGCCTGTTGCTCATGGCCCTGGCCGCCATGACGCTGACCCTTGCCTCATGCAGCAAGGACGACGACAACGGCAACTCAAACGACACTCCTCCCGCCCAGACGATAACAGCTCCGCCATACAAAGACGACGCCGTGAAGCTCAGTCTTCCCGACAACAATATCAGCGTAGGCGGACTGAAGGCAAACGTCTCAGCGCTGGAACTGGGCGAAGGCGGCACATACATAGTGACCTACACCCCGGTGGCTACCACACGTGCTGCAGACGGAACCGGCTATAAGACAGGCAAATACACCAAGAGCAACAACAGCTACAACCTGGCAGGCTTTGCTACCGTCACCATAAACGGGAAGAGCGGCTCCACCTATACTATAGTGGTGAAGACCACCGACGGCGTCTCAACAGAGCTCAACGCCACAGCAGCTACAGGTGGTGTGGCAACGGGTACCATGACAGATAACCTCTGCCGCACATGGACCATTGAGAACACCAGGCTCACACTGGAGGTCGAGGGCATTACGGCAGGAAGGGACTTCCCCGGAACATGCAACCTGAACGCGATCATAGCATACGCCAAAGACAGGGGTATGGAGATAAACGACGAGGTTGAGGAGAACAGCGTGGTGACGGGCATCACATTCTCCAGGGCCGGGACTTTCCTCATAAGCTACATGAACGGCAAAAACGACGTAGGAAAATGGAACTGGGCAAGCCAGGCCTCCGGAACAATCAGCTACGGATGGAACGACCCAGGCATGGGCAACTCCCTGGAGAACGGAGAAGCCACTGTAGCCTTCGACGGCAGCAAGTGCAAGCTCACACTGGGTGCCACCATCGACGGCCACAAGCTACAGGCCATCTACACCCTCTCGTTCTGACAGATTCTTACTATCCTCTCACCACTCACCTCCCACCACTCACCACCAAAACAACGGCGTAGGGATTTCCCTATGCCGTTTTATAGTTCTTCCCCCGTCACTTTATGGGTTTGCCCTTGCAGCACAAACTATATAGACGTATCTTTGCACCAGAAAACAAATCGAAAATCGAAAATCAGTAAATCGAAAATAATATTAATCCTTTAAAACGTTACAACTATGAAGAAGCTATACACCCTGATGCTGATGGCCACGATGGCTTTCACATTCACCGCATGCGAGGACCAGCTCATCGCTGACAGCCTCGAAGGAACCTGGAGCGGCAACATGGAAGTGTCGTCCTACTACAACGGACACGACTACTACGCCACCCACACGGAGATTACTTTCAGCAACGACCCCTACCGCTACGCCAAGGGCACTGGCTACTGGGTAGACTACTACAGCGGCGCTCCCTGGGACTATGTCGCCAACCATATCAGATGGAGCGTTGACAACGGTCGCATCTATGTCTACTTCCAGGAGGAGGGCACCTCGGTGGTCATCGCCGACTATCGGCTGTCAGACAACCGCTTCTCGGGCTACATCGCCGACGGCGGGAACAATGTCTACTTCAACCTCATGCACATCTCATCGCCCAACTGGAGCAACTACAGATACTGGGGCTACGACGCCTGGTACGACTATTACTACGATGACTATTACTACGCCCGCCAGACACGCGGCAATGACAGCACCACCGTAGCACCTGCTGAGAAGCCCATCCGCCAGTATGGCAAAGGAAAGAGCAACGAGAGCCGCTAAGCAACCCTCCGTCATGGCACCGGCTCAGAATAGTTCAAAAGGCACTTCCTGTACGCTCTTTCGGTGACCATACAATAAGGAATTATAAAAATTCTCGAGAGAATTTTGGAGAAAGAACCGTTCTTTCTGTTAGAGAAAGCCGTTCAAACCCAAAAATTCTCTCGAGAATTTTTCAGTTTAATCCGTTCAGAGTGACCGTCATCTCCGATTATCACTTGGTTCTGAACTACTCTGACACATAAAGACCTTACGTCATTCATTGAAAAAACAATTGTTTTGGCCTCGGGGAGCGAGAAATCAGACAAAACGTTTGGCTATCTCGCTCTTTATTCGTAATTTTGCAGCCAAATTACGAAAACCAGAAAATAATAATGTTTGAAAACCTGTCTGAACGGCTGGAAAGGTCGTTCAAAATACTGAAAGGTGAAGGAAAAATCACCGAAATCAACGTTGCGGAGACGCTGAAGGATGTTCGCCGTGCGCTGCTCGACGCCGACGTGAACTACAAGGTGGCGAAGCAGTTCACCGACACCGTGAAGCAAAAGGCGCTGGGCATGAACGTGCTCACGGCCATCAAGCCGAGCCAGCTGATGGTGAAAATCGTGCACGACGAGCTGACGGCCCTCATGGGCGGCAAGGCTACGGAGCTGAAACTGGAACAGCGCCCCGCCATCATCCTCATGGCCGGCCTGCAGGGTTCGGGTAAGACGACGTTCAGCGGCAAGCTGGCCAACATGCTCAAGACAAAGCAGCACAAGCAGCCCCTGCTTGTGGCCTGCGACATCTACCGCCCGGCCGCTATGGAGCAGCTGAAGGTAGTTGGCGAGAGTGTCGGCGTGGATGTCTACATCGAGCCGGAAAACAAGGACGTGGTGTCCATCGCCCAGCACGCCATCCGCAAGGCTAAGCAGGAGTCCTATAACGTGGTCATCGTCGATACCGCAGGTCGTCTGGCCATCGACGAGGACATGATGAACGAGATTGCCGCCCTGAAATGGGCCATCAGACCTGACGAGACGCTCTTCGTCGTCGACTCAATGACTGGACAGGACGCCGTGAACACTGCCAAGGAGTTCAACGAGAAGCTGGACTACGACGGTGTGGTGCTCACCAAGCTCGACGGCGACACCCGTGGCGGTGCAGCACTCTCGATACGCTCGGTTGTCACCAAGCCCATTAAATTTATTGGTACGGGCGAGAAGATGGAGGCCATCGACGTGTTCCATCCAGAGCGTATGGCCGACCGTATCCTTGGCATGGGCGACGTGGTAAGCCTCGTAGAACGTGCTCAGATGCAGTTCGACGAGAAGCAGGCTGCCGAATTAGAGAAGAAGATCCGGAAGAATAAGTTCGACTTCGACGACTTTATGTCGCAGA
>JAGCNO010000058.1 GCA_017645905.1 Prevotella sp. | reverse complement strand
GCCCCCACCATATAACACTGTTTTCTCTGGCAGTTTCATCAACTCTTCTCTTGTCATCATAATAAACCCTCTCTTATCTACTTATTTGACATAATTTTACGGCTATAAATTTTACGACCATAACATTTCGGGGGCGCTGCTAATTTTCGGGGAAGGTGAAGTCCACCTTCTTCACGCCGGTGCCGTAAATGGTACGGAAGTCGTCGCGCATGGAGATGACATGGTAGCCGGCCTCGCGCCATTGTGTGCCCAGCTTGAGGGCCTTGTCACGGTTGGCGTGATCGCGGGCGTCATCGTCGGCAATGAGCATGAAGGCTTCGGTGCGGTACTTCGTGTTGCCAAGACAGAAGTTGTGCATGGCACTGTCGCCGCCGCTGTTACCGAACGACAGCACGGGCACCTTGCCAATCTCCTGGGTGATCTGAAGGACCTTGTTGGTCTTCAGGTTCTTGATGATCAGCTCGTCGGTACGGACGATGTCTTCCTCACGGCCCATGGTGTAGTTCACACCTGCCACCTCTCCTTGGCTGCTGGACATGAGCTTCACATCCATGCCGATCACCCTGTTGGGTTCAATGCCGATGGACTCGACCAAAGCCCTGCAGATGAAACGGTCGGAGCCGGAGACGACATAGAAGGTGAAGCCGTTGGCCCTCAGATAGTCGAACACCTCGAGCATGGGCTTGTAGAAGCTCTGGCCGTAGGTCATCCCCTCGAATCCGTTAGCCGGCAGGGCGGCGTATGCCTTCACGTAGGCATCAAACTCAGCGATGGTCATTCCGGCGTAGGCCTTTGCTGCGGCATAGGCATGCTTCATGTCGAAATGGTCGGGTAGGGCTTTCCCGTGGCGGACGAAGTCACGGATGTCCTGTGCCGTCTCGCGCACGTCCTCAGGGGCCTTGTCACGGTAGTTGGGATCGTCGAGCACGCGGTATTCCAGCATGTTGTATTCAAAATAGGAGGGATAGAGCTCGCCGACGAAGGTGCCGTCCATGTCGAAGGTGGCAATGCGGTCTTCGGCACTGATAAAGTTGGGAGACTGCGGGTTGGTCACGTCCTCGACATATTTCTGTAAGACGGTCAGCGCCTCGCAGCTGTTCCAGGAGGGGAAAAAGTTCTTCTGCGGTTTTTCCGGGGTTACCACAGGGTTGTCATCGTTGTTGCCGCACGATGATATCACACTTGCGCCGCATAGAATGGTAAAGATGGCGGCGAGCATCCAGAGTCTTGTCTGTTTCACTGTCTTATTCTTTTTTTTGATTATTTGGGTACAAAGATACACATTTTTTCGAATAAATGCACGAATCTTTTAAAATATCACAAAAAAAGTATTAATCATGGTAAATAGGGTTTCCCCTACATCAATTTCGGGAATTTCCTTTTTGTTTTTTGGAGAGAATGCTTAACTTTGCACCGTTGAACAATTTAAACGTTACGGTTATGAAGAAAATGGTGATGATCTCAGCCTGTTCACTGCTGCTCATGAGCAGTTGCGGAACTTACACGGGTCAGGGTGCCTATGTGGGTGGAAGTTTCGGTTCTATGATCGGTTCTGCCATTGGCGGCATTACCGGTGGATGGCGCGGAAGTGATGTCGGATCGCTGATAGGCATGGCTGGAGGCGCAGCTATAGGAGCTGCCGTAGGGGCTGCTGCTGACAGGGCTCAGGAGCAGAAGTACGAAGATTATATGAACGCCCGGGCTCAGCGCAGGATCCATTCGCAGCGACAGTATGAAGACAAGGCTAATAGCGGCTATGACAACAGCGCCTATGATGACAGTGGCTTCGACAAGACGAATAGCGGTGATGACCGTCTGTACGGTTTCGGCGAGGACTTCTCAAATGCAGAGGACGTGAATGCTCCCTCTACCCTTGATATCCGCTTTGCTCCTTTGGAGATCCGTCATGCCCGTATTCTTGATGCCAGCCGTGATGGTGTGCTGAGCCGTGGTGAAGAAGCCAGAATGGTGTTCGAGGTGTTCAATAACTCCACCCAGCCCATATACCATGTTCAGCCCACGGTGTCAGAAGTGACAGGCAACAAGCATATCCGCATTTCGGAGAATGTGCTTGTGGAGAGTATCATGCCGGGCAAGGGTATCCGCTACACGGCACTCATCAAGGCCGACAACCGCCTGAAGGACGGTGATGCTGTGATACGAATCGGAGTCATGCACAGAAACAAGGAAGTTCCTTCGCAATCGAAGGAGTTCCCCATACAGACAAGTAAGCGATAGGGTGGTCCTATCGCTTACTTTTTTATTTCGCCTTATGGCTGTTCGCCTTTTGGGCTTCCTTTCGGTACTGATCCCTGAGGATAATCCATATAGGAGTGGTGTCGGAACCCTCGTTGGTACCCATCTCCAGTTCTGGCAAGTCGTCAAAGGCATCTTCCGGTTTGAAAGGTACAACGGTGTCGTAATAGCGTTCCACGATCACTGGGGCGATGCCTTGAGCTATGATGCCTATTTCCTGGGCAGCACGTACAGACAGGTCGATGATTCTTCCCCTCACGTATGGGCCACGGTCGGTCACCCTGACAATGACCTGCTTGCCGTTGGCAGGATTGGTCACCTTGAGCAGCGTACCGAAGGGATAGGTGCGATGGGCGCAGGTCAGACTGTCGTGATGAAGCCGTTCCCCACTTGCAGTCATCCTTCCAGATAACTTCTTGGCGTAATATGATGCCTTACCGCTTTGGACTTGTGCCAGAGCGGTAAGGCTTGCTACAATAGCGATGAGTAGTGTGTATTTTTTAATGTTCATACCACGCCTTGGGCCAGCATAGCTTTTGCGACCTTCATGAAGCCGGCAACGTTGGCACCCTTCACGTAGTTGATGTAGCCGCTGGGCTCCTTACCATACTTCACGCATTGTTCGTGGATGCCAGACATGATCTGGTGCAGGCGCATGTCCACCTCTTCTGCTGTCCACGACATACGCATGGAGTTCTGTGTCATCTCCAGGCCACTGGTTGCCACACCACCTGCATTCACGGCCTTACCAGGTGCAAAGAGTTGTCCGGCAGCAATGAACTTATTGACAGCGTCAGCAGTGCAACCCATGTTCGAAACCTCGGCCACGCACAGAGGCTTCTGAGCCAGAATCATGTCGGCATCCTCGCCGTTCAGTTCGTTCTGTGTGGCACAGGGCAGATAGATTTCGGCCTTCTGCTCCCAAGGCTTCTTGCCTTCAAAGAATGTGGCACCGTCGAACTCTTCCTCGTAGGGTTGGCAAACGTCGTTGCCGCTGGCACGCAGCTCCAGCATATACTCAATCTTCTCTGCATCCAGACCTGCAGGGTCGTAGATATAACCGTCGGGTCCGGAGATGGTGATAACCTTCGCACCAAGTTCGGTAGCCTTCTTGGCAGCACCCCAGGCCACATTGCCGAAGCCGCTGAGGGCGATGGTCTTTCCCTTGATGTCGAGTCCGTGGGTCTCCAGCATATGGTGTACGAAATAAAGGGCTCCGAATCCTGTAGCCTCAGGGCGCAGGATACTGCCACCCCATTCCATGCCCTTGCCCGTGAGTGTGGCTCCATGGAACTGGCTGGTGAGGCGCTTGTACTGTCCGAAGAGGTAACCGATTTCACGGGCTCCCACGCCGATATCACCTGCAGGCACGTCCATGTCGGGACCGATGACCTTGTACAGCTCAGTCATAAACGACTGGCAGAACTTCATTACCTCGTTGTCGCTCTTACCGCGGATAGAGAAGTCTGAACCTCCTTTACCACCGCCCATCGGCAGTGTGGTGAGCGCGTTCTTGAACGTCTGCTCGAAACCTAGGAACTTCAGGATAGACAGGTTTACTGATGAGTGGAAACGCAGTCCGCCCTTGTATGGGCCGATGGCGCTGTTGAACTGTACTCGGTAGCCAAGGTTCACTTGTACCTCACCCTTGTCGTCGAGCCAGGGTACCCGGAACGTGATGATACGCTCAGGCTCTACGATACGCTCGATGATTTTGGCTTTCTCGAATTCGGGATGCTGGTTATACACATCAT
>JAGCNO010000057.1 GCA_017645905.1 Prevotella sp. | reverse complement strand
GGTGTAAATGTCGAATTGTCGAATTGTCGAATTTCAATATATTCTGACTTTATGCAGAAATATGGGGGAAGTGGACGGTTTTTCCTCATTTTCCTGCAGGCAGGTGTAGCATACACCGTTGCAGCAGTCCCGGCAAATCGCAGACTCAGGACAGCGGTGTAGGGACAAGGGGTGGACGAAATGGACACCCCTACAGGGTGGGGAGTCGTAAAACGCGACTCCCTTGGAAGGGACACAGAAGATGCCTTCATGCCCAGCCCGGCGTAACGATTATGACTCCCTAAAACAGGGACTCATCGTTTGGGGTCATTTTATCTCCAGATACTTGTTGATGACATTCACGGAGAGGTTGGCTGGTGTGGTGAGCAGCGACTGTATGCCATATTGTCGCAGTGTGTTCACGATGAGCCGCTGCTCGTATGCGAACTTCTCGGCGATGATGCGCTGATAATAGGCTTCGGTGGTCTTGAAGGGGTGAGGGGTGAGCGGTGAGGGGTGAGCGGTGAGGGGTGAGGGGTGAGCGGTGAACTGCTTTAGCTCCTCGTCCTCGAAAAAGACCACGAGCAGACGGTGGCGCATGGCCAGCTGGCGCAGGAACGGCAATTGCCGGCGCAGGGCAGGCATGGAGGTGAACGAGGTGAAGAGCACCAGCAGTGAGCGGTGGCTCACATGGCGCGTCAGGCCGGCGAGCAAGGCCGAGTAGTCGGTCTCGCCGAAGACGGCCTTCTCGGCGTAGAGTGCCTCCTGTAGCGTCTGAAGATGTCCTGGCTGGCGTGAGGCGGGCACGAAGGTTTCCATCTGGGTGCTGAAGGTGATGAGTCCTGCCTTGTCCTGCTTGTTCACGGCCACGAACGACAGCACCAGCGCCGCGTTGATGGAATAGTCGAGCAGGGTCAGCCCCACGCCCTTCCCCTCCGCGAAGGAGAGGGGTGAAGTCTGTGGTCTGAATGTCTGCTGCATCATGCGACCTTTGTCGATGACGCAGAACACCCGCTGCGACCGCTCCTCCTGGTAGACGTTTACCATGAGGTGGGGGGTGAGCGGTGAGAGGTGAGAGCGGCGAGCCGTGGCCCGCCAGTTGATGGTGCGGTAGTCGTCGCCCACCACGTAGTCCTTTATCTGCTCGAAGTCGGTGTTATGGCCTATGCGGCGGATGCGCTTGATGCCCATCTCGGTGAGGTTGTTGCTCATGGCCAGCAGCTCGTACTGCCGCAGCATGAGGTACGAGGGGTAGACCTTGACCTGTTGCGGCTCGCAGCATGTGAACCGCCGCTGCACCAGTCGTAGCGGCGAGCTGACGAACACACGCACATGGCCAAAGCCGTAGACGCCACGTTCCGTCGGTGTCAGTTTATATATAATGGTGGTGTCGCCCATGCGGCCTATCCGTGCCTTGAAACACACGTCGCGGCGCTGGAACACGAAAGGTATCTCGTCGATGACCTCCACGTCTGTCCTGAAGCCGTAGTTGCTCTCCACCCGAATCTTCACCGGGTTCTCATCGCCATTGGAGAATCGCTCCGCCATCGTGCGAAAAGCCCCAATTGGTTTACTATTATCGGATTTACGATTTACGCTTTGGCTGTGCCTGAATGGCCACCAGTTGTAGAGCAGTCCGACGTCGGCCACTACGGCCACCACGAGCAGGGCCAGCAGCACCTTGCCGACGGTGAACAGCGGCGGCAGCGCAAATCCCAGTGCAATAACCAGGATGACGGCTGTCATTAACAGGTAGAATAGGCGATTGAGATACATCTATAATCTAAAGTCTGAAGTCTGAGGTCAGTAATCTATAGTCTACTTAGGTACTTCCACTTTCTCCATCAGTCGGATGGCGGCTTTCTGAGGGGTGATGCCCTCCATCTCGGCCTCTGCGGTGAGGATGAGGCGGTGGTGAAGGATGCTGGGAGCCACCTGGCGCACGTCGTCGGGGGTGATGAAGTCGCGGCCCTGCAGCAGGGCGTAGGCTTTCGAGGCCTGCAGCATGGCCACCGAGGCACGGGGCGAGGCGCCGAGGAAGACGGCCTTGCTCTGACGTGTCTGCTGGACGATGGCTGCGATGTAGCGCAGCAGGGCTGGGTCTACGAACACGTCGGAGAGCATCTGGCGCAGCTGGAGCAGCTCGTCCTTGGTGATGACGGGCTTCACGTCGTCAAGGGCGGCGTGGATTGCCAATCCACTCAAACGGTGATGGCGCTCCAGGATGGTAATCTCCTCCTCGACGGTAGGATAGCCCATGATGATTTTCATCATGAAACGGTCGGTCTGAGCCTCGGGCAACTTGTACGTGCCCTCCTGTTCCACAGGGTTCTGCGTAGCCAGGATGGTGTAGAACTGGCCCATGGGGTGTGTCTGGCCGTCAATGGTCACCTGGCGTTCCTCCATCACCTCGAAGAGGGCGGCCTGCGTCTTGGCGGGGGCACGGTTCACCTCGTCGACAAGCACGATGTCGGCAAAGACAGGCCCGGCATGGAAGTCGAAGTCGGAGGTTTTCATGTTGAACACATTGGTGCCGAGCACGTCGCTGGGCATGAGGTCGGGAGTGAACTGCACACGGCTGAAGCGGGCATCGATGAGGCGGGCCAGCAGGCGGGCCAGCAGCGTCTTGGCAACGCCGGGCACGCCCTCGAGGAGCACGTGACCATTGGCCAGCACGGCAGTGAGCAGCAGGTCGATGTTCTCCTGCTGGCCTACAATAACTTGGGCTATTTGCTGGCGCAGCTGTTCGATGCGCTCAGCGAAGAGGGTGAGATCGGTTCTTGGGTTTTCCATTGTTTTGGGGAGATAGGGAGTAAATGAGAAATATGGATAGATTTTACATTGAGGTAATCAGGTTGTCCAGCTCGTCGATATAGGTTTTAAGCTTCTGGTCGCTGACGGCGTAGTCGCCACTTGCGGCCTGGTGAATGTTTTTAAGCAGCAGACGCAGCTCCTCAGGGTCACGGCCGGTATTAAAGCGTAAATCGGAAACAGGTAAATCGGAAATAGCCGTGATGTCGATACCTGTCTGGCGGCGCAGCTCTTCGGCGGTGTAGGCCAGCTTCTTGGCCAGCAGGCTGGCATTGTCGTGCTGCTGCCAGTAGAGGGAGCCAATGAGGCGTGCAAACTCCAGGTTGCCGTTCTGCGGCTGCTGTATAACAGGGATGACGCGCTGCCGGCGACGGGCTGTAAAGATACAGAAGAGCAGGATGGTGAGCATGGCCAGGTAGACGGCCCAGCGCAGCGGGGGCTCCTTTAGCAGGACGTAGAGGGGTGTCTGCTCTGTCTGTGCCGTACGGCTCATATAGCTCTCGGTGCGTATGACGGGCAGGTGCTTCAGGCGGTCCATCAGCCGGGCAACGAACAGATGACCGTCGCCGCTCAGCATCATATAGTTAGTGAGCAGAAGGGGTGACGAAACAAGGATGAGCTCGCCGTCGCCGATGCGGAAGGAGGCAGCAACGACAGGGAGAGCATTCTTGTTCTTCGTCTTGCCTGTGTTTCCAAAAAAGCTTGCCAGCACCTCACAGTCAATGCTGTCGGGGATTTCCAGCGTCCGCTCTATCATCTGAACATATACACGCCACTGGCTGAGGGTGTCGTTCTTCCAAAGGAGCAGGCCTTTCTTCGGGTTCTTCCCCGCAATTTCCGACAGGTGGAAAGTCTTGTTGTAGCTGGAGCCTATTCCCAGCGTGTCTGCCCATCGGTAGAGGTCGGTGGTGGCCACCAGCATCGTGTTTCCCCTGCTGGCCAGTTCAAGCACCTTCTTTATCTGTGCGTCGATGTCCTCCTTAGTCACTATCATCACGGCCTTCGGTTCTTTGAAGACGCTGTCTTTCTCCATCTGCCAAAGTGTACGCCGCTCCACGGTGTAGCCATGAGGCATGGAGGCGGCAAGCACGCTGTCGAACACCATGCAACCGAAGGGCTGCGGGTCCTTGTGACTGAACGTGGGCACCCACTGGAACTTGCGTGGCATGCGGTATTCGGCAATGAGGAACACGGTGAACAGCACAATGATGCCGATGATGAACTTTGACCGGGTGCTCATGGCTCACCTCCCTTCTTGTAGTGCATATCGTTCATAGTTGGCTGCGCAGCGTTATCCTCAGAACTTTTCACTATGGACTGCCCCTGCAGCTCCCTCATCTCCTGGAACAACGCTTCGGTGGCTTCGAAGTTGCCGTAGCGTACAAGGATGAAATGTTGCGACAACTCGGCGAAGGCCTTATGTCCATACTCCCGGACATATTGCGAAGGGGTCTTCGACGGTTGCCAGTCTATGTGGCCAGCGTCGCTCAGCTGTTTCAGCGTCTGCAGGTAGAGCAGTCGCACGGCCTGACGGTAATCCTTCTGCGACAGGGCCTCGCTGATGCCAGCCTCGAAGTCCACGCCGTAGATAGTGTCCTCCTGCACGTCGTAGTCCAGGGGTTCTTCCTCTTTCCGCATGAAGAGCTTGGGGTTCTTCTTCCACACAAGCCACGACAGGAACAGCACCAGCAAGGCACCCAGACCGATGAGCGAATAGTAGACCACATCGTTGTCAACCAGCACGTTGAACGTCTCCTCTAACCATTCGCTGATGACCGTCGTCAGCCATTCCAACAGGTTCTGGCTACCACCGACAAGCTCCCGGTCGTAGTCGAACCGTGAATCGTTCTGAAACACGGCCAGCTGGGCACTGTCAAGTTGAAGCGTATCCATCCGAACTCCTAACTCCTAACTTCAAACTCCTAACTCCTTAAAAGTTGTCAAACTCGTCGAACTGCTCAATCTTCTCCACCACGCCAACGCCGTCTATCTTGTCGGCAGCATGGCCATACTGAATGGTCACCCCCAACAGGGTGAGGACTGAGGAGAGTAGCATACCCAGGCATTGCAGCACGCAGGTGACGTACTCGCCAAAGGTGAAGAATATGGAGTTAGTAAACGAGCCATCCAATTCGCTGGACATGGTGAATATCATTTTGATGATGAACAGTATGTACCACGGCCCCATGGTGACCGTCTGGATGATGCTGGCCAAGATGCCGAGGATAATTATTACGGCAAAGATGCCACCCCAGGTGGGGAAGCCCAGGTGAAACGCTTTCTGGAAGGCGGGGATGATCCTGATGTCGTCCTCCAACATATATATGGGCGTTACCAGCATCATAGGCAATCCCACGACAAGCAGGGCAACATAGAACAGCACCAGCGCCACCAAGCCCAGGGCGCGATTCAACACAGTTGCTGCAGCTATCAGACCGCCGAATACGAGCAACGCCACTATCGCGACGACTATGGTGGCCAGCATCAGCACGAAGCTCCGCCGCAGACAGGTCATCAGCTCAGGCTTCAGCTCGTCGGCCGTCAGGTTCTTCAGACGGTCCTCACGTGCCCTGTAGAGGCGCACCAGGGCAAAGACTAAAGCCACTAACAAAGTGTAGGAAGCCATGAAGACAAGAATCATAACGCCCATGTTGAGCAGAAACGACCCCAAGTTGCTCATCGGGCTACCTATGTCCTGCATCGACATCACCATCGACATGTAGCCGTTCCAGAAATGGTTCATGAAGAAAGCCAGCACGATGCTGCACGGCAGCATGAGATAGATAAAATATTTCAGCTGCGTGCGCCAGCTCTCGCGCATGAAGCCGATGGTGTCATTCAGCTTCTCGCTGAACGTACGGGTCTTGTAGAGTTCAATCTTTGGTCTTTCCATGATGTCTTAAATAGGGTAATACAATAAAATAATAGACGATGAAAGCGGCAGAGAGCAGGATGATGGCGAGCCGCAGGGCGGCGGGCCACTCGGTGTGGCGGGTGATGAAGCTCTCTATGAATCCCGCCATGCAGAACAGCGGCACCGTGCCCACCACGATTTTCAGTCCACGCTTGGCCCCACGCTGGAAGGAGTGAAGCCGGCTGTAGGTGCCGGGAAACAGCCAGCCGTTGCCCATGGCGATGCCCGCAGCTCCGGCCACCACGATGCTCGAAATCTCGATGGTGCCGTGGAGCCAGATGGTCAGCGAAGACTCCCACAGCAGGTTGTGCTGGGCAAAGAACGTCTGGAACGCGCCTAACATCACGCCGTTGCGGAAGAGCTGGAAGCCCGTGGCAAAGCTGGTGAACAGCCCCATGACGAAAACCAGGAACGACACGTAGATGTTGTTGATGGTAATCATGCCGAACATCGTGCCTTCTGACATCGTGCCGTAGACGCCCATCGGCTCGCCCCGCTCAATGTTGTCGAGCGTCATTTCCACATAGTTGTTGCCCATGATGAGACGGGAAAAGTCAGGGTCGAGCCACTGCGACACCACACCGACAAGCATACTCACCACGAAGATAATCGCCGACAGGAGCAGCTCCTTGCGAGCCTCCCACATCGTCTGGGGCATCTCCTGCGTCCAGAATGTCAGCAGGCGGCTCCACCGTTCGCGCTTGTTGCGGTATATCTCGTTGTGCAGGGCCGAGGCCAGGTTGTTCAGGTAGATAGTGATACGCGACCGAGGATAGTGCGTCTGAGCAAAGGCCAGGTCGCTGGTCACGTCAATATAAGCCTCGGCCACCTCGTCGGGGGTCGAGATGCCTAAGCTCTCTGCCACCCCTTCGTAGCCGCGCCACTTCTCAATGTTCTGGCGTATAAAGGTTACTTCCTTCACTATCTCACTATCCTATGCAGGCGTTCAAGGGGATTTGCAATCGTTCAAGGGGATTTGCAATCCCCGGTCCTGCAATTAGCGGTGCAAAGGTAATAATTTTTTACGATTAACCATTTACAATTTACAATTTTTATGTACCTTTGCACCATCAATGTATAAAACATGGCAGACACAGGCATACTGACAGGACAATACGTCCGCATTGAGCAGGCGGTAGCCAGCGTGGGCGACCGCATCCTGGCACAGCTGATAGACTGGGTAGTGGTCTACTCCTACCTGATATTGGCAATATGGATAGAGTCGGAACTCAAGATTGACAAACCTTGGGTGGTCATACCCACCCTGCTGCTCTGGCTGTTCTACACGCCCTTTCTGGAGGTGATGAACCAGGGACAGACGCTGGGCAAGAAGCTGATGAAGATGCGCGTGGTAAAGGCCGACGGCTCCCGACCGTCATTGGGAGCCTTCATCATGCGCTGGATGCTGTTTCTGGTCGACGGACCTATGACCAGTTTCATGGGGCTCATACCCATGATTATGACCAAGAGCAACCAGCGCCTGGGCGACCTGGCCGCCGGCACGATAGTAGTGAAGTTGCAGAACTACAAGAAGATACAGGTGTCGCTCGACGAATACGACTACCTGATGAAGAACTACACGCCACGCTATGCCCAGGCCGCCGACCTGAGTCTGGAGCAGATTGAGATTATTCGCCGCACGCTGCTCCAGACAGAGGAATCGGCAAACTACTACCGACTGGGCCAGCTCTCAGAGAAGGTGCAGCAGAAACTGGGCATCAAACGTGCCGAGCCTAACGATGAGCAGTTCCTCAGGCGTATCCTGCGCGACTATCAGTATTATGCGATAGAAGAGATATAACCCAAAGAGGTCGTTAGGTGAGAATAAGCCGTTCTTTCCATGAGAATAAGCCGTTCTTTCTATGAGAATAAGCCGTTCTTTCTACGAGAATAAGCCGTTCTTTCTCCACGGGGCTAATTCGTTTAAGTTTTGAAACTGCGCTCTTCCTCACAGAAGGGATAGTACGTGCAACAAAAGGTTTTCGTGAAAACATTTGGCTGTATGGAGAAAAATGCCTACTTTTGCACTCGGAATAAAAAGAAAAAATGAAATTCCTATGAAAAGACCATTCCGCACGATGACGGTGGTGGCGGCCGCCCTCGTCTCTTTTCACTTGTCGCTCATCACATCCACGGCTCAGACGGCCCGCGAGGAGATTCGCCAGAACCACTGGCTGGCAGGGTCGAACTATCTGGACTACGACCGTCAGCTGCCCTCGTTCAACTACACGAAGGCTCCGAAGGGCTACGTGCCCTTCTACTTCTCCCACTACGGCCGCCACGGCTCGCGCTGGCTCATCGGCAAGGATGACTACCAGCGCGTCATCCGCCCCATGCGCAAGGCTCGTCAGGAGGGCAAGCTGACACGCGAGGGCCAGGAGGTGCTGCGAAAGCTGGAAATCTTCAACAAGACTACGGAGAAGCGCCTGGGCGACCTCACTACCGTGGGCGAGCGACAGCACCACGGCATTGGCCGCCGCATAGCCCAGCACTTCCCCGAGATATTCGTCAAGACAAAGGGCGTGGCTATCGACGCCCGCTCCACGACCGTCAACCGCTGCATACTGTCGATGGTGGCGGAGTGCGAGGAGCTGATGGCCGCCAACCCTACGGCACGCATACACAACGACGTGAGCGACGCCCTGCAGTACTACCTGAACCAGGGCTGGCAGGGCATCGTCAAGGAGCAAGGCGACAATTCCGGCGATGTACGCCGTCAGTTCGCCGACAGGCACAGCCATCCCGAGCGGCTGCTCACCGTGCTCTTTAACGACCAGCAGTGGGCCCGCGACAGCATCCAGACGAAGAGTTTCATGCGCAATCTCTTTGAGGTGGCCATCAACATGCAGAGCCACGACGACGCTCCCTACGAACTGACCGACCTCTTCACCGAGGACGAAATCTACGACCAGTGGCGCATATCGAACGCCGGCTGGTACGTGAACTACGGTGCTGCTCCGCAGACGAAGGGGGTGATGCCCTTCTCGCAGTTCAACCTCCTGACGAACATCATCGAGACTGCCGACACCTGCGTACGGCTTGGCAAGACTCAGGCCACGATGCGCTTTGGCCACGAGGTGTGCGTCCTGCCGCTGGCCTGCCTCATGGAACTGGACTCCTGCGGCGTACAGGTGGAGAACCTCGACGAGCTGGACCTGCACTGGCAGAACTACAAGATCTTCCCCATGGGCTGCAACATACAACTTATATTCTATAAGCCGAAGAAAGCGCGGGATTACAAATCCGGCGCAACAGGCGACATCCTTATCAAGGCCCTGCTCAATGAGCGCGAGGCTTCGCTGCCCGTGCCCACGACCATGTATCCCTACTACCGCTGGGACGACGTGAGGGCCTACTGGAAGAAGAAACTCGCCAATTTTAAGGCTCAATAATCATATTTTTTTGCATGACATTCCAAGAGGTCATTGGACAGGAGGAGGTGCGCGAACGGCTCGTGCAGATGGTCAGCGAAGGCCGTCTGCCCCATGCCATCATGCTCTGCGGACCCAACGGCGTGGGAAAGAAGGCACTGGCAACGGCCTTCGGATGCTACCTGCTGGGCAATCCAGAAAACCCTATGCTGAAGAAGCTGGAGCACCCCGACCTGCACTTCACCTACCCCACCATCAAGCTGCCGTCGATGGGCAGCGACCATCAGCCTGTGAGCGACGACTTCGCCCGCGAGTGGCACGAGCTGATGATGCAGGGTCCCTATTTCTCCATGGACGACTGGATGACGGCCATCGGTGCGGAGAACCAGCAGGCCATCATCACCGCCGGCGAGAGCGACGAACTGGTGCGCAAGCTCAGTCTGAAGTCGAGCCAGGGAGGCTACAAGGTGAGCATCATCTGGCTGCCGGAGCGAATGAACATCGCCTGTGCCAACAAGCTGCTGAAGCTCATCGAGGAGCCGCCCTCACAGACGGTATTCCTCATGGTGTGTGAGGAGCCCGACCGCCTGCTGGAGACTATCCGCAGCCGTGTGCAGCGCATCGACGTGAAGCTGCTGCCCACAGAGACCATCGCCAAGGCTCTCGTAGAACGGCGCGGCGTGGATGAGAACCAGGCCAAACGCATTGCCCGACTGGCTAACGGCTCGTGGCTGAAAGCGCTCCAGGAGCTGCAGGTGGGTACGGAGAACGAGCAGTTCCTCGACCTCTTCATCAACCTCATGCGACTGGCCTACCAGCGGAAGGTGAAGGAGCTGCGCAAATGGAGCGACACCATGGCCGCCTTCGGACGTGAGAAGCAGAAACGATGGCTCGACTTCTTCCTGCGAATGGTGCGCGAGAGCTTTATTTTCAACTTCAAGAATCCCGAGCTCTGCTACATGACGCAGCAGGAGGAGGACTTCGCCCGCAACTTCGCCCGCTTCATCAACGAGGCCAACGTCATACCGCTCTACGACCTGGCCAACCGTGCCAGCCGCGACATCGGACAGAACGCTAACGCGAAGATTGTGTTCTTCGACTTCGCGCTGCAGGTCATCGTCCTGCTCATTCAGAAATAATTTAATTATTAAATTATTAAAGAATTATGGGAAGAAACAAGAAACCATTGCCACTGCTCGAGGGCGTGACCATAGAGGCGGTTGCTGCCGAGGGCAAAAGCCTGTTCCACTGGAACGACATGGTAGTGTTTGTGCCCTGGTGCGTGCCGGGCGACGTGTGCGACGTGCAACTAAGGCGCAAAAAGCACTCCTTTGCCGAGGGTGAGGTGGTGCGGTTTGTGAAGAAGAGCGACGTGCGCACAGAGCCGTTCTGCCAGCACTTTGGTGTCTGCGGAGGCTGCAAGTGGCAGATGCTGCCCTACGATGCCCAACTGCGCATGAAGCAGCAGCAGGTGGAAGACCAGCTGCGCCGAATAGGCAAGGTGGAACTGCCGCCGCTGAGACCCATCCTGGGAAGTGTAAAAACACGCGAATACCGCAACAAGCTCGACTTCGGATGTGCCAATAAGCGATACCTGACGAAGGAGGAGATTGCAAGTCTCTCACCCCTCACCCCTCACTCCTCAGAGAAAGACCGCCCTGCCATCGGCTTCCACATTACGGGAGCCTTCGACAAGATTCTGCCCATCGAGAAATGTCACCTCATGGACGACCTGCACAACGAGATTCGCAACAAAACATTGCGCTACGCCACAGAGCATGGTCTCTCCTTCTTCGACCTGCGAGAGCAAAAGGGGCTGCTGCGTGACCTCATCATCCGCAACTCGGCCTCAGGAGAGTGGCTGGTCATTGTGCAGTTCCATTACGACGAGACTGGTGGCGAGACAGAAGCACAAGGTCTTTTGCAGCACCTCGCCAACACGTTCCCGCAGATAACATCTCTGATGTACGTGGACAACCAGAAATGCAACGACACTTACGGCGATCTCGACATTCAGTTGTTCAAGGGGCAGGACCATATCACCGAACTGATGGAAGACCTGCGCTTCAAGGTTGGCCCGAAGTCATTCTACCAGACAAACACCGAACAGGCTTGCCACCTCTATAGTGTAGTACGCGAACTGGCTTTCACCCCTCTATCTGAATCTGTTAAAGGGGATTTGCAATCCCCGCCCTTGATATACGACCTCTATACCGGCACAGGCACCATCGCCAACTTTGTGGCCCGTCGTGCCCGGAAGGTCGTTGGCATAGAGTATGTTCCCGAGGCCATCGAGGACGCAAAGGAGAACTCTCGGCTGAACAGCATCGACAACACCCTTTTCTATGCCGGCGACATGAAGGACATCCTCACCGACGAGTTCATCGCCCAGCATGGCCGTCCCGATGTCATCATCACTGACCCGCCACGTGCCGGCATGCACCCCGACGTGGTAAAGACCATTCTGCGTGCAGCTCCAGAGCGCATCGTCTACGTGAGTTGCAACCCCGCCACACAGGCCCGCGACCTGCAAGTGCTCGACGAGGACTACCGTGTCGCCGTAGTGCAGCCCGTGGATATGTTCCCCCATACTCCCCACGTGGAGAATGTCGTTTTGCTTGTTAAGAAACATGACTAGACAGATATACAAAAGTTTCGATAAGAAACTGATTGCCGAGCTGCCCGTCGTAGCCTTCCCAGGCCGTATCATCGTTATCCTGACGGCTGGAGAGACCGAGCGTGCCGTACGTTACTTATTGTCGCAACCACTGCTGGGCATCGACACGGAAACACGGCCCTCGTTCAAGCGCGGCGACCAGCACCTGGTGTCTTTGCTACAGGTAAGCACGCCCGACACATGCTTCCTCTTCCGGCTGCGCCACACGGGTTTTACGCCCGCACTGAAGGCTTTCCTCGAAGACAAGACCGTGACGAAGGTGGGACTCTCGCTGACCGACGACATGAACTCGCTTCACCACCTCGGAGCCTTCACCCCAGGCAGTTTTGTTGACATACAGAACATGGTGAAGGAGGTGGGCATCGAAGACCTGAGCCTTCAGAAGCTCTACGCCAATCTCTTCCGACAGAAAATCAGCAAACGCCAGCAGCTGAGCAACTGGGATGCCGACATCCTCAATGACAAGCAGAAGCTCTACGCCGCCACCGACGCCTGGGCCTGCATCAATATCTACAATGAGCTGACGCGACTCATCCAAACCAAAGACTACAACCTGATATGTACCGAACCGTCTATTTAAAGCCCGGCAAGGAGGAAAGCCTGCTGCGCTTCCATCCCTGGATATTCTCCGGGGCCATACACCATATCGATAACGGCATCAGCGAGGGCGACGTCGTTCGTGTCGTGACCTCCGACGGCCGCTTTGCCGCCACGGGCCACTACCAAGGTGGTTCCATCGCCGTCCGTGTGCTGTCGTTTACCGACGTTCCCATCGACGATGCTTTCTGGCAGCAGCGTCTGAAGGCAGCACTCGATGCCCGCCGTGCTATGGGATTCCTTGATAATTCCCAGCAGACCACCGCTTTCCGTCTCGTCCACGGCGAGGGCGACATGCTCTCCGGCCTCATCATCGACATCTATGGACGCACCGCCGTGATGCAGGCCCACAGCATAGGCATGCACCGTAGCCGCCGCGAGATAGCCGAGGCACTGTCGACGGTGATGGGCGACAATCTGGCAAACATCTACTACAAGAGCGAGACCACACTACCCTTCATGGAAACGGAGAACGGTTTTCTCCTTGGTGGCAGCGAGGACGACACCGCCATTGAGAACGGGCTGCGCTTCCATGTGGACTGGCTGAAAGGACAGAAGACGGGATTCTTCGTAGACCAGCGTGAGAACCGTGCCCTGGTAGAACACTACAGCAAGGGCCGCACGGTGCTCAACATGTTCTGCTACACCGGCGGCTTCTCGTTCTACGCCATGCGTGGCGGTGCCCGTCTCGTCCACTCCGTCGACAGCTCGGCAAAGGCCGTGGAGCTGACGCGCCGCAACGTGGAGCTGAACTTCCCCGGCGACCGTCGACACAAGGCGTTCTGTGAGGATGCCTTTAAGTTCCTCGAGGGGATGGAGGAAGCATACGACCTCATTATCCTCGACCCGCCAGCCTTTGCCAAGCACCGTGGGGCACTCCACAACGCGCTGAAAGGCTACACCCGCCTAAACAACCGTGCCTTCACGAAGATTGCCCCCGGCGGCCTGCTCTTCACTTTCTCCTGTTCACAGGTGGTGACGAAGGACCATTTCCGCAACGCCGTATTCACCGCCGCCGCCCAGTCTGGACGTAATGTCCGCATACTCCACCAGCTGCATCAGCCTGCCGACCACCCCATCAACATCTATCATCCCGAGGGCGAGTATCTCAAGGGACTGGTATTGTATGTAGAGTAGTGGTAAATGAGAAATGAGAAATGAGAAATGAGAAATATGATTACTCTCAAGGCGGAACATCCGGCTAAAACTAATCATATTTCTCATTTCTCATTTTTCATTTCGTTCTATCCAGGCCAGGGTATCGCCCTTGCGCACTTTGGCGCCCTGCCTGGCACTGATCTCCACAAGCTTTCCACCGAGGGCAGCCGGTATGGGAACTATCTCGCCCCACTTCTCCACGAGGTAGCAGAACGTCTGGCCTTCCTCGTACTTCTGACCGATGAACGGCTCGACGCAGGGGGCACACTCACCATCGCCAT
Source organism: Prevotella sp. (assembly GCA_017645905.1). Taxonomy (GTDB): domain Bacteria; phylum Bacteroidota; class Bacteroidia; order Bacteroidales; family Bacteroidaceae; genus Prevotella. The sequence goes on along the minus strand of JAGCNO010000057.1, from coordinate 8,600 downwards.
TGAACTCGTAGAAGATTTGTCCGGCAGACGGGCAGACCAGGGCATCGGCCTTGGCGTGCTTGAAGGCAGCCAGTTCCTCGGGACTTATCTTTGAGCCTCCCAGCTTGGCGTCCTTTGCCTTCTGAATGTCGGCGAGCAGCTGCTTCTTGGCCTGGCCGCTCTTGAACGGTCGGTACTGCTCGGGGTGCATGGCCAGTTCGAAGAGTTCCTCGTTGTCGGGTCCGTAGTCCCAGCCGTTCTCGTCCATCTCCTTCTTGAAGCCTTCGAGGGCGTTGGGCAGCAACGTGTGCGGGTCTACGTCGGTGAACTCGCGGCCCTGCTTCTTCGCCAGCTCTACGAACTCCGGGGCAATGGTACCGGGCACCTTGCCGCTCTTGCCAAGGATCATGCCCCAGATGGCGTCGTCCATCATCACATAGCGGCCCTTGCCCTGCTCCATGGTGAGGAGGTTCATCAGGGCGATGTTCTTCGTGTACTGCGAGAACGGCGTGACCAGTGGAGGATAGCCCACGCGCGGCCATACGTACTCCACCTCGTTGAAGAGCTTCACCAGCATGTCGTCCATCGACAGCTCGGCCTCACCCTTCGCCGTGCGCAGTTTGTTAATCATCTTCTGTATGGGGCCGAGGTCGGCCATCATGCTTCCCATCATGCCGCCGGGCAGACCGCTGCCGAGCAGCAGGCTCGACATGTGCTTGTTGGCGGGGTTGATGAAGTAGCCCAGCCAGTCGTCGATAAACTCCTGCGTCAGCGTACGGGCCTGCATATAGGCGTTCATGTTCAGTTCCTTCACCTCGAAGCCCTCGTTCTTCAGCATCGACTGCACGGAAATAATATCCGGGTGAACCTTTCCCCAAGAGAGTGGCTCGATGGCAGTATCGATGATGTCGGCGCCGTTGTTACAGACCTCCAGAATCGAGGCCATTGACAGGCCTGGGCCAGAGTGGCCGTGATACTGTACGATGATGTCGGGGTGCTTCGTCTTGATACTCTTCGTCAGGGCTCCGAGCAGGGCAGGCTGACCGATACCGGCCATATCCTTCAAGCAGATTTCCTCTGCTCCGGCGGCAATCACCTCGTCGGCGATGGCGCTATAGTACTCCACCGTATGCACGGGCGAGGTGGTGATGCAGAGCGTTGCCTGCGGAATCATTCCGGCGGCCTTTGCCCACTTAATCGAGGGGATGATGTTTCGCGTGTCGTTCAGTCCGCAGAAGATACGGGGGATGTCCACACCCTGAGCCTTCTTCACCTTGTACATCAGCTCGCGAACGTCGTCGGGCACGGGGTACATACGCAGAGCGTTGAGTCCGCGGTCGAGCATGTGGGTCTGAATACCCACCTCGTTGAAGGGTTTGCAGAAGGCGCGCACAGCCAGGTTAGGGTTCTCACCGGCCATGAGGTTCACCTGCTCGAAGGCACCGCCGTTGGTCTCCACACGGTCGAAGCAACCCATATCGATGATGACAGGGGCAATACGCTCCAACTGGTCCTTGCGAGGCTGGAATTTTCCGCTCGACTGCCACATATCGCGGTAGACAAGACTAAACTTGATTTGTTTTTTTGCCATAGTAGTAAGATTTGGTTTTTATAAGGTTATATTATTCAATTTGTATGATCCAGTGATGTTCAAGTCCCATAGTGGAGGATTCCGTAAACGGCAAACGTCAGGAACACAATAAGGAAGAACAGGACAGCAAAAACTATTAAAGCTATCAATATATATAAAGCGGTACGCCAGTAGCTATAGCCCGACAGCTGCTTGAGCGGAACGATAGACAAGGCGTAGGTGGCGACTTCCACCGTCGGGCTTAGGCATAGGAAGTTGATGACGATGGAGTAGACCGACAGCATGTTGGTAGTATAGACCATTGCCACGAAGAACTCCGAGAACTTGATGCCAGGATAGGCCGGCGACTTGCGGAACAGCAGGTAAAGCGGACCGGTGAACAGCAGCAGCATGACCATCGAGACAAGGCTCATGTGCTTCAACGTCCAGTCGTAGACCTTATTGGTCAGCGCCGTCGTTTCTTCAGTCACCTTCTGGGTCACCTCTGGACTTTGACCTTCGACCTCTGGGCTGAACGAATCGTTCAGCCCTTGGCTAAAGCTCCTGTAAACAGTATCAAAGCGGTCCTCCCCCTTGATGTTCAGGCCAGAAGCCACAAGCAGCGACAGCGCCGTGAGCAGGAAGAACAACTTGAACGGTGGGAAATAGGCCATCTGCATGCCCCGCAGATAGTCCCGAATCATATAGCCGGGCCGCAGGACGAGGTCGCGAATGCTGCGGAACATGCCACGATTGCCCAGGCCCCACACGTCGAGGAAGAGCAGGAACGCCTTCTTCGCAGAATAGCGCCCCAGAGTGGACGACATGCCACACCGCGGACAGTAGTTGCCCTCGAACCGTGTGCCGCAAGTAGCACATTCATGCAACTCATCCTTGAGCGGCGCCACCTGATAAGGCCGCTGCTGCCAGGCACGGAATTGCCGGTATTTTTCCTTCAGATCTGTCATTTCGCCGATTTGTCGGCAAAATTACACAAAAGGAATGACACTCGCAAAGAAAATGAGCAGATTATTTCATAAAACTTGTTTATTTATCCCAAAACGGCCTTCTAGAACCCCGCTCAGATAATAAGCCGCTCAAACTATGAGAGAAACCGTTAAAATGAAGAAATAAACGGAATAACAGAAATGATTGTTCCATAAATCGAAGTTCATGGCACTGTTTTTCCGTTATTCCGTTTAAAAGAAAGACAGAATTAGACATGCCTTATTCCCTATAGTTGCATCCCAGCGGACTGTGCGTTTTCTCCGAAAAAATGAAAATCAAAAATATGTATCAAAAATGCCAAAACAGCCTAAGTCAAGATGTTATCATCTCTGAAAAAAGGTCGTACCATCAACCGGATCAGTCAGTTGCAGTTTGTCTCCGACAATCTGAACAGACAATTTCCCTTCGTCATAAACGCCGCCGCTATATCTGAGCAACGCATTCCTAGAGTTATGGCTCAAAACAGAAATCACGCCTGCATAGTTGCCTCCTGAATACATTCTTCCGTTGCCATCAAACCGAATGGTGAATCCATCGCTTGAACTGAATGTCTGGTTGGCAAGGTTCCCTACAACATCTTGCTCGTCACTAAATACACGTGATTTAGAATTAGAAGATGAGTTATCTTCCATACCCTCATAATCAGACCCCTCGTTTTCTATATCATTCACAACGGCAGGGTTATCATCACCGATACCAACTATTTCAATACCAGATTTATTGTTGGTGACATTGATCCCGGTTATTACGTTAGCCGCTTTCTTCGACTTAGAAGAATTATAATACCACCAGCCGCTACCTACTAACAAAGCCAACAACAATATGCCTGCAACAATGACCATCGGAATAATCATATTGTTCCTGGAACCGCCCTTAGGTCCTTGACGTGTGGTGTTTAGAGATGGACGTTGGTTGTTGGGTATTGGCTGTTGGGTGTTGTAAATCGGCGTACTTGCTTGTCCGCTATCAAGCCTGCCTCTTCCACAGTTCTGACAGAAAGTGTCGCCTTCATTCATAGGAGACCCGCAATGAGGACACAAATTCACGACCGAATCAGCCTCAGCAGCGTTAGCTGCATCGTTAGCTCTTTTTCCACATTTTTGGCAGTATATATCGCCAACACTCATCTGAGCCCCGCAATGAGGACAGGAATTGCCTTGTGGAATCTTACTTCCACATTCTATACAGAAGCGGTAATCGCCCATTATCTGTGCGCCACAATTAGGACATGTTTTCATATCAAATATTATTCTTGTTGTAATCTGAAAGTGACAGGTACTGTATATTTAACTCGAACTGTTTCCCCATTTTGGGTTCCCGGTATCCACCGAGGCATAGATTCCAATACGCGAACAGCCTCTCTGTCGAGTGACGGATCAACAGACTTGACTATCTTCACTTCGGTGATAGAACCATCGCGCTCGACGACAAAAGTGCAAATGACTCGTCCCTGGATATTATTCTCTTCTGCTACCTTTGGATACTGTACGTTCTTGTTGAGCCATTCCATCAATGCAACGTCACCACCCTTGAACGATGGCATTTGCTCAACAACCTCATACACCTTGCTGTCCGTCATAGGTGCTTGACGGTTATCACTTATTTTTTTTTGTATGGACACTTCGCTACGTTCCTCAGCTACAACCGGCTTGTCAAAACTTCGCGTCTTCCTCAGAAGAAAGTTTCCATCGTTATACTGCGTCATGCTTACCCAAGGCTGGTCGCCATCATATTCATACTCATAGGTTGTAGTGGACAACGTGGCGCTGCCTTTCATCTTCTTCATGCTGACAACATCGCCATAATCATTATATTCGTAGACAATTGTATTGCCACCACGCACACATTTCTCTACAAGATTTCTGCTATCGTAAATATCTGTGCGCTCAACCTTGTCATCACGAATATATGTTACCTTAAACAGTTGATTACCATTATAAGAGTAACGTGTCTTTGTACCATCGTTGGCCGATATTTCTTCAAGGGCTCCATCAGCATTGTATTTCATGGCGTATGTGATGGTGCGATTGTGCCTGTTGTCAATCTTTTCTGACAGCTGGTAGCCATGGACATCATCGAACACGTATTCGTAGATGTATGAAAGGCCAGACTTGGAGTTGGTGTGCTGGGAAAGTAGTCCCTGCTGACTGAACACCATGACCTCCTGAATGACTTCGCCGTTCTGACTATACGTAGTAGTAACCCTGCCTGTCAGCCCGTCACAGCCGTTCATAAACGCAGATGTAGGCAGGTAGAGCAAGTTAAAGTAATAATGCATGACAGACACTATGTCTGCATTTTGTCCATCATCATGTTTCAGATAGTCTTTCAAGTCTTTCAAAGTCGAATTGTAACTTATGTACTTACATATGATGGCCTGGCTCAGCAATTGCTTTGCTTCGTTTGTCATACCATGGTCTGCGGCATAGCTCGAGTGTTTGTATTCTTCCAAAAACGAGCGAAAAGCTTCGATGGTGTTCGTCTCTTTCATTTCTTCAAAAGCGTATTGCACTTTGAGTTCGCCAACTTGTTTTGCATAGGCTGAACGAGGATACTTGTCCAGATAAGCCTGACATGCCTTTGAGGTGTGAGCTAACTGATTGAACTCGTAGCGATGCAAACGTTTCACGACCTCATCCTTGTAAATTGATTTTGGATAAATTCTTAGGTATTGCTGGCAATCTGCAATTGTGGTATCCATTTGAACAAAGGCTAGACTGTCGCGCCGCATCGCCACAAGTTCCTCATGCTGGCGGCTTTGGCCAATGTACTTCGTGAGATATTCATTGCACCTGGCAACTCTATCTGTCTGTATGACACTTTTGAACGCCACCTGTTCCCGTTCGGATCTCAGTTTGTCTATTTCCCAGCAATCAACAACCGTGCCTATCAACTGGTCGTAAGCCTCTTCCGTAGCCACGTTCCTGACTGTGTCAATCAGATTCTTTTCTATACCATTTTTTATTCCCACCACAGAGAATGGCAACTTTTTCGTATCAAAAAACCTGTTAGCCCATGCCGTTGCCCGACTGTTGCTTAAAACCTCCTTCAGAACCGAATAGGCCTGCCAAGGGTCGTATGCCGTTGCGATGGGTGACTTCAACGATGTGCGTCCATCTTTTGCATTAAGCAATATACAAAGCGACAACTGCCACACTGGATAAAGAAGTTCGGCGGCCGTACTATTATCAACGGCAATCTCCCCCTTATCTTTGCCGAACTTCTTCTCTATGTCCTTCCATCCTTCTTCAACTTTCTGAAGTTTGTTCTTGCTTAAATCCTCGAACACATCAACCATCTGTTTCGAGTACCAGTTCTTCTGCAAGAAAAAAGGCTGTTCCTGCTGTGCAATGACATTACAGGAAGCCATGAGCATCAGCAACAGTATTATTCCATTTATTCTTCTCATATTATTATGCCAACCAGCTTAATAGCTGGACATTTTCTTCAAAGACATTGAGGTAATTTTAAAGTTTTCGTTAAGCGTTGCACTGCCTTTTATGCTTGCAAAAGTCTCAAGGCTCGTGTCTTCCCTTTCGAGCCGCTGGTCGTATGAGAACTCTGCCTGATAGACAGGTTTCGAGTCTCCTTCGAGCGTTTTGGACACTTGTATGTCACTGCTGTCAAGGCTGATATTAACAGAATAAACATCGTCTGCATGCAAGCGTCTCATAAAGGATATCGCATCAACCTTGGTAGCACCGGTCTTGCCTAAGAAATTATCCATTACGGGAGATATGCATTTGAGCAGTTCTTCTTCATCGCCAGCAGATATACTATTGAAAAAGGCCTCAATAGCATTGCTCACATAGTAGGTCTCAACATCTGACAGTTTCTGCCTTTCAATTTTTTCAAGTTCCTCCCGCGCCTCAGCAGCGTGTTTTCCATAGGCATGGTTGTTGAGGTAAATTTGATAGCCTTCTTCTGAATTATAAGACGTAGCCCGCTCCCAGTCTGCAGCCTCCTGCTCTGCCAGCTGTTGCACTTTCTCCTGTACTTCCCTCTCTGCCTTGAGCCGTGCTTCTTCCTTAGCCTTCTTTTCGGAATAGTCAGAATAAGCGAAATAACCACCGACACCAAGTCCTGCCAAAAGTATGATGCACAGTATGATAGCAAGCACTTTTCCCCAGCTCACAGATTTTCCTTCTTCTGCGTAAGAGCCAGGCTGGTTAGAGGTTTGCAAGATTGGTTCGTCAGGCCGCTTCCCGCAGTTTTGACAGAAAAGGTCCTCACCACTCATTGTTGCACCGCAATGAGGACAGACCCTTAACGATGAAGGAACTACTGGTGACTGTACTGCCTCATCAGGCTTTTTTCCGCAATTCTGGCAAAACACATCATCATCATTCATTGGTGCCCCGCAATGGGGGCAAACATTACCTAATGGAATTGGCTTTCCACACTCCGTACAGAAGAGACTATCGTCATTCATCTGTGCGCCGCAATTTGGGCATTGTTTCATGATTATTGTTTTTTAGTATATATTTCTAATAGCAAACCAAATGAAATAGCAACATATATAAAAATAGATAATATACCTATTCAGGTTTACAAGTTTTGTTCTCACACTGTTACGTTTTGAATGATTTGTTATAATAAAGATAACCCACCACAGAATAGTTATTGGAATTGCAAGGACAAGGAACAGGTTGTAATGAATTGCCTCTGAAAAATGGCCATGTAATAAAGCATGTAAGGCTCTTTGGAATCCACATCCAGGACAGTCAAGAGTAGTTATCAATTTGACTGGACACTTTGGCATTATCAAATACTGAGCGGGGTCCATATAGTAATAGAATACACAACATAAAGCTGTCATGAAAGTGATTATGACATACCTGTATTGTTTGATATAACCTGTCACGATAAAGCTCATAATTCTTCAGCAATTACACCTATTGTAATACATATATATAAAATAATAATAATTAATACTTGAACGAAGAAACCTCCGACCATACCAATAATTGACCATTTCTTTGCATCTTTGGCAGTCATTTCTGCCTTTTCATATTCTCCCAAATCATAATAATAGTCGACTTTGTTTGCTAAGATGATTGCATATAATCCAAGCGGTACACAAAATAAACAAGTAGTTACGATTGCAAAGACCAAGTTGGAATCTGGCTTAAAAGGCTTCTGCTGCTCAAATGGATGGCTATGTTGTTGCTGTACATTTACTACAACACCTACTCTATTGCCGCATTTAGGACAAAACAAAGTCCCATCGTTAATTCTATTACCGCAAATACTACAATATCGCATGGCTATACATTATTGTTACAAACTTATATGTCTCTGTCATACTTTTGATGGAAATAACTTTCACTCATACATAGCAGAATAAAAAAATCTATGATGGATATGAGGGCAGGAATACAGGTCCATGAGAAGAGCAAGTAAAACACCCCTTGAACAGTATTTCCTAAATAGAACTGGTGAACGCCAAAACCACCAGCAAAAAAACATAGCAGAAGAGCTACGCCTTTGCTCTTTTCAAATTTGTGTACATACACGGATTGTTGTTGTGGAGCTTGCACATATACGATTGTAGGCGGAGGTGTAGGGGGCTGTTGGTGCTCTGTAGTCACGCCCTTACAGTTCGAGCCGCAATAAGGACAAAACTGAACATTATCAGAAATCTCCCTTCCGCATTTTCTGCAATATGACATATTATCTTTGTTGTTAGACTAAAGTTTATCAGCAATCCCTTGAACAGGAATGCTGATAAACGAACAATCGTATTAGGCTTCTGACATTGCTCCCAAGAAAGCCAATCCTCCAAATGCGAAAACAAAAATCAGATAGAAAATCCAACATACCACACTTATAACGATACCGATAATTGACCATTTCTTCGCATCATCTGAAGCTTTCATGGCCTCGTTATACTCGCCAGACATATACAATTTGTCAACCTTGGATGCTTGAATAATTGCATAAATTCCTGTTGGCAAGCAACAGAAGATAGTCGTTAAAATAGCCAAAACCATATTGGAACTTGGTTGAATAGGAGGCTGTTGCTGCTGATAACCCTGGCCAG
>JAGCNO010000056.1 GCA_017645905.1 Prevotella sp. | reverse complement strand
TTGTTGAAATTGCCCATGAGGACTACGCGGGTCTTGTCGGTAAAGCTGCTGCCCATACCACGTGAGGCGTATCGGTGACGGGTGCCTCCGGCGATGTCGAGGTTGGTCATGTAACCGCGGTTCATGCCCTTCTTGATGGTGAAGTCGATGACCGTCTCCTTGTTGCCGTCCTCAATGCCGGTGATGCGTGCCTGATCGCTCTGCTGGTCGTAGAACTTCATGTTCTGGATAATGTTCACGGGGAGGTTTTTCAACGCCGTTTCCACATCGCCGAGCATGAACTCCTTGCCGTCGAGCAGAATCTTCTTTACGGCCTTGCCGTTGATGGTGATGTTACCGTCGTCGTCGACCTCGGCACCGGGAATGCGCTTGATGAGTTCCTCGATGGGCGAGCCCTCGGGAGTCCTGTAAGCATCGGGGTTAAACACAAGGGTGTCTTTCTTGACAACAACCTGTGCCGCACGCCCGGTGACGACGGTCTCCTTCAGCAGCACAGCATCGGTAGACATAATCAGGTCACCTAAGTCCTGGCTCTGGTTGCGTCGTAGCGTCACCTCTCGTTGAATAGGACGAAAGCCTATTGACGATATCTTCAGCCGGTAGATGCCGTTGGCGGGTGCCTCGACGGAGAAATTGCCATGAAGGTCGGTCACGGTGCCTCCCACGAACGTGGAATCGCGCTGGCGGAAGAGCTGTACGGAGGCCTGAATCACAGGTTCCTTTAGCTCTGCGTCGTAGACTTTTCCACTTACGGTGAGGCTTCTGTCGTCATCGTCCTGTGCTGTAGCAGGACAGACTATCAATAAAAATAAGTTTAAGAGTAAGTATTTCATTTTTTCGTATTTGCTGCCAAAACTAAGAACATGTAGTGGGAAGAACCTCCGCCGAGGACGTACTCGGTTTGCTGCCATAGAAAGGGAAACTCAAGGAGTTCCGGGAAGTCGGGACGTATGAGGGCTGTCCCCGAGACTACGCCGCCGGGGATGTAGCTCCAGTCGGCACGGTTCAGACCGTAGGCCACCGTGGCAGAGCGTGCTCCCACTCCAGAGGCAAAGGAGGCGGTGTTGCTGCCGGGATGACAGCCGAGGATGAAGTTCAGAGCGTTATAGATGGTCTCCTTCGGGAAGAGGTCGGGATAGGCGGCGTGGAGGAAATAATACTCGAAGCCGAAGCGCTGTATGTCCCAGCCTGCTCCCCAGATGCTCGGACGGTAGGGCACACCGTAGGGTGTCTCGGAGGACTGCCGGTCGAGCTCGGCCTTGTAGCCGGAGAGGGCGGAGCGGAAGGCTGCGCCATTGTTCTCCAAAAGCTTGGCGATGCGGGCGGTATACCAGGCGGTGCGGCCGATATTCCTGACAATGGCGTCCTGCTGACTGAGGATGAAATCCAGGTATTCGGCTTTGCCTGTCGAAAGGTAGAGCTCTACGGCGGGATGGAGCTTCATGACAGACCCACTCCCAGCCCCTCCCCAAAGGAGGGGAGTGCTGGCCTGCGTCTGATGGTAGATGTCTTCGGCAATGTCGAGGCACTCACGGCTCAGTGCGTCGTTGAAACCCTTCAGCACACGTGCGGCTCCTGCCAGCTGTGCGGCTGTGGAGAGGGCACGCATGGGATTGTCTTCGGTGAAAATCCAGCGGTCGTCGTCGCTTGGCTGGCCGTCGGTCATCGCTGCGGCGTCGCCGAGCATAGCGTACTGACGGAGGGTGCTGCAGATGATGCCGCGGTAAAGTCGGCCGAGAGCCTGATAGCTGCGGACCACGGTGAGCACGCCGTTCTCCACTTGTTGGAGGATGTCGTTCTTGCCGTCGGGCTCGTGTATCTCCACGTGGTGATGCTGATGGTCGATGGCTGTGACGTCGATGTCGGGGTGGAACTGCTCGTAGGCCATGGCGAGGATATAAGCCTCGCCGGCCTGCGACTCCACTCGCAGGTCGAAATCGCCGGCATCATGCCAGCCGCCGATGTTCACTCCCGGGACGCGTTCTCCCTCAGCATATTTTGAGAGTCCCGGCCGCTGGTCGTAGCCGTCGATGTGATTGCCTACGTGGGCCATTAGGGCGTCGTCAAGATGGCAGGCGTCGTGCCAGACGCGGTATTTCTCCGTGACACGGGCATGGCACATCTGCACGGGCAGGAAGTACTCGATGACGGGCTGCCACACACCACGGTCGTAGACATTGTCGTCGATGCGGAAGACGCTTGACTGGGCATCGCCGTAACGCACCTGGTAGAGTCCAGGCGTGGTGACGTGGCTGAAGTCGGCAGAAAGGTATCGGTAGCGGAGGAAATTGCCCCAGAGGGTTGTGCGGACGCTACTGACAACGTGCTCTCCGTCGGCATCGAAGCGTACCAGGCGGGCGTCGGCCATTTCTGTCTCCCGCCTGTCGGTCTCAATGACGATGCGCTTGGGCTGCTGAGTTAGGTATCCCACTTGTGAGGTCTGGACGACGGCTGGATAGCGCCACGTCTCATTGACGGCGGGCGTGATAAGCCACCGCACAGCACCCTTTGTGGCTCCGGCGGCAATCTCGCTACGGAGTACGAACCAACCGTTGTTGTGGTTCATGCGTCCGTCGTAGAGTTTCAGCTCGCCGGTCAGGGACTCTATGGTCAGTTTTTGGTTCTGGTCGTCGGGGCGCGATGTGAACTTGCGGCCTACGGCGTAGGGAGCGGCGATGATGTCGTCGGCACGCAACGGGCTGTAGTTATCCTTTGGGGAGAGGAAATCGCCATCGAGGCGGGCAAGGTCAGCCTGTTGCCCGCGACCGGCGAAGAAGTTTCCGTCGTGGCCTCGGTTGGTCGGCACGGTGAGCAGCGGAGTATTCGGCTGTTGCGGATAGATGCCTGTCTGGTCGTCCATCAGCCAGGGTTTGCCGAACAGATTGCCGGGGAAGAACTCGAGGTTGAAACCAACCTTGCCGAGCAGGAAGTCGGGCACGGGCGTGTCGAGGTCGACGGTGACGAGGATGCCCTCACCCTGAGCCTCGACGGTGACGGTGTAGTTAAAGCGATAGTCGGGATAGACCATTGGGTTGAAGCCAGTCAGGTGGCGTGAGGAGTCGGGATAGCATAGCGTCGTCACGATGCGGCCGCCGCCACCGTTGCCGAGAGAGGGGAGAACTTCACGTTTCAGTTGCTTTGGTACGGGCTGCCATTGTCCTGGAGTGGCTTCGAGACGTATGTCGCCGTTGGTGGCAATACGCTGCCCGTTCATAATCACACAGACACCGCCTTGATGGCCCTCGGGATAGAAGTCGCTGAACGCCATCACGTCCGTTCCCCCGGCATTGAAGTAACTGGTGTTTTGGGGTGTTTGTTGTTTGGTGGTTTGGGGAGTTTGTGGTTTGGGGGGTTGGGGAGTTAGTTGGAATGTCTGGGCGGTGGTTGACAGGATTGTGATGGCCGTCAAGGCGAACCATGCTATCAATCTATTCATAGTTGTGAGTTTTGTTTGGTTAGAGGTCAAAGGTTATTTTGTGCTGTCGCGCAGTTCCAGGCGCGCCTTCACCACGACGTGCTGTGTGCTGTCATCGCCATTCATCTGGTCAAGGAGCAGGCGGAAGGCCTTTGTGCCTATCTCACGCAGGTTTTGCTTGACAAACGTTAGCCGTGGGTGGGACATTTCCGAAACCCAGTCGCTCATATAGGCAATGATGGCGATGTCATCTGGAACACGCAGTCCGCGGCTGGTTACTGCCTGCAGAGCGGCGATGGCGAGCAGTCCATGAGTTGCGAGAATGGCGTCGGGCGGTGAGGGCAGGCTGAGCAGTTCAATCGTGTCGTTGAGTCCGGAGTTAAAGCTGATGTGGTGGCACTTCACCAGTTCAGTACTGATGGGTATCCGATTCTCACGCAGCGCTTTGAGATAGCCATGCTTACGGTCGGTGTTCTGCTTCATCTGGTTAGGACCTCCGAGGAATGCGATGCGGCGTGCACCGCTTTCGATGAGGGTGGTAGTGGCCTGAAAGGCCGAAGCTGTATCGTTGATGATGATTGACGAGAGGCCGATGTCTGGTGCACGGTCGAAGAGCACGATGGGCATTTTCGCCTGTCGCAGTCGCAGCAGCTGCGAGAAGTCGGTGGTTTCCTGCGAGGGGCAGATGATGATGCCGTCGACATGCATGTTGACCAGCTGTTCTATACAGTTGGCTTCATTCTCCGCGTTATCATCGGAGTCAGTAATGATACAGAGGAAACCTGCCTGGCGTGCCTCAGCCTCTATACGCTTTACGATTTGGGCGTATTGGTTGAATGCCACGTCGGGCACCACGATGCCTATCATACGGGTCGTGTCGTAGCGCAGGCTTGCCGCAAAAGGGTTGGGCCTGTAGCCCCCGTCCTCAGCCAGCTGTTCTATCTTCGCTTTCATTTCTGCACTCACGCCGTCGAGTCCGCGCAGTGCCCGCGACACCGTGCTGACGTTAATTCCTAACTGCCGTGCAATGTCGCGTTGAGAAATTCTTTTCATGGTTCAGTTGTTTTACCCCACAAAGTTACGCAATAATCCAGATATATAAACGCAACAGTATGATAAAATGTTGCGCAACGCATTGCGTATGATACTAAAAAAAGCCATCGACCTTCACAGGCAAATGACTTTCCAAAAAATGCTATTCTATCTTGTCTTTCTTGTGTTGGATTAAGACACTGCAAAAGTACAGTGTTTTCATATAGCGTCCAACACTTTTTTAAGAAAATCCATAGCAAAGCATTGCGCAAATTATCCAATCACTCCTTCGGGAAACTGCATGGTGCAGCAGTGAAGGGAACCATGCTGGCGTATGAGTGGTCGGCAGTCAATGGGCACGATGTCTCGGCCGGGGAAGGCCTGGGCGATGACGTCGAGGGCCTTGGTGTCGACTTCGGGCTGGCCGTAGGTGGGACAGAGCACGGCACCGTTGATGACGAGGAAGTTGGCGTAGGTGGCGGGAAGACGCTGGGGACAAGTTGCTTCTGCATCGTAGATGGGGTGGGGCATGGGAAGTGGGAGTAGGCGGTAGGGCCTTCCGTCAAGGGTACGGAAGGAGCGTAACTGCTCTTCCATGAGCCGCAGGTCTTCGTAATGCTCGTCGGCAGTGTTGTCGCACTTTATATATAATAATGTGTCGTCGGGACAGATACGGACGAGTGTGTCGATATGCCCGTCGGTGTCGTCACCGGCCAGGTGGCCGTAGTCTATCCAGAGCACGCGCTCGGCATAGAGGTAGTCTTTCAGACGCTGCTCTATCTCCAGCTTGGTGAGTGGCTGGTTGCGGTGAGGAGCCAGCAGGCACTGAGAGGTGGTGAAGATAGTGCCTCGGCCGTCGCTCTCTATCGAGCCGCCCTCGAGGACGAAGTCGAGGTGGTCTACGTACTCGCCTTTTACCGCTCCTACGTCGTAGAGACGGCGGTTGATGGCATTGTCCTGCTCGGCAGGGAACTTCTCGCCCCAGCCGTTGAACTTGAAGTCAAGGAGTTGAGAGTTGAGAGTTGAGGGTTGAGCGACTTTACTTCTGTCAGCAAAACTAAAGTCGCTCAACTTTGAACTCTCAACACTCAACAACGTGATAAACCCGTGGTCTCGTGCCCATGTGTCGTCGGTGTCGCAGACGACGTGCACCATTCCCGGAGCAGCTCCCTCTGGGGCAACGATGAGCAGGGGCTCGCGTCGACTTATCTCGCGTGCTATCTCGTGGTAAACGTTGAGCACCTCGTCCAGCATCGGTGCCCAGTCAGTGTCACGGTGAGGCCAGGTGAGCTGTACACCGCTCTGCGGCTCCCATTCGGCCGGCAGTCTAAAGGCTTTTTCGGTAATCATGGTGCAAAGGTAACAATTTTCCTGCTTTTTCGTTTCTTTTAACGAGAAAAAAGCATGAGGTCATAAAAATAATTCGTATATTTGCAGCCGAAATCTACCCCAAACTATTATTATTAACCCTTAAAACAAAGTATTATGGACTACAAGATTGTCGACATTGAGGGCGTGGGCGAGGTCTACGCAGAGAAGCTGCAGGCAGCAGGAATCAACAAGGTGAGCGAGTTGCTCGACAAGTGCGCTGACCCGAAGGGTCGCAAGGAACTGGCTGAGGCTACTGAAATCAGTGAGAAGCTTATCCTTCGCTGGACCAATCATGCCGACCTGTTCCGCATCAACGGCGTGGGCCCACAGTTTGCCGAGCTGCTCGAGGCTGCCGGCGTGGACACGGTGAAGGAGTTCCGCCATCGTGTGGCCGAGAACCTTCAGCCGAAGCTGGTCGAGGTCAACGAAGAACGCCACATCTGCGGACGTGTGCCCGCCGTCGTGGAGGTGCAGCGGATGATTGACCAGGCTAAGGAGTTGGAGCCCCGCATGACATATTAACTCAGCGTGAGGCGCTCACGCCGTACGAGTTCGGCGACGACGAGTGCCGTGAGGATGGCGCCGCACGTCATGAGGTGAATCAACTGTGTAGAGGTGGTAGGCATTGTGGTGAGCACACTGACGATGCCTGCCATTACTATATTCCACCCACCCATGAGCGTGAAGACGATGAGGGCCACCACGATGCAGGCTGCCGTCCAGAGCCATGAGAGGCGGCTGGCTGACATGGGGTCTGCCGCTGCAACGCGCGTCATCACACGGTGCGTGAAGCCGTCGTCGGGCAGCTGCTCGGAACGTGCCGCCTGGAAGAACTGCTCCAGGAGGAGGTCGTCGGCCGTCCTTTGTCCTTCGACCTTTGACTTTTTACTGTTATCTGTCATATCCGTTTTCTTTTAGGAAGGTCTTTAGTTTCTCTTTTCCCCGTCGTAAGTGCGATTTCACTGTATTGGCGGGCATGCCTGTTATCTGGGCGATTTCGTCGATGGGTGCGCCGTCAATCATCTGTAGCGTGATACAGGTACGCTCTGCCTCGCCCAGCAGCGAAAGCGCCCGTCGTACGTCCATTACGGTGCTCTCCGAGGGTTTCACGGCCTTCACCGACAGCAGTGCCGCGGGAGCTGTTTCGTCTAAGGAAACAGTCTCCGCGCGGCGTCGGCGCTGATGGTCGTAGAAGGCATTGTAGGCAATGCGCATGAGCCATGTCTGGAACGATGCCATTCCCTTGAACTGCCCGATGCTCTGGTAGGCTTTCAGGAAGGTGTCCTGTGCCAGGTCGTCGCTCAGGGCCTCGTCACCGTGAGTCAGGTTCAGCAGGAACCGTCTGACGGGCGACTGATACTTGTGTACCAGCTCTTCGAAAGCACGGTGGTCGCGGAATAGCGCAACCTTGGTGACGAGGGTGAGGTCGGCGAGCATCTATTGGCTGTTAAACGTTATGCGTTGGAGGGAAGGGCTTCCTTGGCATCACGATACACATTATAATATATAGGATAATGCCGGGGAAGATGGTGCAAACAGCCAGGAAGGCGTAAGCGATACGGACCAGTGTTGGGTCGAGGTCGAAATATTCTGCAAGGCCGCCACATACGCCGCCGAGCAAGCGGTCTTCTGACCGATAAAGCTTCTGTGTCATAATTGATTGAATGTTAATAGGGTAGATTATTCTGTTTATTCTTTGATGAGCGTGCAATCAGGAGGTTGCCCAGTCCGATGCAGAGGACGAGGATGCCGATGCCTGCTCCAATCTTTCCGGCGACCCATCCCAGGAGGAAGGTCAGTCCTATGCCGAGGCATATCTGGCGGATACCCTTCTGCCGCACGTCGTCGGGGGCTTCTTCCGCTTTAGGCATCAGTTCGTCGGGAATGGGCTGTCCGTTCTGCATGGCCATCTCTGCTAAGCGCATGCGGTTCTTACGATTTTTATAGATGAACCATAGGATGAGTCCGATGATGACGATAGGCGAGATGACGAAGATGATGAGGAGCACGGCCAGCACAAAGAACATGCCCATAAAACTGTTGGTGTCCATGCCGTCCCAGAAGGAGTTGAATATTTGCCCTTCGACAGGTTCGTCGTCGTCCTCGTCAAAGAAATCGTCGAAGTCAGGGTCGAGCGGCACCGGGGTAGCTACCACTGAGCCGGACTGCGAGGAGGTGGTGTCTGAAAAGGCCTCTATCTCGTCGGGCGGCGTCGTACCGTTGCTGAGCGAGTCGGTCTGTGCCATGCTGGGGATGAAGGTGAAGGCCGCCAGCATCAGAAAAAGGGAAAAAAGTCTTGTTTTCATAATTGTTCCGTTTTTGGTTTATTTCGTCCGTTTGACGGAAGAGACCTTTGGAAAGTTGCAAAAGTACTTATTTTTTTGCTAATAAGGTATCATTTTTGTCTCTTTAGTTTTGTCCTTTTGTGAAAAAGGGGTAATTTTGCACGCAAATGAAGAAGCATACATCTTATATTGTGTTCCTGCTGGCCCTCTCCATTTTTTTGCCAGCGAATGCCCAGTTGCGGACTCATGTGTATATAAACCAGGACGGTGCTCGCTGGGACATTCCCTTTGTCAACGACAGCCTGGAGGACATGAGCCTCAGCGAAGATGCCAAGACTGTCTACATGAACACCCGTCAGGGCATTGCCGTACCCTTCGATGTGGAGCAGATGGACAGCCTGACTTTCGAAGAAGAACCGGAGGTGGAGAGCAAGGACAAGTATCAGGTATTCACCCTTTACGTGACTACTGCCGACGGCGAGGACATTACTTCGCGCGACGAGTATAAGGCGTGCCACATCGCCCTCAATGCCAAGGAATCATTCACCAGCTATTCTGCCAGCGGGCAGATACGCTGCCGAGGCAACAGTTCTTACCTGTGGTACGATAAGAAACCGCTGCGCCTGAAGCTCGACGAGAAGCATAAGGTGCTGGGACTGTCGAAGGCGAAGAACTGGGTGCTGCTGGCCAACTACCGCGACGTGACCGACATGATGAACACCTTCGTCTTTGAAGCAGGAGAGTGGCTCGGACTGCCCTTCACCAATCATACGCGCTACGTGGAGCTTTTCGTCAATGGCACCTACTGGGGCGTGTATCAGCTGACGGAGCAGGTGCAGCAGAACAAGAACCGAGTGAACGTGAGCGACGAGCGAGGCATCCTCCTTTCCCTCGATGTAGACGATGGTCCCGGCGAGAATCCCGGTGCCGAGGATAACTTCACCTCGAAGGTCTACAAGATGCCTGCCTGTGTGAAATATCCTGACGACGAGGCTTTTACGGAGAATACCGTAGACTCTGTGAAGGCAG
>JAGCNO010000055.1 GCA_017645905.1 Prevotella sp. | reverse complement strand
CCAGAACGTATAGAATTTTAACTTGGCTTTTTTGAGCTGTATCACGTAAATACCATCGGCGAATCCGGTTTTTTTCTTGTTGATGTAAGCCTCCTCGCCATATTTCCCCTCGGGCATACAGTGCTCCACAAAGGCATCCCAATCCTCCATGGCAATCTCGGAAACTGCTTTTGCCGACTCCTCATAGGCATAAGTAGCACCGGTTTCGTCCCAGTGGTCCCAGATCCATTCTGGAGTATTCTCATCAGCTTTACTCCTGCGATCTATATATACAGATATTGGCGGCACGCCCTCAGCGGAGGGACGGATGCAAGTCCAGGTTATACCCCCACTTTTCCACGTTTCCCATTTGGCTCTTACCGCCTGATCGTTCTCGGGCCATAACGAGCGGGGGATGAAGTCAATCTGCTTGAAGTGGCGCAGGGGCGTTTCGGCCGAATAGGTGACGCGTGCGGTGCAGGTGGGGTCGTCGTTCACGGGGGTGAAGTAGATTTCACCCTGCGGCTCTCCGTCTTCGTCTTTCGGGTAGTACGTCAGCACATTGGGAGCCGTCTCCTGCACGTTGGGTTCAAAGGCCAGCCAACGCTCAAATATCTTTCGGGCCTCCTCCACGTTGTCGGCACCGATTGACACGATGGTCGTGTCGGCCTCGTTCAGCACCTTGCCATACACACGCTCCACGAAGTTGCCCTCATCGTCGGTCATGACGATGTAGTTCTGGAACATCTGGAGTTCGTCACATGCAGTCACTTCCACTCCGTCAACTGGCACTTCGGGCGAGTCGTCCTCACTGCAACTGCTGACCGTCAGCATCACCGATGCTGCCAGTACGAAATATAAAAGATACCATTTCATAATTCTTAGATTTATTGTTATTGTTATACTTGTTATCAGTTGGTTAGCTTGGCAAATGGCATAGTGCCGAAGTGGTCGTTACTGGGCGTACTTATTCTTGTCGTACGTTTCAACGCCGCCCACATAGCCTTTCTTCGTCTCGCTGCCGTCGTCAGTACCGATTTCGCGCTGGATGAGGGCGTTGAGTTTCTGGTTCATGATCTCTACGAGTGATTTGTTCGCATTGTTCTTGGGCCAAGCCAGGTTCTCGGTCTCATCGGTGCCGCACTGCAGCAGTTCCACGTCGTTGTTGGTCCAAAGTGTCTCATACTCGGCAGGCGTGTTGAAGTTCAGTGGCGAGAAGTAACGAGCAAACTTATACTCTGGTGTGATGATGCCGCGTACGAAGCCGCGCTTGTTCATATCGGCACGATAGGCCGGCCTCAGGTTAGGATCCATCACGAAGTCGCCATCAATCATCGAAATCATCTCGAAGCAGAAGAGGGCACCCTCGCTGTTGCGGATGTCGGTAGCAGGATCCTTGACGGCAGGCAGCAATGAATGACCGTGCAGAGCAGAGGTGATGGTGTTGAACTGCTGCTGGTTGCCGGCGGTGGCAATATCGATAAATGTCGGTGCGAGATCGAGATGCGAAGTCAGGTTCTTGCAGTGACGACCACCCTGAATCTCCGGATGATAGATGATAAGAGGCACATGGATGTTGTTCTCGTACATGTTGCCGCCCTTACCCTTCAAACCGTGCTCGCCCTGCATCTCACCGTGATCGCTGGTGTAGATGATGATGGTGTTCTTCATCAGTCCAGCCTCTTCGAGGTAGTTCAGGAAGGCCAGCATGTGGTTATCCTCGTTCTGGATGGTGTTGAAGTAGTAGTCGCGGAAGGTGTGCCAGCCCTCTTCGGTGGTGGGCGACGGTCCTACCCATGCCTGCCACTGCTTATTGTACTCCTTGTGGGCAGCGGGACGTCCGGGCTTGTCGAAGGGTTCGTTCCACGATGCAGGAACAGGTGTCGTATACGTTTTCTTGTAGATTGGGTCGTCAGGAGCTGGTGTTGCCTCGCCTGCTATGTACGTTCCCGGTGTCTCGTTGAAATACATGACGTCGTGTGGGTTCAGGAAGTTCACGGCGAGGAAGAAACTCTGGCCGTCGCTGTTCAACTGCTTACCCTTGGTCTTCAGCCAGTCGATAGCATGTTCGGCAATGGTGGCATCCTCTTTGTAGCCCTCCCAGACTGAGCCATACATGTCACCTTCGGTCCAGTCGCTGAAGCCATACTCCTCCAACGATTCAGTATCTCCCGATATGTGCCATTTACCCTTGAAGGCGGTGTAGTAGCCAGCATCGCGGAGCATGTCACCTACGGTCGGAAGATCACGCGGCATGTCTTTGACAAAAGCGTAGTTCGTGTTGTCGAGCATACAGGTCTCGGTGATGTGGCGACCGGTATAGATCACCGACCGACTCGATGTCGATACATTCGCGCAAGCATAGTGCTTCTCGAATGTCGTACCAATCTGGCGCAGACGCTCACGGGCGGCATAGTCGCTACCGGCGGGATACTGCTCCATATAAGCCTCCTGATCGGTGGTGATGAAGATGATGTTGTACTTGCCGTCGGCATTCGTCGTCGGCTGGTTGGGGTCCACGGGGATGTCCTGCGTGTCGGTACAGGCCACCATCAGTGCAGCGCCGGTAGATATCAGCGCAGCCGTTCGGAGTGTCTGGTTCTTCTTCATAATGATAACAGTTTTTACGATTTATTACGATAAAGTTGTTACTATTTATTACCTTAACTTTTTATCATCGCGGTTGCGTCGGATGGTGCGGGTGACCATGACGATGAACACGACGATGAGGGCGAGGATGGCTCCAAAAAGCATGGCGAGTAGAAGTTTTACTGGCGCTACCATAATGCTTTGCGTTTTAAGATTTTTTACGAATCCAAATTTACGCATTATGGCCGGGAACCTTTTAACTCTGGCGGAAAATTCGCTGAGTGTTAAGAAGATTTTCCGCGAGAGTTAAGAAATTCGCTGAGTGTTAAGAAATCCAGGGGGATTATTGGCGGCGGAAGGTGCTGGGGGCGGGCTTGCCCTGCGACTTGAAGGCGCGTGTCATGGCGGAGGGCTTGGAGAATCCGCAGTCGTGGGCAATGTCCTGCAGCAGGCGGTCGGGTTGCTGGTTGATGAGGCTGATGGCATGGCGCACGCGGTGCTGGTTGATCATGTCGTAGAAGTTGGCGTAGCCCAGTCGGCAGATGGCCTCGGTGAGGTACTTGGTGTTGGTGGCGAGGCGCTGGCAGAGCGTGTCGCTCATGATGTGTTCCTCGGTGAAGAGGAGGTCGTGGCGCATCAGGTGATCAAGGCGGCTGGCGAGGTCGTCGAGGCGGGCTTCACTCAGGCTGCGGTCAATGGGAGGGGTGTTCTCGACGGTGGTTTCGTCGGTTTCGGCCTCGGAGTCTATCTGCTGGATGATGCGATCGGCGGCTGGGGAGAGGACGGTGCGCCAGGGGTTGAGGGTGAGAATACAGAACCAGACGTTAATGCCCGTGAAGATGACATCGCGTACGGCCTTGAACGTGGGGTCGTCGACGAGGTAGTTGATGGCCATGGCTGCACAGATGCCGATAGGCAGCCACTGGATACGACCGGCGAAGCGCACAGGGAAGTCGTCTTCGTCGGCGTAGGCTTGCTCGTTGGCATCGCGGATGGCGTTGCCTATCTTCTGGGCCATGCGCACGGAGCGCCAGAAGTAGATGAGGAAGACAAGCGCGGTGGCGGCCTTTACCCACGGTATGACGGCGGCGGGGAGCACGGCGAGGCCGAGGGCCGACGGCAGCAGCAAGGCCAACAAGAGGGCGGCGGGGAGGTAAAGCAGGTAGTGGAGCGGCGGATGCTTCTTGCTGGGGAAGAAGTAGCTCTCGCACATGATTAGCATCTGGATGGGGAAGATGAGCAGGGCAAAGGTGTTTGCGTAGAGCAGGGCGGAATCGAAGGTCGAGTCGGTGGCTGACGTGGCAGCGAGGCCGAGCTGTATGAGGTACGGCAGTTCGAGCGCCTGAAGCAGGTAAAGCGTGCCCACCGACCGCTGCGCCGGGAACAGCCGCTGGAACTCCTCGTCGTAGGCTCTCGGGCGGTAGAACCACTTCAGTACCCATCCGTAGACATTGGTCAGGATGAACGCCAGGTTGGCGGCGAAGAGGAGTTGGTAGGTGGTGGCGGGCATGATGTTCGTTCGTCCTTTGATTTGAAAAGTGGATAGTGCCGCTGCCGGGCTATCCGCAGTCGCTTGTTTTCAACAATGCAAATATAATCACTTTTTTTGAAACGACAGCAATTGAAGGAGAAAAGATTGTTTTGT
>JAGCNO010000005.1 GCA_017645905.1 Prevotella sp. | reverse complement strand
ACCAAGGCCAGCACGGCCACGGCAATCAGCCACCACAGGTATTCTGGACTCTCGAATCGGAAATTCTCTAACATGGCTATGGTATTCTACGGAAGATAGTTATTCGGAGGAGGACTTCGAGGAGAAGGGCGATGAGGGCACCGAGGGCGAAGGGCTGATAGGCCTCGTAACGGCGGCTGAAGTGCTGCACGTCAATCTTCGACTTCTCTAACTTGTCAATCTCCTGGTAGATTTCGCGCAGCTCCTTCGCGTTAGTGGCGCGGTAGAACTTGCCGTCGGTGCCACGGGCGATGTCGCCAAGCGTCTTCGTGTCAATCTCTACAGGGATCTGCACGTACTGCGTCTGTCCGCCGGCAGCAATAGGATAGCGGGCCATGCCGTTGGTGCCTACGCCAATGGTGTAGACACGTATGCCGAGGCTCTTGGCGATGTCGGCAGCCGTCATGGGCGAGATGTCGCCACGGTTGTTCGAGCCATCAGTAAGCAGGATGACCACGCGGCTCTTGGCCTTCGAATCCTTCAATCGGCCCACGGAGTTGGCCAGTCCCATGCCGATGGCGGTACCGTCCTCGATGAGACCTCGGGCAGCAATGTCGGTGCGAACGTTTTTCAGCTGCGACAGCAGGGCACCGTGGTCGATAGTCATGGGACATTGTGTAAAGGCCTCGCCGGCAAAAATGGTCAGGCCGATGTTGTCGTTCGGACGACCGGCGATGAACTCGGCAGCCACGTTCTTGGCTGCCTCGATACGATTAGGGGTGAGGTCTTCGGCGAGCATCGACGTTGAGACGTCCATAGCCAGCATCATGTCAATACCCTCAATCGTCTCGTTCTTCAGCGAGTCATGTGTCTGCGGGCGGGCCAGAGCAATGACCAACAACGTAAACGCCGCAATACGAAGCAACAACTGCAACGGCATGAGCAGCACTTTCCAAGAACGTGGGGCATAACGAAACGCAAACGTGTCGGACATGCGAATGGTGGGCTCGCTCTTCTTACGCCACATCACATACCATACTATATATGGCAGGATGAGCAATAGCAACCACAGATATTCTCTATTGGCAAATTCCATAATCAAATCAAATCAATGACACAGTAGATGATGTAGCAGAAGAGTGCTGCAGAGGCCACGGCGAGGATGGTGATGGAGGTCTTGAGCGTCTTGCGGCTCTTCTTCGTCTGTTTCTCCTCCTCGGTGAGGTCTTGCTTGATGACCTGCTGTTCGGGCGGCACCTCTACCTTCGTACGGTTGATGAAGTCGATGGCCGAGACGAGGTTCGCGTCGTTTTCGTTGATTAGTGTCGAGTACTTGGCAAACTTCACCAGGTCGGCAGTCTGGAAGAGCTGTGTCAGCTCATTGAGCGACTCAGGGTCGGCCTGTTGCAGACGGTCGATAATCTCCGAGCTGGTCATCTCCATAGCATAGAAACCGTAACGCTCCTCGATGTACTTGCGCAGGGTGTCCGTCAGGCGTGTGTAGTACTCCTTCGGGTTCTCTGCAGTCTGCATCCTCTCTGCCTTAATCTCCTCGATGGCCTGCATAGCCTTCTGGTGAGGAAGCAGTCGTTTGATGAACCGAGGACGGGCAATAACGGGCTTGTTGTCACGCAGTCTGAGATAGAGGTAATAAGTCACGGCGAGCATGACGAGCATAAGCACGCTGAGCCAGAAAGGCACAGCCCACTCGTCAAGTTCCCAGTTAAAGGGATTGTCCTGAATGGTCTTGGGGCCATAGTATTTCTCGTAGTCAGTAGTGTCGACATCGACGGTGAGCACCTTCAACGCCAGCTTCTTCGTCTCATACTCCTTGCCATCGACAGTGACGGTGAACGGCGGGATGTAGTAAAGCGTGTCCTCGAAGGAGGTCAGCACATAGCCGCGCTGGTAGAGCACCTGACCGTTGGCGGTCTTCTCTTCGGGCATCTCCACGGCTCCCATGAACTCTATGCCCGCCGGAAGCAGCGCCTCCTGTGGGAACGTCACGGTGGCTCCCTCGTCGGCCGTAGCCGTCACGGTGAGCATCACCTGCTGGCCCACAAGCATCTCCATAGCGCTTATCGTCGACTCAACTTTCACCTGCGCAGACAACGACAGGGCGCAAAACGTCAATACTAATGCTATAGTTTTCTTCATCATTCTTATCCACGTTGTTTAAACAGTCCGAGCAGCGACTTCACGTAGTCACCGTCGGTGGCAATGCTCACGCTGTCTACGTTGCTCTTGGCAAAGGTCTCCTTCAGGTCGGCCTGACGTTTCGTCCAATAGCGGTGGTAGCTTTCGCGAAGTTTACGGCTGCCGGTATCGACATACTGCTCAAAGCCCGTCTCAGCATCGACCACCTTCATCAGTCCCACGTCGGGCAGTTCGGCGGCACGACGGTCATAAACCTGTATAGCCACCACGTCGTGCTTACGGCTGGCGATGGTAAGCTGCTGCTGGAAGTCCTGGCGGTTGTAGAAGTCGCTGAGCAGGAAGGCCGTGCAGCGACGCTTGCTCACACCGGTAAGGAACTCGATAGCCTGCGCCACGTCGGTACGGCGGCTGTCGGCATGGAAGTCGAGCATCTCGCGGATGATGTAGAGAATGTGCTTGCGGCCTTTCTTCGGCGGGATGTATTTCTCAATCTTGTCGGAGAAAAAGATGACGCCAATCTTATCGTTGTTCTGAATGGCCGAGAAAGCCAGCGTGGCGGCAATCTCCGTCACCATGTCGCGCTTCATCTGCTTCTGTGTGCCGAAGTCGAGCGAGCCGCTGACGTCGACGAGCAGCATGACGGTCAGCTCGCGCTCCTCCTCAAACACCTTCACGTAGGGTTTGTTGAAGCGGGCAGTCACATTCCAGTCAATGTCGCGCACGTCATCGCCATATTGGTACTCACGCACCTCCGAGAAGGCCATGCCTCGGCCCTTGAACGCGGTGTGGTATTGTCCGGCAAAGATATTATTGCTAAGACCACGGGTCTTGATTTCAATCTTGCGGACTTTCTTGATTATTTCTGATGTTTCCATTCTTAGGGGGCTTATGGCACCTCCACCTTATTAATAATCTTGCTTACAATCTCCTCGCTGGTCATGTTGCTGGCTTCTGCCTCGTAGGTCAGGCCGATACGGTGGCGAAGCACGTCGTGAGCCACGGCACGCACATCCTCTGGCACCACATAGCCGCGGCGCTTGATGAAGGCATAGGCACGGGCAGCCTTGGCCAGGTTGATGGAAGCGCGGGGCGAACCGCCGAAGCTGATCATGTCCTTCAGTTCCTTCAGGCCATAACGGTCGGGATAGCGGGTGGCAAAGACAATGTCGGCAATATACTGCTCAATCTTCTCGTCGATATACACCTCGCGCACCACCTCGCGGGCCTTCAGGATGTCCTTGGCCGAGGTTACAGGCGAAACCTTGGGCAGGCCCTCGCCGATATTCTCGCGGATAATCTTCTTCTCCTCGTCGAGCGAGGGATAGTCGATGACCACCTTCAGCATGAAGCGGTCCACCTGTGCCTCGGGCAGCGGGTAGGTACCCTCCTGCTCGATAGGGTTCTGCGTAGCCATCACGAGGAAGGGGCTGGGCAGGTCGAAGGTCTCCGAGCCAATAGTCACCTGCTTCTCCTGCATGGCCTCGAGCAGGGCACTCTGCACCTTTGCCGGAGCACGGTTAATCTCATCTGCCAGCACGAAGTTGGCAAACACGGGGCCTTTCTTCGTAAGGAACTTCTCGTCCTTCTGCGAGTAGATCATCGTACCCGTCACGTCGGCCGGCAACAGGTCGGGAGTGAACTGTATGCGGCTGTACTGTGCGTCGATGAGCTGCGCAAGGGTCTTGATGGCTAATGTCTTTGCCAGACCGGGCACACCCTCGAGAAGGATGTTGCCGTCGCTCAGCAGACCGATGAGCAATGAATCTACCAGATGTTTCTGACCGACGATGACGCGGTCCATGCCCGTCACCAGGTTGGTGACGAAGCCACTTTGCTGTTCTATCCGAATGTTTAGTTCACGGATGTCAATGTTTTCTGCCATTTTTCTTTTATAGTTTATTTATTCAATATTACTGTCTCAAACATCGAGAACGGGCGGTTCACCAGTTCCTTCATTGCTGCGTCGGGGATGAACGCGAGTTTCTGGTGACCTTCTATCATCACTCGCTCGCCAGTGTTCACGCTGACGCTCTCGCGGGCATCGATGTCGATGAGCTTAAACGTTCCCAGGCCCTTCACCTTCACCAGCCCGTCGTCGCCGATGCCCTTCTGGATAGTCTCCACAAGGGCTTTCAGAAACAGCCTTGCCTGCTTCTGGCTGATGTCGCGCTTCTCGGCCAGCTCAGTGGCCAGTTCGTCAAGGTATATCCTGCTCATTTTATCTGTTCCTTCATGGCAAGGTGAGGCTTGAACCCCAGCACCAGCTTTGGCGGCACGAGCATGCGCTGCCCTGTGCCGGGATTGACGATGACGCGCTCCATCTTCTTGCGCACTTCGAAGGTTCCCAGCCCTGCCAGCTGCACGCTGTCGCCGTGGGTGAAATGGTCGCCCATGAGCATTGTGACGTACTCTAAGAGCCGTCCTGCCTCGCCAACCTTTCTGCCCGTGGCGGCAGCCAATGCCGATATGAGTTCCTTGTTATTCATTACACGCGTTAATTAAATTGCAAAGGTAGAACAGAAACGGCCAATAAACAAAGCCGCATAACATTCTTTAATCAATATTACGTTAATTATTTCAATAAGTAAAGGGTCGACCCCAAATTTCATTTTTACGCGCAGACCCTCCCACGGGGTCTCAACGTGCCCTGGGGGGCACGACCCCGCCGGAGGGTCTGCGCGTAAAAATGAAATTTGGGCTTTATTTCGCGTTCGCGTTGGAAAAGGATGCACAAGTAGTTCTAACGCACAGGGCGCACAGATCGTCCGTAGTAGCGGTAGTAGTAGTAGCCCCAGTCGGCGCTGCCCGAATCGAAGCCGAGGCCGTACGCGCGGATCTCGTCGTAAGGCGTCGACGACCAGTAGTAGCCGTCCGACCCGACGTAGTCCAACTCGCCGTCAAAGACGGCCCCGGCAGCGGGGAGGAACACAGAGTCGCCATTGGAACCGGTAAACTTACGACCGTACACGCCGTTCTGAGTGGTCCATACAGAGGTGGTATTATTAAGAAGCTCCTTTATCAGATCCAGCGAAGGGGGATTATAAGCCTGAGCCTCATCGAAGGTATAATAGCCACCGTAGTCCTCCGGCTTGGAAGTCCCCTCGTTGCAGCACCGCCACTGCGTTCCCGACGGCAGGCCGAGGTCTATCCAGTGCGGGTGGTTCTCATTAGGGCAGGTGGTATAGGCCTTCTCGTCGGCAACTTCCTTGCCCGCCATGATGTCGATGACGGCTGCGATGTCGGCCACGTCGACAGTCTTGTCCTCGTTCACGTCGCCCTTTAAGCCGTCACTTGTGCCGCCACTTGTGCTGCGGTAGCTTATGCCTGTAATATCACTAAGCTGCACCATTGTCGGGCGGTCGTTGTTGCTGTCATATATCATCAGATTACTGCCCGAAGGTACGATGGAGAAGGAGTCGTTTAGAGGAATAACCATCTCGGAGTTACTGGTTTTGATAATCAGCTCCTGCGCATTGACGGACAAAGGAGCAACATTCAGGGCGAGGCGCACTCCCAGGTCGTAGTCGCGGCTTGAAGGGAGGTAGCTTTCCCGAAAGGAGACACGACAGAGCCGCTTGGTGAAGGTGTACCAGCCGCCCCCACGGAGCACGCGGCCAGAGCCCGAAGCGGGGCCAGTGGGATTGGTCTGAGCATCTGATGTGTAGTCTCCATACCAGTCACTGCACCACTCCCACACGTTGCCGGTCATGTCGTAGATGCCCAGCTCGTTGGACTGTTTAGTGGCTACAGGCTGTGTGCCATACCCTGTATCGCTTTCCATCTCTGAGAGGTTATAATCGTACCATGCCACATCATCGATAGTGTTGCTTCCGCTGTACTTGCATCCCTGGTTCTTGTTGCCACCTCGGGCGGCATACTCCCACTCTGCTTCCGTTGGCAGGCGAAACTGCTGACCAGTCAGCTGGTTAAGCTTGGTGATAAACTCCTGACAGTCGTTCCAGTTCACATAGTAGGCGGGGTAGTTGTCGCCCAGACCATAAGTACTGCTCCACTGCTTGCCGTCACTGGTAGGCTTCTGGCCCATCACGGCATTCCACAGGGCCTGCGTCACCTCCGTCTGCCCGATACTGAAAGATGATAGCGTCACTTGATGAACGGGCCTAGCATCGTCGTAGGCATCACTGTCGTCGCTGCCCATCTGGAAGGTGCCGCCCTCCACGCCAATCATGGTGAAACTGACACCGTTGACGGTGTAGGTCTTGGTCTCTACCGGTCCCAGCTGCAGATTGACGTCCTTGCCCGCCATGATGTCGATGACCGCTGAGATGTCGGCCACGTCAACCCATCCGTCTTCGTTCACGTCGCCCTTCAAGCCGTCACTTGTACCGCCACTTGGGCCGCGGTAGCTTATGCCTGTAATATCACTAAACTGCACCATTGTCATACGGTCGCTGTTGCTGGCAAATATAAACAGATTGGTGCCCGAAGGCACGATGGCGAACGAGTCGTTTAGAGGAATAACGTACTCGGAGTAACTGGTTTTGATGATCAGCTCCTGTGCATTGACGGACAACGGAGCAATAATCATGCATAGCGCAACAATTAAATGTCTGATTACCTTTTTCATAGTTCTTTTAAGTTTAGATTATAGTTATAATACTTCTTCTATATAACTAACAGTTAATTTTCTGCTTTGTAGTAGGAGCCGACGCTTCCAAGCGTCGGGGTGGCGTTTTCCCGACGCTTGGAAGAGTCGGCTCCTACTTGGATGGTGCAAAGGTAGGCATTTCCCTTGACATGACCAAATATATGACGGAAAAAGTGAGGGCCAAAGCTGTATTAGAGCCGAAGAGAAAGGACAAAAGGGTAGTTCAAAGTCGGCAGGAGAACGGCACTCTCTGAAACGAAAAACGGATATGTCTATGAAATTCTCGAGAGAATTAAGGAGAAAGAACGGCTTTTTCGCATTGAATAAGCCGTTCTTTCGGGTTGAAGAAGCCGTTCTTTCTCTGGGGTTTATTTACCACACTATCTCCCCGTAGAGGTCAAACTCCTCAGAATCGGTAATCTTCACATTATATATATTTCCTATTGTAAGGGCAGAACTATCGTCCCCTTCACTACCTTTCATTCCCCTTATCGGAATGAGCACCTCAGGGTCTACCTCGGGTGAACAGAACTCCGTACGGCCGACATAGTAGTCGCCCTCCACGCGGTCGATGATAACTGGAAGCACGGTGCCCACCTTTGCGGCCTCTATCTCGGCGCTGATGTTCTGCTGGACGCGCATCAGACGGTCCAGGCGGCGCTGCTTTACGTCCTCGGGCACGTCGTCCTCGTAGTGCGTCGCCGACCAGGTGCCGTCCTCCTCGCTATAGGCAAAGGCTCCGAGACGCTCAAAGCGTGCCCACTTCACAAAGTCTATCAGTTCACGGAAATCCTCATCAGTCTCGCCGGGGAAGCCCACCATCATCGTGGTGCGCAGGTGGATGCCGGGCACCTCACGGCGCAAGCGCTCCACAAAGTCGTAGGTCTCCAGCTTGCTGATGTTACGCTTCATTCGGGCGAGGATGTTGTCGCTTACATGCTGAAGAGCCACGTCGATGTATCGGCAGACGTTCTTCTTCTCACGAATGACACGCAGCAGCTCCCAGGGGAAATTCGTGGGGTAGGCATAGTGCAGACGTATCCACACCACACCCTCTATGTCGGCCATCTGTTCAATAAGCTGGGCAATGCGCCGCTCGCCGTAAAGATCAAGACCATAATAGGTTAGCTCCTGAGCAATAATCTGAAACTCCTTCACGCCACGAGCCACTAACTGACGTACCTCGTCGAGGATTTCCTCCATTGGCCGGCTGCGATGATGGCCGGTGATAATGGGTATGGCGCAGTAGGCACACGACCGGTCGCAGCCCTCGCTAATCTTGATGTAGGCGTAGTGAGGAGGGGTGGTTAAGACCCTCCCCCAACCCCTCCCTGCAGGGAGGGAAGCGGTTACTTCATCCGCAGACAATTCTGATGACAAATGTATATACTCCCCTCCCTGCAGGGAGGGGTTGGGGGAGGGTCTGCTGGGGAGGGCCTTTAGCAAATCTTTATAGTTGAACTTCCCATACCATCCGTCTACCTCCGGTATTTCTTCTTCCAGCTCTGCAAGGTAACGCTCTGACAGGCAGCCCATCACGTAGATACGCTCTACCTCTCCCTCGGCCTTGCGCTGCACCTGTTCCAGGATGGTGTTGATGCTCTCCTCCTTGGCGTCGGCAATGAAGCCACAGGTGTTGACGACGACAATTTCCCCCTTAGGGTCGGGGTCGTCGTGAGTCACATGATAGCCGTGGGCCTCGAAAAGTCCCATCAGTACTTCGCTGTCCACAAGGTTCTTCGAGCAGCCCAGCGATATGAAGTCAATGGTTTTCATCGTTTCCTATGAACATTATACATTTTAATGCAAAGGTATTGCGGAAAAGGGCAATCGGCAAAGCCGCATAACATTCTTTAATCAATATTAATTATTTCCTTGCAAAAAATTTGTCTGTCTGAAGATAATTGTATACCTTTGCAGACATAATTATTAATACAAACCTTAAATCTTGTTGTTATGGTCCTTATGATTATTCAGCTCCTCATTGTGTTAGGAGCATTGTGGGTGGGTTCGCGATACGGAAGCCTTGCCCTTGGCGCCATTTCAGGCATTGGCCTGGCCCTGCTTGTGTTCGGCTTTGGCCTGAAGCCCGGTACTCCCCCTACCGACGTCATCTACATCATCATCGCCGCCGTGACCTGTGCAGGCATCATGCAGGCATCGGGCGGTATGGACTGGCTCATACAGATGGCCGAGAAGCTGCTGCGAAAACATCCCGACCGCATCACCTTCTTAGCTCCGCTGTCTACGTTCTTCCTCACCGTGCTGGTAGGAACGGGTCACGTGGTCTACACGCTGATGCCCATCATCTGCGACATAGCCCTGAAGAAAGGCATACGTCCAGAGCGCCCCTGCGGTGTGGCCAGTATTGCCTCACAGGTTGGTATCACCTGTTCGCCTATTGCTGCTGCCGTAGTGGCCTTCGTAAGTATATCCAATGCCAACGGCTTCGACGTTACCATCCCGCAAGTGCTGATGATCAGCATTCCGGCCTGTCTCTGCGGACTGATGGCGGCCGCCACCGCCAGCTACCACCGGGGACTGGACCTCGACAAGGACCCTGTGTTCCAGGCTCGTCTGAACATTCCCGAACAGCGTGACTACATCTACGGCAGCAATGCCACCACGCTCGACAAGGTGATTCCCGTCGAGGCCAAACGTGCCGTCTACATCTTCCTGGCAGCCCTGTGCGTCATCGTGCTGTTTGCCGCCGTGCCCTCGCTGCTGCCCTCATGGGAAGGCAAGCCGCTGAAGATGAACCTCGTCATTCAGATTGTGATGATTTCGGCCGCCGCCCTGATGATTATCTTCTGCAAGGCATCGCCGAAGAAGGCCGTCGCAGGTCCCGTATGGCAGTCGGGCATGGTGGCCGTCGTGGCCATCTACGGTATCGCCTGGATGGCTGACACTTACTTCTCGAACTATATGCCCGAGATTCAGGCCATGCTCGAGGATGTGGTGAAGAGCTACCCGTGGGCCATCGCCATCGTGTTCTTCCTCGTCTCCGTGCTTATTAACTCGCAAGGAGCCGTCGTGGTGGCCATGCTGCCGCTGGCCTATTCCCTCGGCATCTCAGGTCCCGTACTGCTGGGTGTGCTGCCCTCGGTCTATGGCTACTTCTTCATCCCCAACTATCCTTCTGATATTGCCACCGTGAACTTCGACCGCTCAGGCACTACCGTCATCGGCAAATACCTGCTCAACCACTCGTTCATGATGCCAGGACTCATCTGCGTCATCACGTCGACCATCGTGGCCTATATTCTTTCCATGATCTTCTATTAATTTCAAAACAATACAACTATGAACAAGAACGAAAAATTTGTCATCACCATCAACCGTGAAATAGGTTCAGGCGGACACACCGTAGGCGCCAAGCTGGCCGCCAAGCTGGGCGTCCCTTATTATGATAAGGTAGTCATCAAGGGCCTTATGGAGAAGTATAAACTCAGCGCTGAAGAGATTGAGAGTATGAAAGGCCGCAAGCAAGACTGGTGGTCGGAATTCAAACGTGTAGTAGGCATCGGCGCTGGATTAACCAATTCTGTCATTGATGAGCCCGATTTGTTTTATGTCGGCGACATGTTCAGGACTGAAAAGGAGATGCTCAAAGGCATTGCCGAGTCAGAGTCATGCGTGGTAGCAGGCCGGAGCGGTTTCTTTGTGTTCCAGGATCATCCCAACCACCTCAGCGTCTTCATCACCGCCCCTCTGGAGCAGCGCATCCAGCGACTGGTAGACAAGCAGGGACTGAGCGCCGAGGAAGCAGCGAAAACCGTTGAAAAGATAGATAAGGCACGTGAGAACTATGTGCAGAAGTTCACCGGTACCACCCGCTACGACACCCGCAACTACGACCTCGTCATCAATATGAAGGGGAAGACGGAGGACGAGATTGCCGACCTGATACTGCAGTATATAGGTTAATTCATCAAGTTCTGCATGATAGGAGTTATCGGGAGTTAACGAGCCTGTAGCCCGTTAACTCCCGATAACTATTATTATCTCCCTCCAAGCTGAGCTTGCGGAAGTAAATTAATTCTTGAAGAGGCTGTCCACGAAGGCTTTGGGGTCGAAGAGCTGCAGGTCTTCCATTCCCTCGCCCAGTCCGATGTACTTCACAGGTACCTGTAGCTGGTCGCTAATGCCAATGACCACACCACCCTTGGCCGTACCGTCGAGCTTAGTGATGGCCAGGCTGGTGATTTGGGTGACGGCGGCGAACTGCTTGGCCTGCTCAAAGGCGTTCTGGCCGGTGGAGCCATCGAGCACAAGAAGCACCTCGTCGGGGGCTCCGGGCAGCACCTTTTTCATGACATCCTTAATCTTCTTCAGCTCGTTCATCAGACCGACCTTATTATGCAGACGTCCGGCGGTGTCGATGAGCACTACGTCGGCACCGTTCGCCTTCGCGCTCTGAAGGGTGTCGAAAGCCACCGAGGCGGGGTCGCTACCCATCTGTTGCTTGATAACGGGCACCCCTACCCTCTCGCCCCAGATGACGAGCTGCTCCACGGCGGCGGCACGGAAGGTGTCGGCAGCACCAAGGTAGACCTTCTTGCCGGCCTGCTTGAACTGCCAGGCCAGCTTGCCTATGGTCGTGGTCTTGCCCACGCCGTTCACGCCGACGACGAGAATGACATAGGGGGCACCGCTCGTCTCCTCTTGGGAAGGTTTGTCGGTGTGCTCCAGCAGCGCAGCTATCTCTTCCTTCAGGATAGTGTTCAGCTCCGAGGTGGAGACATATTTGTCGCGGGCCACGCGCTCTTCTATACGCTTGATGATCTTCAGTGTAGTGTCTACGCCTACGTCGCTCGTGATGAGCACCTCCTCGAGGTTGTCGAGCACGTCCTCGTCGACCTTCGACTTGCCGGCAACGGCACGTGCCAGCTTGTCGAACACGGAGGTTTTGGTCTTTTCCAGACCTTTATCGAGTGTTTCCTTATTCTCTTGATTCTTTTTCTTGAAAAAGTCAAACAGTCCCATAACGAATTGATAAGTGATGAGTGATGATTGATAAGTGGCGGCAAAAGTACAAAGAAAAAACGACATCCACAAATGCTATAACATTTCTTTACAAATGGTGTAACATGAATTATTCAAATTACGAAAGATTCTTTCCTTTCTTTGCGAAAAACTGAGCAGGAACCAAAAAGTTAAAACTACGTCGTGGTTTCTACAAACTACGTCGAGGTTTTTACAAACTACGTCGTGGTTTATACAAACGTCGACGTAGTTTTAACAACACATCCGGCCTTTCGCTTAAAGAGAACCGTTTTCTCTGCCAATAAGAACGGCTTTCCCTACCAGAAAGAATGGCTTATTCTCGCAGTCCCCTCTTTTTGTGACCTTTTTATTTGGCGGTTTGGCCCAAAAGCAGTACCTTTGCGCCACGATGAATGAGATTTCTCTGACCGACAAGAACATCATGACGGCCTACCGACGCTACCTGCGCCTGCAACGCAACGTGTCGGCGAACACGCTTGATGCCTACCTGCTCGACGCCTCGAAGCTGATCACCTTTTTAGAGGGCAGCGGCAAGGCTGCGAATAAGCAAGAGCAGAGCGATGGCTCCATCAGCTCTGCCGAGCGTGAGCAGGCTCGGACGAAGTCCAAGGTGCTTACGGAAGTGACACTCGACGACCTGCAGCTGTTCCTGCACTACCTCCACGACATCGGCATCGGGCCGCGCTCCACGTGCCGCATCATCAGCGGGGTGAAGTCACTCTTTCGCTTCATGCTCTTAGACGGTTACGTGGAGAGCGACCCCTCTGAGTTGTTGGAGAACCCCGTCGTGGGCGAGCACCTGCCGGAGTTCCTCACGCCCGCCGAGGTTGACCTTCTGGAGGACTCCATCGACCTCTCAAAGCCCGAAGGCCATCGCAACCGCGCCATCATCGAGGTGCTCTTCTCCTGCGGTCTGCGCGTGTCAGAGCTGGTAAGTCTGAAGTTCTCTGACATCTATGCCGAGGAACGCTACGTCCGCATCATGGGCAAAGGAGCAAAGGAGCGGCTGGTGCCCATCAGCGAGCGGGCACTCCACGAGATAGGCAACTACATGCCTTGGCGAAAGACGTTGAAAATCAAGAAGGGCGAGGAGGACTACGTCTTCTTGAACCGCCGAGGGGCACATCTCACGCGGGTGATGATTCTCATCATGCTCAAACGACAGGCCGAGGAGGCAGGACTGCAAAAGACCATTTCGCCACATACCCTGCGCCACTCCTTCGCCACCGCCCTTTTAGAGGGAGGTGCCGACCTGCGCGTCATTCAGGCACTTTTAGGACATGAGTCGATAGGCACTACCGAAATCTACACCCACCTCTCCATGCAGACCCTGCGTCAGGAGGTACTGCTACATCACCCGCGTAATATTATGAAGTGAGGGGTGAGAGGTGAGAGATGAGAGCAGCGTGAAATATGAAAGTATGTGAAATAAATTGGCCGTTACAATTATTATAAGTACCTTTGCGCCCAAATTTTAAATAGTAAATTGTCAAATTGCAAATAACTTATGGCACAAGAAGACGTTTTCAAGAAGATTGTTTCCCATTGCAAAGAATATGGGTTTGTGTTTCCCTCAAGTGAAATCTACGACGGACTGGGAGCCGTTTACGACTACGGCCAGAACGGCGTGGAGCTGAAAAACAACATCAAGCAGTACTGGTGGAAGGCCATGACCATGCTCCACGAGAACATCGTGGGCATCGACTCCGCCATCTTCATGCACCCCACCATCTGGAAGGCCTCAGGCCACGTAGATGCATTCAACGACCCGCTCATCGATAACCGCGACTCGAAGAAGCGCTATCGTGCCGACGTGCTCATCGAGGACCAGATAGCCAAGTACGACGAGAAGATACAGAAGGAAGTGGAAAAGGCCCGCAAGCGCTTCGGCGATGCCTTCAACGAGGAGCAGTACCTGGCCACCTCGCCCCGCGTGGCTGAGACAAAAGCCAAGCGCGACGCCCTCCATGAGCGCTACGCCGCCGCCATGCAGGGACCCGACCTGGAGGAGCTGAAACAGATTATACTGGACGAGGAGATCGTCGACCCCATCAGCGGCACGAAGAACTGGACCGACGTGCGCCAGTTCAACCTGATGTTCTCGACCGAGATGGGCTCGACCGCCGACGGTTCGATGAAAATCTACCTGCGTCCGGAGACGGCACAGGGCATCTTCGTGAACTACCTGAACGTGCAGAAGACCGGCCGCATGAAGATTCCCTTCGGCATCGCTCAGATTGGTAAGGCCTTCCGCAACGAGATTGTGGCCCGCCAGTTCATCTTCCGCATGAGAGAGTTCGAGCAGATGGAGATGCAGTTCTTCGTGAAGCCCGGCACCGAGCTGGATTGGTTCCCCAAATGGAAGGAGACACGCATGAAGTGGCACCAGGCTTTGGGATTCGGTGCAGAGAACTACCGCTTCCACGACCATGACAAGCTGGCCCACTATGCCAACGCCGCTACCGACATCGAGTTTAAGATGCCCTTCGGATTCAAGGAGGTGGAAGGAATCCACTCTCGTACAAACTTCGACCTCAGCCAGCATGAGAAATATTCGGGCAAGAGCATCAAGTACTTCGACCCGATGACCAACGAAAGCTATACACCGTATGTCATCGAGACGTCTATCGGCGTTGACCGTATGTTCCTCTCGATTATGTGCCACTCCTACGAGGAGGAGAAGCTCGAGGGCGGCGAGACCCGCGTGGTGCTGAAGTTGCCCGCAGCCTTGGCTCCCGTGAAGTGTGCCGTGATGCCATTAGTGAAGAAGGACGGTCTGCCCGAGAAGGCCCGCGAGATTATCGACCAGCTGAAGTACCACTTCACTTGCCAGTATGACGAGAAGGACTCTATTGGCAAGCGCTACCGCCGCCAGGATGCCATCGGTACACCTTACTGCGTCACCGTAGACCACGAGACTTTGAATGACGGATGTGTCACCCTCCGCTTCCGCGACACGATGGAGCAGGAGCGCGTCCGTATCGAGGACCTTAACGGCATCATCGAGGACAAGGTAAGCATCGCCTCGCTGCTAAAGAAGTTGTAAAGACCCACCCCCGACCCCTCCCTGAATGGAGGGGAGTAGATAGTAAAAGAGATGAAGCAAAAGATTCTTAAACAACTGACTGCAATAATCTATATACTCCTCCCCCTCATGGGGGGAGGCTGGATGGGGGTCTCCTGTAGCGAATCTGCGTCTGACGACGACGAGTACGCCAACTGGCAGGTGCGCAATGAGCAGTATTTTGCCAGCGTGGTCAACGACTCTCTTAAAAAGCCAGGCTGGCAGCGCATCAAGAACTACTCGCTGAACGAGACCACCGAGGGTGCGGCTACAGAATACATCTACGTGAAGGTCATTGAGAGCGGCGACCCTGAGGGCGACTTGCCTGCCTTTACCGACTCTGTACGTGTAGCCTATCAGGGACGCCTCATTCCCTCCAAGACTTATGCTAAAGGCAAAGTGTTCGACGGCACTGTCTACGGCACCTACAACAACAAGACCAATGCCAATGCCAAGTTCCTGATTTCCAACCCAACAATGATTAGTGGCTTCAGTACCGCCCTGCAGCACATGCGCCGCGGAGACCATTGGCGAGTGTACATCCCCACAGAACTGGCCTACGGTGCTACGGGAAGCGGAACTTCCATTCCGCCCTACAGTCTCCTCATCTTCGAGATGACCCTCATCGATTTCAGTCCCGCCGGCCAGACCATGCCTGTCTGGAGTGGCAGGGTATTGAGAGATATGCCTTAATCACGAAATCATTATTTTCATTATAAACAGTAGCAAACGGTCACACAGCTATGACAGCACTACAGATGAATGCGGAACTTTTCCGTGAGTTGAGTATCATCGCAGAAGATGAAAACCTGATGAAGAAGGCCGTTAAGTACCTCAAGAAATTGACTGCACAGAAACAGACAATGGACGAGACAGAGTATATTATGTCTTCGCCAAAAATGGTTGAAATAATCCGACAAGGAGAAGAAGACATTAAGAATGGCCTCGGGCGTGTCATCAAGGTGGAGGATATATGGAAATAAAGTTTTTGCCCAAGGCCGAAGAAGACTTGGCCTACTGGAAGTCATCTGGCAACAAGCGTGTTATGAAACGTATAACAAAGTTGCTGGAAGATATTCTTGAGCACCCCTTTACTGGAATTGGCAAGCCAGAGCTTTTGAAAGGTAATTTGCAAGGTATATGGAGCCGCCACATTACTGACGAACATCGTTTGATATATTCTGTGAGCAATGGGATGATTTACGTTTATGTACTATCGCTTCGTTTCCATTATTCCAAGTGATATGTCTTAGTGCAAAAAAGGTCCGAAGAGCAGCTGTCGGTCACGCGCTGCTGCCGGGCTTACCCATTCTTCGGGAATGAATCGCCAGTTGTTATTGGGTCGTGGCGTGACCGTTCCTTTTTCTTCAATATATTTCATGATGTAGTGACGAAGGTCGAGTGGCGACTGGTAGATGATACGGTCGTCGATGTCGTCCTTTTCTATGCCAGCGCCCTTCGTCAGAAGGTCGCCGCCGCCGTTGCCTCGGTAGCTGTTCATCACCACTTTATATATACGGTCTTCCTGGAATGGCGTGCCGTCCGACATACCGAGGATTCGCACCTTCTGCCCGACGGGCTTGGTCACGTCGACCTCATAGTCTATTCCAGCGGCAGAGTCGAAGTTAAAGGTGTAGTTCAGAAACCCCATGCGCTGCTGGTCGCCATAGGTCTTCTTGCTGAGCAGCAACAGGTGGTCGTCTGCCGAGGTCATGGTATTCACCCAGCGGGCGTAGCTCTCCTCCAAGAAACGGCGTATCTCGCTGCCTGTGAGGTTCATAACGTAGTACTGATTCTCAAAGCGATAAAGCTTGAACATATCGGCCACGGTGACGTCGCCTGGCTCTATTCGGCTGTCGAAGGAGAGCGGTGCGTTGAACGAAATGTCAGCGCCGGAAATGTCAAGCTGCACGTTGTGGATGAAGTCGGTAAAAGCTGACGAGCCGAAATAACTGTCACGCGTGGTGGCTCCCTCGGCGAACCTTCCGATGCGTCGGCCCACGAAAGTCTTGATGCTGTCCATCTGTGCATAGAAGCGGCTCAGCATCTTTCGGTCTACTTCCTCGTCTCGAACGCTGACAATATCACCCGTGATGTTTTTCCTGATTACTTTTCCCTGCCCGTCGATGGTCAGTTCTATCTGCGCATCGGCCACGTTGAGTGCCGAGCTCGAAGGGTCGAGGGTCAGCACACTATCAGGGGTGAGGGATGAGGGGTGAGAGGTGAGAATCCATTCGTTGTGGACGATGTGGTCATGGCCGTAGAAGATGATGTCGAAACCCGGTACCTCACGGGCCACACGTGCCGTAGCATCCTCCTCGATGCCGCCGGGCAGGGTCAGTCCGCCCTCCTTGCCGCTGTGGAAAAGACCAACGACGAGGTCGGGCTTCTCCTGCTCACGCACCACCTGCATCCACTTTCGGGCAGAGGCTGTCATCTCCTCAAACCGCAGCCCGCTCCACAGCGACTCGTTGAGCCAGCAGGCGATGGTGGGTGTGAGCAGACCGATGACGGCAATCTTCACGCCATCACGCTCAAAAGTAACATAGGGTCTGACGTAGGGCTCGTTGGTGAGCGTGTCAATGATGTTCGCCCCCACCACAGGACATCGCAGTTCGCCTATCCACTTGTCGTAGACGGCGTGGCCGGTCTCCACGTCGTGATTGCCTATGGCCGCCACGTCGTAGCCCATGTAGTTGACCACCTGTGCAGCGATGTTCTCCCGGCCAATCTCCACATAGTTCGACCAATAGCACGTGGGCTGTCCCTGCAGTATGTCGCCGTTGTCGAGCAACAGCAGATGGTCGCCATACTCGCGGCGCAACCTATTAATATATGTACTCACGCGAGCAAGCGACCCCTTCAGAGGCTTGCCCTCCACAAAGTCGTAGGGGAAGAAGCAGCCGTGAACGTCGCTCGTCTCCACAATCCTCAACCTGACAGTCCTTTCAGCTCCCATAGCGCAAACAGAAATGCTTAGTGCAACAGCAATCAGAATAAACCATTTTCTCATATCGCAACTCATTCATGTTGGGTGCAAAGGTACGAATAAGTGAACACAATACAAAATTTTTTTTGCTTTTATTGTCGAACGTCAGTACCTTCGACGTAGGCCAAAGGTACGAAAAAACAGACAGAAAAACGCATGGCGGGAAACCGAGGCAGATGATGTCGGCACGGCTTCCCGCCCTGATTTATACATAATACCAGTTAATGATTGTGGCAAGTCATTTGCCAATAGATTCATTGTTTGCAAGTTCTTCCAGATACTTCACAATCTTCTCGCGGATAGGATGGAGGTCTACCGAGATGGCTTCCCAAACCAAATCTTCTTCAACATTGTGATAGCCGTGAATCAGGAAGTTGCGCATATTCGTGATTTGCCTCCATTTCAAATCGCTGTGGGCTTCTCGAAATTCGAAGGTCAGCATGTTTGCTGCCTCACCAATAATCATGATGTTATAGATTACGGCATGATAGGTTTTCTTGTCAGCGACAAACTCCTCCATGCCACGACCTCCTACATACTGGAAAATCGTGTCAATAGCCTGCAAGATATCCTTCAGGCGCTTTGGGTCGTTACGCTGCTCTCTCATAAATCAGGATTTTGTCACGGTCGGCACTCTCACGGGCGAAAGGCATCAGGCCTCCAACGGTAATCACGTCCACCTCCCGACCCAACAGCTCTTTAAGGTCCTCGTATATCTCACTAAGGGTAAACAGGCTGAAATGTTGGGACTTGTCAGGCAGTATCAGTATGTCAACATCTGACTCCTTTCGCTGCTCTCCACGGGCAAAAGAGCCAAAAAGCCACGCCTTCAGGACCGGTTGTGTCTTGAAGTACTCGGCTATCTGATATGTCATTGCCTGTGTGCTCATGATTGTCTCTATTGGCTTTGTGGCGGCAAATATACAAAAAATTCTTCAATCCGCCATTATTTTTTCAGGAAAAACTTTATGATGAAGTAAAAAAAACTTAAAGGAAGGAAAAGCACGTTTCGTTTTCGGCGTTAATAATTCTAAGGAGTGATGGAGTTAAGGAGTGGCTGCGCTCTGAAAAACTCCTTTGACTTATATGTCCATAGAGCCGATACACGCTCGAATCAAGACGGGGCAGAAAGGTGGGGATGGGTAGTGGTTCAAAAAAGTTAAAACCGCAACGTGGTTTATACAAACGCCGACGTTGTTTCTACAAACGCCGTCGTGGTTTTTACAAACATCGACGTAGTTTAAACAATGCATCCGACCTTTCATTTCGAAAGAACGGCTCTTTCCCATAGAAAGAACGGCTTTTTCTCACGGAAAGAACGGCTCTTTCCCATAGAAAGAACGGCTTATTCGAATCGAAAGCGCTCGGCGACGAAGGAGACGCTTGCGTAATGAAATGGAGCAAGAACGGCTCTTTCTCGGAGTCAGGTTCCGGAAGACAGACGAAAAGCGGGCAGCACCAGTATGGCTACCCGTCTTTATACTGTTAATTATTAACGACTTAGAAATTATACGAGAAGCCCAGGGAGGAGAACTCCTTGAACTGCCAGTAGCCCAGTTCGTCGTCCCAGATGTTAGAGTCGTCGAAGCGTGGGAAGAGGAAGAGGTTGGCGGTGATGTACTTCGAGACCTTCAGCGTGAAAGTGTTCTCCCATTCCAGTTCGGCGCGGTGGTAGCTGGTGAAACCGTAGAGGCGCGTCTTCCAGGTGAGAACGTCGCTCATCTTCCATTCCAACGTTGCGGTAAGCTGCGAACCAAAATCGCCCAAGTGGTGCTTGCCCTCGTCGATGCCGTAGCGTGAGGGGAACCACTGGTTGCCGTTGAACCAGGAGCGGTCTACATAGCGGTAGTTATAGGCAAAGGGAGACATGTTGATGGTTCCCGTGAGCTTCTTGTCGAAGCACTCCACCTTGTAGTCCATACCGAGACCGACACTGAGGTTGAAGGGTGAGAAGAAGTCGGCGTAGGTCTTGATGTCGTTGGTCTTGAAGCCTCGGGCAAACTGCGTGTAGGCCAGCACCTGGAGCGTGTAGTACCAGTTCTTGGCAGCCTGCAGTCCTACCTTGCTGGTGAGTCGCAGCAGGTCTTCGTTGGCCTTGAACTTGTGGATGGAGTCGGAACGTGAGGTCTGGAAGCCGAGCTTCATCTCCAACTTGTTGTCCCACTTCCACTTCGACTTGTTGTCGTAGTTGGCCTCGAGGGTGAGGCTGCCCAAAGCGGCATAGTTGCTCTCACCGCCCTTGTACCAGTTTCCGCTGACATAGTTCTGCATGAACTGGAGGAAACCGTCGCCCTTGCGGGTCCAGAACTTGGGTTTCTCTACGGCCACCTCCACGGGTTCGGCCTCAGGAACTTCGGGCATGGGCATCGACTGCTCCACCATTGTG
Source organism: Prevotella sp. (assembly GCA_017645905.1). Classification (GTDB taxonomy): domain Bacteria; phylum Bacteroidota; class Bacteroidia; order Bacteroidales; family Bacteroidaceae; genus Prevotella. The sequence goes on along the minus strand of JAGCNO010000005.1, from coordinate 19,421 downwards.
GTCTGCTGAGTGACGGGCTGGTCGATGATGTCCTGACGCAGGGTGCCGCTCTGCTCCTGCTCGGTCTCGGTAACCTGCACCAAGTCGGGACGGTTCAGGTAGACGTTCATCAGGGCGGCGTCGATGGCCTCGGTAGTCTCGTCGGCATCGTTCATTGACAACTGGTTGGCCGCCACGCTGTGGTAGAACGTCAGCGGTGCAAAAAGTTTGTAATACTGCCCATTGACAGAGTCTGTGGGCTGGGCTGCGCTGGCACTGAGTGCAAAGAGGGCAGCAAGTGTAAAAATGCTTTTCTTCATAGTCTTAATGGGTTTTTATGGTGCAAAGATACAAACTATTTTCATTACAGGCTAATCTTTTTGCCCTTTTTTATCAATTCGGCCTGTATTTTTGGTCAGTTCGCAATTTTGTATTACCTTTGACTTGTGTCGAAGGTACTTTCGTTCGACAATAAAAACAAAAATAATGTTTTTTGTTTTGTATTGTCCTCACTTATTCGTACCTTTGCACGCAAATGAAGCTAAGTGTCATCATTCCCATCTATCGCGTGGAGGCCACTTTGGACCGCTGCGTGGAGAGTGTCGTGGGCCAGTCGTTCAGCGACATGGAGATTATCCTGGTCGATGACGGTTCGCCCGACGGTTGTCCTGCGATGTGTGATGAATGGGCCGCTAAGGACAGCCGCATCAGGGTGATACACAAGGCAAACGGCGGACTGAGCTACGCCCGCAATGCCGGACTCGACGTGGCAAAGGGAGCGTTTGTCACCTTCGTGGACTCCGATGACTACCTGGAAAGGGATACCTATGCACAAGTGATGGCTCAGGCCGAGGGCAACGACATCACCGAGTTTCCGCTGTTCCGGCACTATGGTTCAAAGTGGCAACAGGAGATACGCTTCGGCAGTCATGTATACGAAAGTGCCGAAGACTACTGGCTGCGGGGCCGGGCCTACGAGCATTGCTACGCCTGGAACAAGGTCTACCGAAGGGAGCTGTTCGACGGTGTACGCTTCCCCAAAGGGAAGGTGTTTGAGGATGTCTTCACCCTGCCCCGTCTGCTTGACAATGCCCACAAGATAGCCACCGTGGACTGCGGCATGTACTACTACTGCTACAACGGGCAAGGCATCACCGCCTCCGCACAGGCCGAGCAACTCGGCATGCTGTTGAAGGCCCATGAGGAAGTCATGAAGCGTTGGTGCGATGACCGTTACTACATGCACGTGGTCAACATTCAGATCGATGTGTGCGACCAAACAGCCAAACAACCAACCCCTACCCTTCCCCACCGCTATGTAAACCCGATGGCCAACGGCTTAACAACGGCACAACGACTGAAAGCCTTGGCAATCAACACGCTCGGAATAGAAAGAACTTGTAACCTGAACAAAATGCTACACCGATGGAAAACACCAAACCGCTCATAAGTTTTATCATACCCATTTACAACGTCCCCACGGCTATGCTCCGCGAATGTTTGGAAAGCATTCTGGCATTGTCGCTGCGACCTTTTGAGCGAGAGATTATCATTGTGGATGACGGCTCGGAAACAAGTCCGCTTGCAGAGCTTGGCACGATGGCAGACGACCTTCTGTATATCCGTCAGCACAACGCCGGTGTGTCGGTGGCGCGCAACGCGGGCTTGCGTATGGCCACAGGACGTTTCATACAATTTGTAGACGGCGATGACCTCCTGCTCCAGGCTCCCTACGAACATGTGCTTGACCAACTGCGCTATCAGCAAAGCTGTGACATGGTGCTCTTCGATTTTGCCAAGACGCGCGACGTGCCCTTGCTCTATGATGACACCGGTCCCATGTCGGGCAGCGAGCTGCTCCGAAGGGAGAACATACACGGCTCCGTATGTGGTTACAGCTTCAGCCGAAGCATCCTGGGCAGCCTGCGCTTTACGCCTGGCGTGAACTATGGCGAAGACGAGGAGTTCACGCCCCAGCTGATACTGCGGGCAGAGTGTGCCATCCGCACCACGGCACAGGCTTACTTTTACCGTGAAAGAAAAACATCGGCCACAGGCATAGGCACTACACGCAGCAACCTGCGACGGCTCATTGACACAAAGGATGTTATCATACGCCTGAAGAAACTTGCCGATCGCATGCCGACCGCTGACCGCGTGGCCATGCAACGGCGCACGGCACAGCTGACGATGGACTATATATATAATGTAATAGTGATGACTCGCAGCAGCCATTACTTAGAGCGCAAGATTGGCGAGCTCAGCAAGGCCGGGCTCTTTCCCCTACCCAACCGCGACTACACCACGAAGTACACCTGGTTCCGGCGTATGACTAACAGCCGTGTGGGTCGGGCCATGCTGTTGCGTACTCTGCCACTCATGGAAAGAGAACGATGAAGATACTACTCTTAGGCGAATATAGCAACGTTCATAATACGCTGGCGCAGGGTCTGCGCCAGCTGGGTCATGAGGTGACGGTAGCCTCTAACGGCGACTTCTGGAAAGACTATCCCCGAGACATTGACCTTGCCCGCACGCCTGGTAAGCTGGGCGGCATCCGTCTCATGGCGAAAGTTCTTTGCCAGCTGCCCCATTGGCGGGGCTACGATGTGGTACAGCTCATCAATCCTATGTTCCTCGAGCTGAAGGCCGAGCGTATACGTCCTGTCTACCGCTACCTGCGGCGACATAACAAGAAGATGGTGCTCTGTGCTTTGGGCATGGACTACTACTGGGTGCATGAGAACATCACGCGCAAGCCTCTTCGCTACAGCGACTTCAACATCGGAGAACAGTTGCGTACCGACCCCGTCGCCCTGCGCGACCGAGACGACTGGCTCGACACACCCAAGGGCCGACTGAACCAGCTTATTGCCAACGACTGCGACGCCATCGTGGCCACACCCTACGAGAACTACGCCTGCTACCAGCCCCTGTTTCCCGAAAAGACCACCTTTATTCCTTTTCCCATAAAGCCCATAACTAACCTCTCACCCCTCACCCCTCACTCCTCACCCCTTAAACTCTTCATCGGCATCAGCCGCGGCCGCAGCGCCTACAAAGGCACCGACATCATGCTCCGCGCTGCCGAGGACGTACAACGGCAACACCCCGACCTGCTGGAAATCATCAAGGTGGAGGGCGTTCCCTTTGAGGAATACCAACGGCTGATGGATAATAGCGATGCCATCATGGACCAGCTCTACTCCTACACCCCGGCTATGAACGCCCTGCTCGCCATGTCGAAGGGCATCATCGTCATCGGAGGTGGTGAGGAAGAAAACTACGAAATACTTAACGAGAAAGAGCTGCGGCCCATTGTCAACGTGCAGCCCAATTACGAAAGCGTGCGCCACGAGCTGGAGCTGTTAGTGCTCCACCCCGAGCGCATCGCTACGCTAAAACGGCAAAGTCAGGAATATGTCCTCCGCCACCACGACTACCTGAAGGTGGCCCGCCAATACGAACAGCTGTATAGTGAAGAGTGAAGAGTGAATAGTAAATGGTTTATAGTGAATAGTTGTAATGCGCAGCCAACTATTCACTATTCATTATAAACTATTCACTAAAATCAATCTAAATGGAACACCTCTGGCAGGGGAATGGTGACGGGCGAATTGTCGGGGTTCACCTCCATGATGTCGGCCATCATGTCCCACCATTTCTGTGTAATCGGGTCAACGTTCTCCGTGTCCTGTGAGTTGCCCTCCTTGGTACACTCCTGGTAGGCGAAGAGGATGTTCGTGTCGCGGTCCCAGTAGATGCTGTAGTTCTGCACGCCTTGCTCCTTAATCATCTTCACCAGTTCGGGCCAGATGGCGGCATGACGTTTCTGATACTCTTCCTCGAAGCCCGGCTTGAGGAACATCTTGAATGCGAATCTCTTAATCATAGTCTCAGGTGTTTGGTTAGTGATTATTGTTTATTGTCATAAAGTATCCTAGTTTATAGAGTTTGAATACACGCAGGCTGGGATGGCTGCCGCAGAGGTTACGGCGCTCCAAGGCTCCAAAGAGGCGGTGCCACAGGCGGATGACCCAGCGCACAGGAGCGAGATGGATGCTCTCGACAAAGGTAATCATCTTGGAGTATCCACGCAGGTCGCTATAGAAAAGGCTGAGCGTGCGCAGCGCCTCCTCGGTCTTGTCGACGAAGCGCTCATTGCGCTCAAAAGTGCAAAAGCCGACAGGATTATCAGGGTGGACCACAGTTATTCCGTCCTGGCGCAGCTGCTTACCCCAAAGCACATCTTCATAGCCATACTGGCGGAAGCGCTCGTCGAAGGGATGTGCCAGCATGATGTCCCTGCGCACCACGAAGTTACTGGTGTGGAAGTGCATGAATGGCCGTTTGCGTCGTTCCTCTGCCCTATGCTGCGGCTCGCAGTCTTTCTCGTAAATGAACCGGAGATTGCCGCGCTCGCCCTCGCCGACATAATAGCCGCCATAGGCCACATCGGTAAAATCATTATCCAGATAGTCCAGCAGATAGCGTTCGGAGCCGACGGTCATCTCGGCATCCATGAAGAGCAGCCACTCGTAACGGGCTTCACGCGCCAGGAAATTGCGGATGGCAGCCCGCCCGCTGTTCACGCCCCTATCTATGAAGCGGCAATGAGGCCAACGCTCCACTTCGCGGCAACGCTCCACAAAGCTGCGGTCGGTAGAACCGTCGTCAGCCACGATAATCTCATAATGCAGCCCACCGATAGCCTCAGCCTGACGACTCAAGGCATCCACCTGACGGCGACAGTCACCATTATAAACGGGAATGAGAATGGAAAGCTCGCTCTTCATCGCTGCAAAGTTACGACTTTTCCACGTAACGAGCGAGGGTTTGCACACCATAATGGAATAAAAAATGTTAAACTATCTGTAAAACGTAAATCGAAAATACGTAAATCGTAAATAAATAAGTACCTTTGCAGCCGCTTTCACGAGATGGAAGCATGAAATTCAAACCTCAATTAAAAAAATTACAAAATTAAAGCATTAAAACATGGCAACAAAAATCAGACTGCAGCGCGGCGGCCGTAAGGGCTATGCCTTCTACAGCATCGTCATCGCCGACGCCCGTGCACCACGTGATGGTCGTTTCACTGAGAAGATTGGTTCGTACAATCCCAACACCAATCCCGCCACAGTAGACTTGAATTTCGACCGTGCACTTTACTGGCTCGAGGTAGGCGCACAGCCCACCGACACCGTGCGTAACATCCTTAGCCGCGAGGGCGTGCTCCTGATGAAGCACCTCCGTGGTGGTGTGAAGAAGGGTGCCTTCGATGAGGCTACCGCTCAGCGCAAGTTCGACGCATGGAAGGCCGACAAGCAGCGCGGACTGGAAAAGGTGGCTGCCGACGAAGCTAAGGCAAAGAAGGAAGCTGCCGAGAAGGCTCTTGCAGAGGAGAAGAAGGTTAACGAGGCTATCGCCAAGAAGGTGGCCGAGAAGAAGGCTGCCGCCGTGGCTGAGGCCGCTGCAGCTGAAGCACCCGCAGAGGCTCCCACAGCAGAAGAGGCTCCCGCAGAGGCTTAATTTCCTCCAAAAACCGACAAACAGTCTGGTAGGGTTTTTCTCGCTCGGAGAGAAAACCATACCAGACTTTTTTCATCAGAAAATCCTGGCTCGGAGAAAGAACGGCTTTTTCCCATAGATTAAACGGATTAATCTCATAGAAAGAACTATCTTTTCTCATAGAAAAAACGGCTTTTTCTCAGAGACCCCTTAGGACTAACTCAAAGACAAACATAAATGGAAGACAAGCAGAACCCCTACGTAAAGCAGTTTCCCGACCTGATGAACGGGAAGACCATAATGTATGTTCACGGTTTCGCCAGCAGCGGACAGTCGGGAACGGTGACGAGGCTGCGCACCGTCTTCCCCAATGCCCGCGTAGTTGCTCCCGACCTGCCCGTTCATCCACAGGAGGCTATCGACCTGCTCCACCACCTTTGCGAGACGGAGAAGCCCGACCTCATCCTGGGTACGTCGATGGGCGGCATGTACACCGAGCAGCTCTACGGCTTCGACCGCATTTGCATGAACCCTGCGATGTGTATTGCCGACACCATGCAGGCACATGGAATGACAGGCACGCAAACCTTTCAGAACCCCCGACTGGACGGCGTTCAGCAGTTCTATGTCGACAAGGCTTTGGTGAAAGAATACCGCATGGTGTCTGAACAGCGCTTCCAGGGGGTCAACGACCAAGAGCGCCGGCGCGTCTACGGTCTCTTTGGCGACGAAGATGACGTGGTGGACACCTTCGACCTCTTCCATGAGCACTACCCGCTGGCCATGCATTTTCACGGCGAGCATCGCATGAACGACAAGAGTTTCATGCACAGCGTCGTGCCCGTCATCCGCTGGATAGACGACCATCAGGAGGGTCGCGAACGCCCTATCATCTATATTGGTGTGGAGACACTGAAAGATTCCTTCGGCAATGCTGCCAGCAGCTGCCAGAAAGCTGTCCGCCAGCTCATTGAGGGCTACCAAGTGTACTTCGTAGCTCCCGCTACATCGTCGGAACCAGAAGAGATGACCGTCGCAACGAAATGGTTAGAGAAATACATCGGCGTACCTGCCTGGGGTCACACCATGTTCACCAACCAGCGCCATCTGCTCTACGGCGACTACCTCATCGAGGCCACTCCAACCAAGGACGCTATGGCCACCAGCATAGAGTTTGGCAGCGAGCAGTTCAAGACCTGGGAGGCCGTGATAGAATTCTTCGAAAGATTAGGAGGACAATAATACAATACAAAACAAACTATAACTATGAAGAGAACGCGTTTTTTCTTACAGTCAGCCGTCATTCTCTTGGTGTTCATGACGATGGCCCTGCCCACATGGGGAATCTTCAACCCCGTTGACCCTTACCTTTATCCCAATAACATGACGATGGTCATCCAACTGAAGAACGGTGAACAGATTGTTGACACTTGCGAAGTTGCAGCCTTTATCGGTGGCGAGTGCCGGGCAGCAGAACGTGCCGAAAGAGGCCTCTATTTTCTTCTCATACCAGGCGATGGAGGCGGACAAACGGTGGAGATACGCACTTGCCTCAACGACAAGATAGTGACCATAGACAACAGTATCGTCTTCGAAAGTGACATGAACATAGGATGGCCGAAGAGTCCCTACGTCATCGACATCAGCGAAGTGTTAAGTGGAAAGATAAAGGGCGACGTGAACGGCGACGGAGCTGTTGATGTGGCCGACATCGCCTCCATCATCGACGTCATGGCCGGAGCCACCGTTCCCGGCGCGTCAGTGTCGGGCGCCGCCGATGTCAACGGCGACGGAACTGTCGACGTAGCCGACATTGCCAGCGTCATCGACATCATGTCGGCCAGTGCCAGAAGGTTCTGACAAACTGCACAGTATCATTCCCACTGCTAAGCATAAAAAACATCCGGAGGCTAAACGCTTCCGGATGTTTTTGTTGTGGATGGTCGATACTATCTGACCACGACTTTCTTGTTGTTGTGGATATAGACACCCTTGGTGGGCTTCTCTACGAGAGTGCCGCCCAGGGTGTACCATTTGCCGTCCTGGCTTGATGCGCTGGCCGTCATGTCCTTGATGCCAACGGTTTCCTCTTCTATGAATGTTGCGACAACGGTAACATCGGTTGCCGGCATTATAAAGGATATTGTCACCGATTCTTCTGTATCAATCATCTCACTGGAGGCTCTTGCAAACGCCGGTTCCGATATACTTATAGGCACGTTGTTACCCAGTTCGTCGGTAACCGTAATGGCATCAATATCATGGTACTCGTGCGCTGTTACGGTGACGTTGATGAGCGTTCCCTCGTTGGCATACGTCTTGTCTGGCAAAACAATTCCACAGTGCAAGTTGAACGATGTGGAAATATAGCTTTCGCCTGCTGCCCATGTTGACCAACGCGGGTCGCCATACTGGGGCTGTCCCTCGGGAACCTGAGCCTGCGGCGACATGTTGGCGATGGCGAAGTCGCCACCCTCCACATCATAGAAGCCGGGATCGGCCTTGAAAGCAGTTCTCGTGAGGTCACGACCGTCCAAAGCATCGTTCTCGTCTATCCAGCCGGCCTGTACAGCACCGTTGTTCCAATAGGTGTTCTTGTCGTAAGTCATGGTGGGACCGTCGGCCTCGCCGCCACCCATCCAGCCGTTGATCTCCTGTCCGTTGGCGGTGCAGTTGTAGATAATGGAGTTGGTCAAGGTGAGGTTCAGCGTACGGCTTGCCTTACCGGCCAGACTGTTGAATCCCTTGCCTCGAGAAATCTGATACAGCGTGCAGTAATCGATGGTGATAGCCTGCACGAGATTGTTCTGCGATTTGTCAAGGTCTCTTACGCGGCCGCCGGTACGCAGCAGATAACCCGTATGGCCCGTCTCTGACCAGATGGTGGAGTTCGAGATTTCCAGGATAGCAGGATAGCCGGCAAAATCAAACAGGTTGTTGGTTCCTTCCACTTCAAACACGCAGTCGTCGATGAGGACATTGTCCACCAGCGTCTTCTGGGTCTCCTTGAGGATGGTGGAGACCTTCTTCAGCGTTGTCTTGATGCCCGATATGTTCACCGTCTCGACATGCTTATAGCTGGGATTCTTGTCGCCCACGGTTCCGTCAGCGTTCATGTTGTTGGCAAGGGCCTCGGTGCCTTCGAGGATAATCATCGGCCCGTTAATCTTTGTGCAGTTAACCGTTGCTCCGTTGCCGATGATGGTGACCGAACCGGAGGACTTGATGGTCTGCGTGAGGACATACTTGGCGTTCATGGCCAGGATGATGGTGATGTCGCCCACCTTGTCCACATTCTTGAAGGCAGCGTTCAGGCGGTCTGTGATATTGTCGGCCTTAGGCAGGTTCAGGACGATGTCGGCAGGAAGAGCCTGAGCAGCATTGTAGGGCACCAGCCAGCGGGGGTCGCCCGTCTGATATCTTGCCTGCAGCGAACCGGGGTTCACGTGGAAATCAGCCTTGGAGATGTCGGCGAAGGTGGGGTCGGTGGTCAGCATGTCATTGCTGTTGTCGGCAGCAGTCTCCAGGACGGCCTGGTCCTTCACGACATCGGAAGCCTCGTCGGGGTTATAGTAGGAGTTCTTGGCAAACAGCTTCTTGGCATTTGGCGATATGTCCTTTCCTACGAGGCCGATAGCGATGTTCAGGCCGCAGCCATACCAGATGTTATTCTGGATGTTGTAGTTCACGTAGTCTGCCCCGACGAAAGCATCGTCTGCCCATGCCTCGTCGCTGCTTGTCGGCAGCACGTTGACGAAGGTGTTGTTCAGGTAGGTGATGTTGTGGAGTTCCTTCGTCGTGTCAAAGCCAAAGGCATGCAGGTCTGCCCTTGAGACGATGAAGCGCTTTGCATTCTTCGAGTTATTGCCATAGACGGTGGAGTTCTTGATGGTGAAATCCTTGTATCCGCCCTTCTTGAAGGCAATCAGCCCGTCTTGCTTGCCAGAAGCCTCGGCCTGCAGCAGAACGTTGTCGATGGTGAAGTTCAGCACACAGTACTTTACTTCGTGGTCGAAGAAAAGGGCGTTCTTCAAACCCTTGATGGTCACGTCCTTAATGGTAATCTGGTCCACACGATAGTAGCCGTTGGTCTGGCTGACGGAAGGCGTTGAGGACATCAGGATGAACGATGCATTGGCGGCTTTCTCCTCTTCATCGCTCTTGCCTCCGGTCGAGGGGGCACTCTTCAGGTCGGTGGCATCAATCACCGCACCCTTGGCGCCGTTGATGACCAGACTGCCAGAAGGCGAGATGGGGTTGCTCAGCGTGTAGGTGGCACCAGCAGTCAGGTTGATGGTAATGCTCCTGGCTGTCTTACCGCTAAGGGCATTGTTCAAGGCTGCCGTGATATCGCCGGAAGTAGGAGAAATCACGATATCCTCAGAAGTCTGTGCGAACGATGTCATGGCTATCATGGCCATCATCCATAAAGCGTAAAATCTTTTCATACTGACTTAATTTAGTTTATGATACAATACTAATAATTAATTTCGGGCGATAAAGGTAGGCATATTTCTTTACCTACACAACTTGTATATATAACACCACTCAAATATTTAAGAATATTTAATGAATTACGTTGAGGGTCAGGCGGTCTAAACCCCAAAGATTCACAACATACCGTCCAAGGGACTGCGAAGAATCTTTCCCACGGCGTAGCCAACTTTATTTGCGGCCTGGGAGAGCTGGTCGCGATAGTAGAAGGCGATGCTTCCGACAGCCTGAAGGGGCAGGTCACGGCGATGATAAGGCTCGATATTGCGGGCGATGAAGTCGGAGAAGTTATCGACAACAAGAGCCTCTACGGCTGGGTCGTCGAGACGGCTGTGAATGAAAGGCGACAGGGAGGCGAGCCAGCGGTTGGGCAAGGACTGTCGGTAAACGCGTTCAATGACCTCCGTGAGCGTCATCCGCATTTCTGCTTCAAAATCAGACTTTGTCTCATTGCTTAACTGTCCCTTATAGAGCGCATTGAGGAAACGCTTGCCAAGCACGGCACCACTTCCCTCGTCGCCAAGGATATAGCCCAGGGGCGGCGTGTTGGCTACAATCTTCTCGCCGTCGTAGAGACAGGAGTTCGCCCCTGTGCCGAGTATGCACGCCAAGCCCTCGCTATCACCACAGAGGGCACGGGCAGCACCGAGCAAGTCGCTGTGGGCTTCTATCTGGGGGTGGGGGGTGCGGGGTGTGGGGTGAGAGGAATGTAATTGAAATACTTCCCGCAGCAACCGCTCCATACGCGCCTCCTGATCAGGACGGACACCGCTGCCGTAGAATTTTATGGCCGATAACTGGTTCAATGAAATGAGCTGCGGAAGGAGCTCTCCACGCAGGATGTCAAGGATTTGCTCGTCGCTCTGGTGAATGGGGTTGATGCCTTGTGTGTGAAACTGCCGGGTGGCAGTCTCCCCTCTGAGCATCCAGTCGGTCTTTGTGCTCCCGCTGTCGGCAATGAGTACCATCCTTACTGCATTTCTTCGTCGTTGCGTTCCTCGTAGTCGAGCAGTCCCATGTCGTCGTCTACGGAGATGCCGAGGCCTCCCTGACCGTCAATCTTCACCTTAAGGGGCACGAAAAGGTCGTCGACAGCATCGGGCATGCCTATCACGGCAGAGAGCACCAGGTTGGCATTGGCTACTTCCTCGAAGCGCAGCCCGGCCAGTATGCCGCCACTACGGAACGGTTCATTCACGTAGGAGAGGAAGGTGTTCTTGGTGAACGTCTTTTCTATAAACTTCGAACCGTCCTGACGAGTGATGATGAGGCGGCAACGGTTGTCTATGTATTTCTGCCCGTTGTCGGCGGTAACCATTACGCTGTCTATGGGGGTGCGCAAGACTTTAACATAGTAGGTACTGCCTTGCCACTGGGTGCTGTCCACCTGACTGTCGGCAGGCATAGCAATAGGAGCCTGCGGACGCTCGGGTACATAGCGTGTGGCAATGATTTTATCCTCAGAAGGCTTCTTCTCCTGACAACCGCCAAACACGAGGGCAAAGGCGGCAAGTATTACTATTGCTGGTGTTTTCATAGAGATTCATCTTCAGGACGTTCTATCTGGCGCACCTGCGGCCGGCATTTCTGTTTGCGCAGCCATGCCGCCTTGCGGGCCTCGTAGTCCGCATGATGCTTCTCCAGGTATCCGTCGGCCATAAAATAATTAGTATTTTTCTGTAAACTTGGCGTACACCACGCTAATCTTCACGGGGTCGTTAGGATTGTCGGGACCACCTACAAGGCGTGTACTGGTGAGTGACATGTCGTGCTCGATGCCCGATGCCGAAGAGGTAATAGGCACGAGCAGCACTTTGTTCCAGTTGGGGTGCTCAGCGACCCAGTTAGGATTCTTAGCTGTACCGTCGAGGTAGTTGCGCCAAAGGATAGTGATGAGGTTCGAGATGTTGGTAAAGGCATAGACGTTCTGATTGGACGTGCCGTTGTAGGTGGCGAGGAAGGTTGTCCTTCCGTCGGCTTTCTTTGTTTTCTCGAAGAACGTTGTCAGGCTGTCGGCCTGCACCATGAGGATGCTGCTGGGTATGCCAAACATGCGTCGGTCTGACGACTCGTTGTTGATTCTCTGAAACGAGATGGTGGCAGCAAGCAGGGAGTCGTTGTCATGTCCACGCTTGATGGCTTCCACAGGCAGCGTGACCTCTGTGAAGAGTCCTGCCGGAGACTTCAGGTAGGTGTGCTGTGTCTCTTCGGCGAGGCGGTTGATGGCCTTTCGGTCGTTGGTGACGAGTGTGGTCTGGAGTACCTCCTGCGTTCCGCCAAGGGTGAAGAATGCGTTGGTGACAGTTTCCTCATCAGCCTGCCGGAAGCGGTAATAGACGCGAATGCCCATGTTGGTTATCTGCGAATGGAAGCCCAGGCCGTCGGTAATCTCGAAGAAGAGTCCGGGACAGACCTCCTGGGTGAAGGCGAACGAGTTGCGGTACTTCTCAGGATGATAGTACAGCTGCGCGAGCAGGTAGGAGCCGTAGTTGTTGTAGGTCTGGCCTTCCTTGTCGGTATAGGGTTCATCGAGCTTGATGCGGATGTTCTGTGTATAGCCGCTCCGCACCCTCAAGGAATCGGATGCTAAGAGGTTAGCGTATGAGAACATCTTGCTCTTCGACAGTCCGCCTGAGCGTAGCATACCCTTCTCACGGGGACTGAAGTTGGAGTAATAGCGATGCCCCTCCTGCACGGGAACGGCCAGTTCGCTTATCTGCATCTTCAAGGCCTCGAGGCTGTCCTTGCTGTCAAAGGGCTTCGAGAGGTAGAGCAGCACCTCGCACGAGTCGGCTGCAATCTTGCCGTCCCAGGTGCTCACGACTTCACAATCTGTCAAATAATCCTTCAACAGCTCGGTAACGTGGAACTGCGTGGTGAACTCACTCTTCACATCAGCCTGTGTCTCGGGGTCACGAACCTGGCCGAGGTAGCACATAGAGCTGAGGGTGAACACCGAGTCGGCTACGACGGTACGTGTCTGCACGTCGTAGGTTGAGGGTTTGAGATCGAGCTTGTCGCCCTCGTCGGTAAGCGAGTTGCCTATTGACGACACGCTGTCGTCGCAAGAATAAATGGCCATTGCCGCGAGAGCAGCACAGGCCATATACTTTAGTTTCATCAGAATCGTAAAATGTAAATTCGTTAATAGAAAATTTAATGTTACTTGTCTGGATAGATTTTGTCGTAGAATTGCTCCAGCCCGTCGGCCCAATCCTCTGCATAAGGAAGTATGGGCACTTTCTTGGAGGCGGCATAGTCGGTAAGTTCGGCGTTCACCTCCTCCTGGGCTATCATGATGCCGTCGCTATAGTCGATGGCCAGCTTGCCCAGCTCCTCGAAGTCAAAGCTATCGTTGTAGGCCGAGAGCAGCGCGGGCTTTGCGTCGCGATACTCCACGCTCTGCTTGAAGCTTGCCCCCAGGTCATTGGTGATGTTCTTCGTGAAGAGCGAGGTGACGACCTTTGCGTCGGCAAACGATGGCTCGTCCTTGTAGGCCGTCTTGATGTAGAAGGGCACTACTGCGCTCATCCATCCTTGACAATGAATGATGTCGGGCACCCAGCGCAGCTTCTTCACCGTCTCCAGCACGCCACGTGCGAAGAAGATGGCCCGCTCGCCGTTGTCGGCATAGTCCACGCCATTCTCGTCGGCAGTCATCTGCCGTTTGGAGAAATAGTCGTCGTTGTCAATGAAATAGACTTGCACACGCGTTCCCACGATGCTCGCCACCTTGATGATGAGCGGATGGTCGGTGTCGTTGATGATGAGGTTCATTCCCGAGAGGCGTATGACCTCATGGAGCTGGCCGCGACGCTCGTTAATGGTTCCCCACTTTGGCATGAAGGTGCGTATCTCATGGTCGCGTTCCTGCATGGCTTTCGGAAGTTCTCGCCCAAGAACTGAAAGACTGGTGTCGGGTACATAGGGAGAAATCTCCTGGTTGATGAACAATATCTTCTTTTTTGCCATACCTAATACAATATTATCGTTTGCAAAGGTACTAAAATAATTGCATAAAACCATACAAAGTGAGCATTTTTAGGAATTTGTGACATTTTATAGGCTTATTTTTAGTCTTTTTTTTCCATATTTGGGAAATTTGTTGTTATTTTGCAGCCTGAAAACGTAAATTGCAAATTCGTTAATCGTAATTCGTAAATCGTAAATCGTAAATCGTAAATATAGTGAAAGTATTTGAAAAGATTGCCGACCTTCAGAACGCCCTCTTCGACGACCGCAAGCAGGGACGGAGCGTCGGTCTCGTTCCCACGATGGGTGCCCTGCATGAGGGTCATGCCTCGCTCGTGCGCCGCAGCGTCAAGGAGAACGATGTCACCGTAGTGTCGGTCTTCGTGAACCCTACACAGTTTAACGACAAGAACGACCTGAAGAACTATCCACGCGACCTGAAGGCCGACTGCCGCCTGCTGGAGGAGTGCAAGGCCGACTATGTGCTGGCCCCGAGCGTGGAAGAGATGTACCCCACGCCCGACACTCGGCAGTTTGAGTACCCACCCGTGTCGACGGTTATGGAGGGTGCCCATCGTCCCGGCCACTTCAACGGGGTGTGCCAGGTGGTGAGCCGCCTGTTCTACATCGCCCGTCCCGACCGCGCCTACTTCGGCGAGAAAGATTGGCAGCAGATAGCCGTTGTGAAGGCTATGGTGAAGCACTTGGGACTGGGAGTGGAGATTGTGGAGTGCCCCATCGTGCGCGATGCCGACGGACTGGCACGCAGCAGCCGCAACACGCTGCTCTCGCCCGATGAGCGGGCCATCGCGCCACGCATCTATCAGGCGCTCAAAGACGGCGTCAGCTATGCCAAGACGCATACCGTGAAGGAGACGCACGACAAGGTGGTGGCCGACATCGACGCCACAGAGGGCCTGCGCACGGAGTACTTCGCCATCGTCGACGGAAACACCCTGCAGGACATCACCTCATGGGACGACACGCCCTACGTCGTGGGATGCATCACCGTCTATTGCGGCAAGACGCCCATCCGCCTCATCGACCACATCAAGTTCAAGTAGAGGTAACAAATCGTAAATCGAAAAACTGTAAATCGTAAATAGCAATAAGGTGTTGATAGAAGTAATGAAGTCAAAGCTGCATTGTGTTCAGGTGACGGAAGCCAACCTGAACTACATGGGCAGCATCACCATCGACGAAGACCTGATGGACGCCGCCAACATGATTGCCGGCGAAAAGGTTCAGGTGTTGGACAACAACAACGGCGAGCGCTTTGAGACCTACATTATAAAGGGCGAGCGCGGCAGCGGTTGCGTGTGCCTCAACGGCGCGGCAGCACGAAGGGTGCAGGTGGGCGACACCATCATCATCATCTCTTATGCACTCATGGACTTTGAAGAGGCTAAAAGCTTCAAGCCGTCGGTAGTGTTCCCGAAGGACAACAGGGTATAGGACAATCGTTTGCGGAATCAGGCAAGCGAGAGTTTAGGAATCAAACAAGCGAGATTCCCTACATGTGGCAGAAAACCACCTCTGTAGGGAATCTCGCTTGTCTCTGATTCCGAAGGACGCCCGATTAGCTGATGGACTTTACTTCAGCGCCTCTTCAATGAAAATCTCCAGGCTCTCGGCTCTGAGGCCCTTGTCCAGGATGGTGCCCTTCTGGTCTACGATGACGGTATAGGGTATGGCGTTTACCTGATAGAGGTCTACTACAGGACTCTTCCAGCCTTTCAGGTCGCTCACCTGGGGCCATGTTATGTGCAAGTCGGCAATTCCCTTCATCCATGAGTCCTTGTCAGTATCGAGCGACACGCCGAGAATTCCGAGTCCCTTGTCCTTGTACTTCTCGTAGAGGCTCACCATGAAGGGCATCTCGTCGCAACAGGGATTGCACCACTTTGCCCAGAAGTCGATGACGGTAATCTTGTTCTTGGCCACTTCGCTGAGCGCGCTCAGTTCTCCGCCGTCGGGAGTGGGCAACGTGAAGTCGGGCATCACCTTTCCTCTGGAGAGAGCCTCGGCACCGTTAATCATCTTCACAATGTCGGCAATGTCCTTACGCTGCTGGAACTCGCCAGGCATCTTGCTGATGAGCCCCATAAGGCGCTCGGGGTCCATACCTCCGCTGCTGCCCATGCTCGACACCACGAAATAGCCCAGCTCGTTGTCGATGTTCTTCTCAGCGATGTCTACAATCTTGCCAATCATCTCGCGCTCGATTTCCTGATATACTTCCATAACCTTCTGCTGGGAGGCATCGTCGGGATTGCCTAAGTAGATGGGAGCCATGATGGAGTCGAACTTCACGCTATACTTCGCCTGCAAGTCGTTCACCTCCTGCCAAGCATCGTTCGACCTCGTACCGCCAATCTTCGGCATACCGTTTCTCGACACAGTAACGTTGATGTTACCCTTCTCCGTAAAGAAGAGTGCGCCAGAAGCGCCGTCGGCCGACACTACGGAGGCCAGCGTCACAGAGTCAACAGGACCCTCAAGCTTGAACTTCCCGTTCTGCACAATGAGGGTGTCGGAGGGTTCGTCTGCCCCCAACTCCTTAAAGAAATACAAGGTATCGCCGTCCTTGAATCCTTCGGCAACACCATTCACCTTATAACCGTCGGGCTGACAGGCAGCCATCGCAAGGGCCATCACACAGAGTCCCACAAATGTTTTCTTCATATTCATATTATTAAACAAGATACTGGTCGCTGATACTTTCGTTGGCAATGACGCGGCGGATGGTCTCGGCAAACATGTCGGCTACGGAGAGCTGCTTCACCTTGGCGCATCGCTGCGTGTAGGGAATAGAGTCGGTAAACACCATCTCCTCCAACGCACTGGCCTGTACACGCTCGCTGGCAGGGCCGCTCATGACGCAATGGCTGGCACAGGCGCGCACACTCTTGGCACCCGTCTCCATCATCAGGTCGGCAGCCTTGGTGATAGTGCCGGCGGTGTCCACCATATCGTCGACGATGACCACGTTCTTGCCCTCCACCTCGCCGATGATCTGCATCGTGTCCACCACGTTGGCCCGTGCACGGGTCTTGTTGCACAGCACCAGCGGACAGCCCAGATACTTGGCGTAGGCATTGGCACGCTTCGAGCCGCCAACGTCGGGCGAGGCAATCACCAGGTCGTCGAGCTGAAGGCTCTGCAAGTAAGGCAGGATGACGCCCGAGGCATAGAGATGGTCTACGGGCACGTTGAAGAAGCCCTGAATCTGGTCGGCATGAAGGTCCATCGTGATGACACGGTTCACGCCCGCCACGCTCAGCAGGTCGGCCACCAGCTTGGCGCCGATAGACACGCGGGGCTTGTCCTTACGGTCCTGGCGCGCCCAGCCGAAATAGGGAATCACGGCGTTGATGGTACGGGCCGAGGCTCGCTTGGCAGCATCAATCATGAGCAGCAGCTCCATGAGGTTGTCGCTGTTGGGAAACGTGCTCTGCACCAGGAAGATGTCGCGGCCTCGGATGCTCTCCTCATAGCTGACGGCAAACTCCCCGTCGGAGAAGTGTGTAATCTGCAACTTGCCCAGCGGACAACCCAGACTCAGGCAAATCTTCTCAGCCAGGTAGCGCGTTGCCGTGCCGGAGAATACCATGTAAGAGTTATTCATTTCCATTCGTAGTTATTATCTAATTGGTCAGTCGTTGCAACTTCTGGAAGTGGGCGATGAGCTCCTTGAAGTCCTGCCCATGCTGAATGTTGAAGCGGTCCCACAGGTCGCCGCAGACGACGACGCCCCCGAAGCCCAGGTCGCGCATCAGCCGGATATTGTCGGCCGTGATGCCTCCGCAGGCATACACATGGCGGTCGATGAGCCCTCGGCGTGAAGCCTCGCGCAGCTCATCCAGCGTGTGCGTCTGTTTGTCCTGGGGATTGCTGTTGCTGTCGAAGATGGTCTCCAGAAACACATAGTCCATGCGTTTCTTCGCCTGCTTCAGGTCCTCCACGTTCTGGCACGTGCAGCTCACATGGCCCTTGTAGCCATAGGGCAGCTCCTCCGAGGGAGTGCTCAGGTGGATGCCGCGCAGGCCATACTCCTGGCGCAGATAGAAATGGTGGTGGACGGTGATGTGGCGGTAGTAGTCTTCGCTGAGCAGCGTCAGCAGCCGCTCGGAGTACACAGGCTCCGACTCCGGCTTGCTCAGATGCAGGTTTTCCAGCCCTTCCTCGAAGAGCGTGGTCAGAATCTTGTCCTCTTCCACAAAGAAAGTGGGCTTTGTCATGATGATGAGTTTCATCGCCTTCCGTCCTTTTGTGACTGCAAAGTTACGACAAAAAGACGAAAGCACCAAGTTTTTTCACGAATATTTATATTTCTTTCAAACGGAGGAAACAGGAAGGCAGATATTACCATACTGTAGAAGCCAGAGAAAAGACTACCTTTTCCCACAGAAAAGACTACCTTTTCTCATAGAAAAGACTGTCTGTTCTCACAGAAGACCTTTCCTTGTTACTTTGCCGGCAACAGGCCTGTTGTCCGTTCACTCGACCTTGGTCGCTTGCCTAAGCAAGCACTCCACGAACCTTGCCAACGTTCCCGACGCATCAGCGTCGAGTCGCAGTCGTTAGCTGCGCTTCTCCTTGATGATGCCGTGACGGTAGGCGTAGAGCAGGTCTTTGAGCTCGGAGATCTGGCGGCGCAGCTCTGCACCCTTGTCGGTATCGGCGACGAGCATGCGATGGGTGGACATCTCGACGATTTGGGTGGTTGACTTGATGTCGGTGCCTCGGAGGATGGCGTCCTGCGTGCTGGTGAAGGGCTCGTGCTGCACAAGCTGGAAGCCGCGGCTGTGGTAGACGAGCGTGTAGCCGGCGATGCCTGTCTCCTTGTGGTAAGCCTCGGAGAAGCCACCGTCGATGACCATGAGGCGGCCACCGGCCTTGATGGGGTTCTCGCCGGAGCCTGCATGAACGGGGACATGACCGTTGATGATGTGGCGGGGAGTGGATTGACCATTGACCATTG
Organism: Prevotella sp.; assembly: GCA_017645905.1. Taxonomy (GTDB): domain Bacteria; phylum Bacteroidota; class Bacteroidia; order Bacteroidales; family Bacteroidaceae; genus Prevotella. The sequence goes on along the minus strand of JAGCNO010000005.1, from coordinate 481 downwards.
ACCATTGACCTTTGACGCCAAAGGCATCGAGGATGCGGTCGCAGACCTCCTGAGAGTCGCGCAGACGGAAGTAGTTGCCCTTCTCCTCATGGTGGGTCTCGCGGTCGGTGAGGAAGTAGCGCTCGAAGGTGGCCATCTTGGACTTGTCGAAGAGGGGCGAGTCCTTTCCGCACCAGAGGTAGAGGAAATAGTCCTTGGCGTAGGCCTTGAGGTCGTCGGGCGTGTCGTTCTGAAAGGCTGCACGGACCAGCTGTCCGATGTACTGCATGAGCTGGCGGCCTTGATATTTCTTTCCGAGTATCTCCACCTCCTTGAGCGTTCCGTCATCGTTGAGCGGCACAGAGGCATGGAAGAGCAGGTTCTGGTTGCAGATGTTGTACATGCAGCCGTGACTCAGAATGGTGCGGATGTGCTTGCGCAGCTTCTCCGAGACGCGGAAGGAGTGGTGGAGCTTCTGCATGAGGGCTGACTCCTCTTCTGT
>JAGCNO010000054.1 GCA_017645905.1 Prevotella sp. | reverse complement strand
CATTTATTATTTATTCATTACTGTTTACCTTTAGCGCTTCCACTTCCTCCTGCCACTTGGTGAGCTGAGCCTCCTGGTAGAAGAGCGGGCCGTCAATCTGGTGGACCACCACGTCGCTGGCGTTGTAGAGCAGGGTGCTGTCCACGTTCTGTGCGCTCTGAATCCAGTATTCACGGCCGATGAGGTTGTAGTTATTATCCTTCACCACATGGCGGATGTTGTTCAGCTGGTCGACGACCGTGAGCTGATCATCGTCGGCCGTGACGGTGACGCTGAAGAATCGGTTGTTCAGGGGGTTGAGCGTCGAGGTCTCGAACTTCACCTCTTTCGTAGGCTCTCCACCGATGAAGACGGAGTTATCCTGGATGTGGTACTTCAGGAAGTTCAGGATGCGGTTGGCGACGACGGTCTGCGCCTTCTTCAGCACCGAAGGGTCTCCTCCGAACTGATCGGCCGTCAAGTTCTCATAGTCTGTCCAATCGGGCAGCAGGCCCTCGTTGTGCAGACGCTCTATCTCGCTGTCGGTAGGCACATAGACCGTATAGTTATAGGCATCGAAGAGCGAGCAGTTATAGTCGGCACAGGTGTAACTGCTCATGCGTGCCTTCAGCAGCGTGTTGGCCGTACCGCCGTTGAGCAGCAGGTCGAAGAAGCGGCTGCAGTTTTCGCGGCCATTGAGTATGCTGTAGAGCGACCGCCGGCTGCCCATGGGCATGGTCTCTTCGACGACGTAGCTCTTGCCGTTGCCCGTAGTAGTCTGGTCGTAGATGGTGGTGACGGGGATAGGCCGGTCGTCCTCTATCTGCAGTCCGCCGCTAAGGGTCATCACGCCTTCCTGGCCGGCATTCGCCACACGGATGACGCTGCCGCCCTTCGTGCGGTAATACTCGTGACCGTCCTCGATATTACCCACGATGATGAGGTTGTCGAGCATGTCGCGAAGGCGGTTCTGCACCTGTGTATCACTGGCATCGGTGATTTCCTTGCCATCGTCGATAATCTCATGCGTCTCCATGTCGTAGCTATAGCGCCGGGCCATGACGGTCTTGCGGTCGGTGTCGTAGTAGAACTCATACATGATGGAGGGCGACGTGCCGTAGGTACAGGGGTCGACATAGCGCAGCATGGCTGTGTTGGTTGGGATGATGAAGCTGTAGTACGAGTCCATGGAGTTGAGGTAAGGCTCGAAGTCGAGGTGCTCGATGGCCCAGTAGATGACGTTCATGGTCTGCTCGTTGATGAGTGCCGGGAACGACACCGACGAATAGCTGGCGGGGGTGAACACCCGGTTGAGCAGATAGACCACGCCGTTGCAGCCCATGAAACAGCTGTCCACATCCTTGCGGGTGATGCCGATAGGCACCTTCGTGGTGTTGTCGACAATGTTCTTGAACTTTGAAGGAACGGTTTCGGTAAACGTACGTATCAGATTGATGTCGAGCATCTTGACCAGCACCTTCATCGGCACCCGTTCCCAGGCGCCATACATATCCTGCAGGGGCTTGCCGTCGTTGTTCCACCAGTAGTCGAGGGCATCGTTTCGCGGCACGAGCATGGCGCCGGCGTCGTAGTGGAGGTCACGTCCGGAGGTGTTGGCATACATATACTGGCTCCAGCCGGGGTCGAAGGCCAGATGGGCATCGACAGTCTTCCCGTCGGGGTCGGTGAGCAGCTCGCCGCCCTGCGACATACCGTATTGGGAGGTGTTGCTCGTCGAGGAGAAATACTTGAGCGTGAACACGCTGTCCTCATTGTTATACAGGCGGTTATACTCCTTCGTGGCAGCGTCATCGTAGTAAGGAGCACAGAAGCGGTCGAGGAGCGAGGCAAAGAGCGACATGTTCTGGTGGCTGTGCACTATCTCGGCCATGTTGTCGGCAGCCATAGCCAGGCCGTCGACCTTCTGGATGTATCCGTTCTTGCAGGTGATGTCGGTCTCGGTGAGCTTCTTGCCGTTCACCCATGAGTCGGCGGTCGATGTCGACCCTCCGTTGGTGAGTATGCTCAGGTCCTCGTCAGTGATGTTATTACGGCGCATGAACTTTGGCAGGAAGTGTATCATGGGCTTCGACGTGTTATCACGCAGCAGCACGATGCCGTTCTTATGGTCCTTGTAGCGGGCCCAGAACTCGGTGTTGGGCATCTCGACGGGATAGCAGCGGGCCACGCTGTCGAACACCGAGGCGGCTGTCTCGCGGCGCATGCACTGGCCCTGCAGCGGCGGGTTGCCGCTGACATTGCTCAGCAGCTCCACAAGGTAGGCGTTGTTCACCATCGAACTGTTGAAGAGCAGTTTCTTCTGCGCCGCCGTGAGGTCCTCGTACTTATGCACGCCCCACGAATTCTGGCTGAAGAACTGTTCGTAAGTGTTGTCTGAGGCCACAAAGAGGGTCTTCGACCCGGTCTTGCCGAGCACCTCCTTCTGCCCCAGGTCGTCGATGAGACGCAGCGTGAACTTGTATCCACCGTCTTCCTGTAGGCGCTCGTAGATGCTGTTGCCAAGCCACGCTGGCTCGTCCATCAGCTCGTCTTTCTCGCTGCACGAGGTGAGGGCTGCGCTAAACGACAAATGGCAAATGATAAATGACAAACCCAATAGCCATCGGCCTTTTGGCTTTTCCGTAATCATATAAAAAAGTGTTAGTTTTAACAGTAGTAATTTCGTTTTCAGGTCTTAATCCAGTCAGCAAAAAACGCCTTATTTGCTTAAATCGACGGCAAAATTAATTAAAAAAGCGGAAAGAGCAAAACTTTTTAAGGAAAAGTTGTCATTATCACCAAAAAAACAACTACCTTCGCAACAAAAAAGGAATACATGACGAACATCAGTAAATCATTGCCGCAGGAGTTTCTGAGCCACACGGAGGCCATCATGGGTCAGGAACGGTTCTCACGCTTCATCGGGGCTTTCGACGAGGAGCCGCCTGTCAGCATCAGGCTGAACCCCAGGAAATGGAAGGACGAAGAGCCCCCGTCTTCATCATTTATCATTTATCATTTACCATTTAGCGCAGCGCTTCCCGTCCCCTGGTGTCCCGACGGCTTCTATCTCTCCCAGCGCCCTAACTTCACCTTCGACCCGCTGTTTCATGCCGGCTGCTACTATGTGCAGGAGGCCGCATCGATGTTCATTGCCCATTGCATCCGACACCTGACACCCAACACCCAATATGCCCTCGACCTCTGCGCTGCCCCTGGCGGCAAGTCCACGGCCCTGCGCTCCGTGCTTCCTGCCGACTGCCTCCT
>JAGCNO010000053.1 GCA_017645905.1 Prevotella sp. | reverse complement strand
GCAAGACGGGTGCAAATTTATGAATAATGTTTGAAGAACTCCTCCTTTGGAGTGTTAAAATTCAATTTTTCTCTTGGTCTTCGATTGATTTTGGCCTGTATCGATGCGATTCTCTTGTCAGAAACCGTACTGATGTCCATTCCTTTTGGTATGTATTGCCTGATGAGCTTGTTGGTGTTTTCGACGGCTCCCTTCTGCCAAGAGGCATAGGAGTCTGTAAAGTAGACAGGGACGCCCAGCTGCTTTGTAATCCACTCGTGTGCAGCGAACTCCGACCCGTTGTCCGTGGTGATGGTATGCAACTGTTCACCCTTGTATGGCAGCAAGAGCCTCCATACGGTCTTGGCCACCGGCATTGCCATCTTCCCGTGCTTGAGCTTGGCCATCAGCAGGAATACGGTACTGCGTTCTATCATGGTGAGGATGCCGTTCTGGTCTTTGTCCACGATGAGATCCATCTCCCAGTCGCCGAAGCGCTTACCGTCAGCTTCCGCGGGGCGTTCGTGTATACTTACGCGGTTCTTGATGTTGGTAGCCTTGGTTACATGCTTCTTAGAGGCACTCTTATGGTACTTCATCTTGTGGCGGCAGTTCTCGGCCAGCTTGCCGGTCTCGTCTGCGCGTATAAGCTTGTAGATAGTCTCATGAGAGATTTCTATACCCTCCTTCTCACGCAGGTAGCCGGATATCTGTGCCGGCGACCACTGCTCGTCCATGATGAGCTGCTTGACACGCCAGATGAGTTCCTGGGGCTTCGCACGGTTGCCGGGCTCACGGTGACGACGTTCCATTGCCTTCTCCTGCGCCTTCATGAAATTGTAACTGCCGTTCTTGCCGCCGTTGCGCTTCAGCTCACGGCTGACGGTCGATTCATTCACTCCAATCGCTTCTGCGATGGATTTTTGGGTACTACCCTTTTGTCGTTCCAAATAAATGTAGTACCTTTGCTCCGAGGTTAGTTGTTTGTACATATGCAATGCAAAATTAATTAATCTCTGGGAGACAGCGGTCTCCCTTTATTGTTTTTTTTGCATTGCTGGCCAACTTTCGGCGCTCCGCCAGGGGGAGATGCCCCCTCCGCTACGCTCCGGGGATCATCTCCCCCTGGCGGAAACTCCAACCTCATCTCCCTCCAGAGATTGCACTTCTATCTTGAAAGTAGGATTGCCTATAGGCGGGCATCAAAAAAAAGGGCGTTTGTTTTGTTCTTATCACCTTTTTTTGTATCTTTGCCCCCAAAATCAGCTAAGTGATGAAAAAGACGCTCTTATTATTGGTCATGATTGCCGCTCAGGCGGTGGCGCTGGCAGCCCAGCCACAGTTCGGGCAGCAGCCGAAGCTGGTGGTGGGCATCGTGGTCGACCAGATGCGATGGGACTACCTGTCACGCTACTACGACAAGTTCACGGGCGACGGCTTCCGCCGCCTGATAGACGACGGTTTCTCGTGCGACAACTGTCTCATCAACTACTTCCCCACCATAACAGCCATCGGCCATACGTCGGCCTACACCGGCACGACGCCCGCCTTCCACGGCATCTGCGGCAACACCTTCTACATCGATGGTCGTAGGACCTACTGCACCGACGACTCGACCGTCAGCGTCGTGGGCACCGACAACCAGAAGAAAGGCCAGATGTCGCCCCGCAACATGCTCTCGACAACCATCGGCGACCAGCTGCGGTTGCACACCGACTTCGTGTCGAAGGTCATCGGCATCAGCTACAAAGACCGTGCCGCCATCCTGCCTGCAGGCCACTCGGCTAACGCCGCTTACTGGCTCGACACGAAGAACGGGCAGTTCATCACTTCGACGTACTACATGACCGAACTGCCCGACTGGGCAAAGCAGGAGAACCGTCGCTTGAAGCAGAACCGCGACGTGCAGAAGGCAGGCGAGGACATAGGTCTCTATCCCCTCTGCGGCACCATCACCACCGATATGGCTATTGCCGCCCTGAAGGGTGAGCGCTTAGGCAAGGGGCCGCGCACCGACATGCTCTGCGTCAGCTACTCACAGACCGATGTCATCGGACATAGATACGGTACGCGGGGCGACCAGACCGACCAGGCCTATCTGCAGCTCGACCGCGACCTGGGCCGTCTGCTGAAGGCCCTCGACGGCCAGGTGGGGCGCGGCAACTATCTGCTCTTCCTGACCGCCGACCACGGTGCCGCCCACAACTCGCAGTTCATGCAGGACCACAAGATGCCTGCTGGCAAGTGGGAGACTCCGGGCGTGAAGAATAGCGTTGAGGCATATATCGCCAAGAAATTTGGTAATACGAAGCCCGTCATCATGGCCGAGATGGACTACCGCTACTACCTCAACCGTCCTGCCATCGCCGCCCAAGGGCTTGACTACGAGCAGGTGAAGGCCACGGCCATCGAGTGCCTGCGCCAGACACCCCACGTCAGCTTCGTTGTTGACTTCGAGCGTGCCGCCCAGCAGGCGTTGCCGCCCGTCATCCGCGACCGTGCCCTTATGGGCTATCACTACCGCCGAGCCGGCGATATCCTCGTCGTGCCCGATCCGGGTTATTACTCGTTCGGTTCATCGTCGTCGCCCATCGGTACCACCCACGGCGAGTGGAATCCCTACGATGCCCATATCCCCCTGCTGTTCTTTGGCTGGAATGTCAGCCACGGGGCTACGTCGCGCGAGGTACAT
>JAGCNO010000052.1 GCA_017645905.1 Prevotella sp. | reverse complement strand
TGTGCGGTAGAGGCAGGCGGTCTTCCAGTCGCCCTCGGCGCCAAAGCCATAACCCTCTTCCATCAGACGCTGTGAGGCCAGGCCAGGAATCTGGTCGAAACCACAGAAGTCGGGAGCATCGATGTCGGCATCGCCCAGGTCATCGAAGTTGGTGGTGAAGGCGGTAGCACCCTCGTCCTTCAGTACACGACGGAGGGCAATCTCGGCCTTGGCAGCGTTCTTCACCTTCTCCCAATAAACGGTTTCGCCACTTTCGTCTATCTTAATGGTATAGAGCTTCTTATACTCCTCTACCAGTTCGTCGGCTTCCTTATCGGTAACCTTCTTGAAGTAGTCCATGAGAGAGCTGACGGGATAGTAATCCACATGGTAGCCGAGACGCTGTTCGAACTCCACACGGTCGCCGTCGGTCACGGCCACATTGTTCATGTTCATGCCGAACATGAGGCAACGCACGTTGTGAGCATCCTTCACGCCAGCTGCCACACGAGCCCAGACGGCAATCTGCTTCTGAGCCTTCTCGTCCTTCCAGTAACCGCAGACCACCTTGCGGGGAACGCGCATGCGGGTGCAGATGTGTCCGAACTCGATATCGCCGTGGGCACTCTGGTTCAGGTTCATGAAGTCCATGTCGATCTCGCTCCAGGGAATCTCAGCGTTGTACTGGGTGTGGAAGTGGAGGAGCGGCTTCTGCAACTGCTGCAGGCCCTTAATCCACATCTTGGCAGGAGAGAAGGTATGCATCCAAGTGATGATACCGATACACTTAGCATCGCTATTGGCAGCCAGCATTACCTGCTCCACCTCCTTGCTGGAGTTGGCCGTGCCTTTATAAACAATCTTCACGGGGATATTGCCGCTGGCGTTCAAGCCCTCGACCATCTCCTTGGAATGTCCGTCAACCTGCACGACGGCATCGCCTCCATACAAAAGCTGTGCGCCAGTTACCCACCAAATCTCGTAATTCTCAAATGCTTTAATCATAGTGTTAGAAGCCCCTCCGCTAACTCCCCGAGGGGGAGGACCGTTGCAAGGGCATGGGTCGTTTGTTGTTGAATATAGTTATTTAGGTTAAAAGCGATTTAGGATGCAAAGATAAGAATAAAAGGCGAAACACGAAAACTATTTAAGAATATTTACAGTTTAGATTTTCCGGCCTCAGAGAATGAACGGCTTTTTCGAATCGAAAGAACGGCTTATTCCAGGAGAAAGAACGGCTTTTTCGAATCGAAAGAACGGCTTATTCGAATCGAATGAACGGCTTATTCTCATGGAAAGCGCTCGGCGACGAAGGAGACACTTGCGTAATAAAATGGAGCAAGAACGGTTCAAAGGCCAGAACTGTTTGGGGGAAGGCCATCAAACGGATTAATGACCATTAAAGTAAACTGAAAAAAAATCTTCAGAAAACTTGCACAGTAAAAAAATAATATGTACCTTTGCACCGCGCTATAGGAAGATGTCACGTTGTTGGGAAGCGTTGACTCTTCCTAAGAGGCAGGAAAAGTAAAAAGGGCATTCCACGTTGGGAGTGGAATAAAGCACGGCACCGTGATGGTGCGCAGGGCCCAAGTTTGTTTTTTCATAGAATTTATGTTTTAAGGTCTCCCCTACCTGTGACAGGCAGGGGAGTTTTTTGTATCATGTTCATTTGCATTTTAAGTTACGACTGGAAAAATGGCGGGAAAAAGCTTGCAGGGTTGAACAATAATTCGTACCTTTGCACCGTATCCTTAAAAACATAATCTATAACTATGACCGGAATGACGACAAAAATCCAAGCCAATGCTACAGGCACCCGCTCGATTGAGGTGACCGAGGAGCATCTGCAGACCATCGAGAAGTACCAGCTCTTCCGCGACCTCATCGACTCTAACGGCTATGTGGACGAGCAGGTGCTGGAGAAGCTGAAGCTCAACGTGCGCTCGCTGCTCGAATCGGAGGCAGGGCACGACAAGCAGCTGCTCGACCTGTGTCTCGACGTGCTCTATAACTCCAACATGAAAGCCCTCGGGCTGCAGAACCTCTACACCTGCTACATGGAGTGGAAAGACCAAAGCAACAACAACCTGGGAACCTCCAGCATGGCCTTCCAGGGAACGCCGTTCAATTGAAAGGGCAGACCCACCCCTGACCCCTCCCTAGAAGGAGGGGAATATATACTTTAGTACCTATGAGCCATCATCGCACAAATACAGGAGACAGTAGCAAAACTAACTACTCCCCTCCATACAGGGAGGGGCCGGGGGTGGGTCTCTTTCTGCCGACGACGAAGAAGGAGCTGGAGTTGCGTGGCTGGGACTACGTGGACGTGATTCTCTTCTCGGGCGATGCCTACGTTGACCACCCTTCTTTTGGCGTGGCCGTCATTGGCCGTACCTTAGAGGCTGCCGGCTACCGTGTGGCCATCGTGCCGCAGCCCGACTGGCACGGCGACTACCGTGACTTTACGAAGCTGGGCCGTCCGCGCCTGTTCTTCGGCATTTCTCCCGGCTGCATGGACTCAATGGTGAACAAGTACACCGCCGCGCGGCGCCTGCGCTCGGAGGATGCCTACTCGCCTGACGGACGACACGACAAGCGACCGGAATATCCCACCATCGTCTACACCAAGATTCTCAAGCAGCTCTACCCTGATGTTCCTGTTATCCTTGGAGGCATAGAGGCTTCCCTGCGCCGTCTCACCCACTATGACTACTGGCAGGACCGGCTGCGGCCGAGCATCCTCGTGGATAGCGGTGCCGACATGATTACTTACGGCATGGGCGAGAAGGTCACCTTAGAGCTGGCAAGACGTATAGCCGAGGGAGAGAATATCAGCGACATTACCGACCTGCCACAGACGGTATTCCTCACCAAGACGGACGCCATTCCCGGCGGCATCACAGACCGTGACATCGTGCTTCACTCCCATCAGGAATGTCTCCGCAGCAAGCGTGCCGAGGCCGAGAACTACCGCCACATTGAGGAACAGTCGAACATGATGCATGCGCAGCGGCTCATACAAGAGACTCTCCCCCAACCCCTCCCTTTAAGGGAGAAGGGCAAATACCCTCAAGAAGGAATTTCTACGAAGGAAGTATCTTCTCCCCTCCCTTATAGGGAGCGGCTGGGGGAGAGTCTGTATGTTGTTGTCAATCCTCCCTACCCTCCCCTAACCACCGAGGAGCTCGATGCCTCCTTTGACCTGCCCTACACCCGACTGCCACACCCGAAGTACAAGGGCCACCGCATACCTGCCTACGACATGATACGCCACTCGGTGAACATCCATCGGGGTTGCTTCGGCGGCTGTGCCTTCTGTACCATCTCCGCCCACCAAGGGAAGTTCGTGGTGTGCCGCTCGAAAGAGAGCATATTAAAAGAGGTGCGACAGGTGACGCAGATGGATGACTTCCGAGGCTATCTCTCCGACCTTGGCGGGCCGTCGGCCAACATGTACGGCATGAAAGGACGCAACCAAAAAGCCTGCGAGAAGTGCCGCCGCCCCAGCTGTATACACCCGCTGATATGCCCCAACCTGAACACCAGCCACCAGGCCCTGCTCGACATCTACCGCGCCGTCGATGCCCTGCCCGGGGTGAAGAAGAGTTTTATCGGCAGCGGTGTGCGCTACGACCTATTATTATATAGAGGTAATGACGAGGCCGCCAACCGCTCGGCCGAGGAGTACACCCGCGAACTTATCTGCCACCACGTAAGCGGGCGCCTGAAAGTAGCTCCCGAGCATACCAGCGACCGCGTGCTCATGCTCATGCGCAAGCCGCCCTTCCGGCAGTTCCAGCAGTTTAAAAGAATCTTCGACCGCATTAACCGCGAGGAGGGACTGCGCCAGCAGATTATTCCTTATTTTATTTCCTCACACCCTGGATGCCGCGAGGAGGATATGGCCGAACTGGCAGCCCTGACCAAGGACATGGACTTCCAGTTAGAGCAGGTGCAGGACTTCACCCCCACGCCTATGACCATCGCCACCGAGACTTGGTACACCGGCCTTGACCCTTACACCCTGCAGCCCGTCAGCTCTGCCCACACACCGCAGGAGAAGCTGGCCCAACGACAATACTTCTTCTGGTACAAGCCCGAGGAGCGGCCCGCCCTGGAGCGGAGCCTCCGCCGCATAGGCCGTGCAGACCTCATCCCACGGCTCTTCGGAACCCAACCCCATAACTCCCAGCCCTCCCATTACTCCCATCCTTCCCATGACAATTATAGAGCAGACCCTCGTCCCCAAAAACCCGGAAAGGAGAAGCGAGGACGGAATCGTCGTCACCCCTGACTTCATTGCCGTTATCGACGGCTCCACGTCGAAGAGCACCCGCCGCTGCCACCGTGACGGCTGGAGGGGATTTGTAATCCCCGGTCGTCGGCACAGCAACGGCGAACTGGCCATGCTCACCGTTGCCGCCGTCATACGCAAGATGAAGGGCAACGTCTCCTGCCAGCAATTCTGCTCGTTGGCCACCAAAGCCGTTCACAGCTATTACAAGAAAGACCTGTTGGAGCATCTTGCCGACCATCCCGAGGACCGGCTCGCCGCCTCGTGCATCGTCTTCAGCCGGCTGCGTCGTGAAATCTGGATGATAGGCGACTGCCAAGGCCTCGTCGACTCTGTTCTCTTGGAGAACCCAAAGCCCTCTGAGCAGGAGCTGGCCGAGCAGCGGGCCGCCCTCATCACGGCCAGCCCGAAGCCCTGGGACCACTTCCTCACCCACGACACCGCCCGAGAGGCCATCATCCCCCGGATGCTGGAGACCATGAAGCAGCAGAACAACGGCTACAGCGTCATCGACGGATTTCCCGTGGACATGGCCCACGTCAAGACCTTCACCCTCGACTTCCGCCCTTGGGAGATTGTCCTGGCCTCAGATGGCTACCCCTTCCTCTGCCCCACGCTGGCCGAGAGCGAGGAGCGCCTGGCCTGGCAGCGGGAGAACGACCCGCTGAACATCGGGCAGTTCAAGGCCACCAAGGCTTTCACGCCGGGCAGCAACTCCTTCGACGACCGAGCCTACATACGCTTCACCGTCTGACAGACAGAAGAAACGCACAACCCCACCGACGGAGCCTCGACATGCCCTTGTGGGCACGGCTCCGCCGATGGGGTTGCGTGTTTCCATGCCTCCCGCGATGGTTCTCGAGTGGGGGAAAGGATGCACGCGCAGTTCTAACGCACAGGGCGCACGGATAGTCCGTCGACGCGGTGGTCGTTGACCCAGCCCGCGCTGCCAGAACGGAAGAACAATACGTACCCGTTGCCCTCGTCGACAGGCGTCGACGACCAGTAGCCGCCGGACGAGCCGACGCCGTACAACTCGCCGTCCCAGACGAGCCCGGCAGCGGGGAGGAACACGGAGCCGCCGTTATTGCCAGTGAATTTCCAACCTGTCACGCCGTTCTGTGTGGTCCACTCGTTGGTGGTATTGTCAAGCAACTCCTTTATCTGGTCCAGTGAGGGCGGGTTGTAGGTCTGAGCCTCGTCGAAGGTGTAGTACTCGCCATACTCCTCGGGCGCAACGGCCCCCGCGTTGCAGCAGGCCCACAGTGTGCCGCTGGGCAGGCCGAGGTCTATCCAGTGCGGGTGGTGATCGTTGGGACAGACGGCGTATGACTGCGTCACACCCTTGCCGGCCATGGCATCGATGATGAAGCTGATGTCGGCCACGTCGATGGAGCCGTCGCCGTTGACATCACCCTTCACGGGGTCATTGCCTTTTATCATCACCCATTTGCCCGCTACGGGCGTCCCGTCGGCACGGCAGACGGCTTTCTGCTCGTCGTCGAACGCTGCTCCGGCGGGCGACCAGACCTTCAGCCCGTCGCTGAGCACCAGCGCCTTAAGGTTGTACAGGCTGCTGGCCACGCCAATGCCCTTGGCCTCAAGCACCGTGTTGGCCCCGCTAACCTCCAGCGTCGTGGTGCAACGGCCAGAAAGATGATTGGCGAAGCCCTGGAAGCCTCCACCATAAGTGGGAGTCTCGGCTGTGGCCCGCTCGCCGCCCTCGCAGAGGAGGCGGACACCGCCGCTGACCGACACCTTCGTGGTATTCGACCCGCTGCTCAGTCCCCAGGAGTAGCCCTTCAGCCGCAGGGTGCCGCTGCCCTTGAAGTGTGTGTTCTCAATGGCAGCGAAGGCCATCCACTGCTTGCTCTCGATGGTGTTGCTGCCCACGACGACCACCTCCAGGTCGGGTATCTCGTTGTAGACACCGAGGCCGCTGTACTCGTCAATCGTGATGGAAGCGCCGTTCAGCGTCAGCGTCTTGTCGCCGTCGAACCGCACCGTGCCGTCGCCGAGCACGTCATTCATGTTTTGCGAGGTGACCTCCTTGCCGCATACGTGCAGCTTGAATGTCGTCATCTGCGACCATGCCCCTGTGACAATTCCAAGGGCAAATAAGGTGAATAATACTCTCCTTTTCATAACGGTTAGTGTTAATTGATTTAAGAAAATCAAATGAAACCCTCAGCAGAAGGTTCCATTTGGTTTTCAACTATGAAACAGCCTAAAGCCTACTTACCGAAGTAGCGCTTCAGCAGTCCGGCGAAGCCAGCACCATGGCGTGCCTCGTCCTTTGCCATCTCATGAACGGTGTCGTGGATAGCATCGAAGCCGGCCATCTTGGCGTTCTTGGCAATGCGGAACTTGTCCTCGCAGGCACCAGCCTCGGCAGCAGCGCGCTTCTCCAGGTTGGTCTTCGTGTCCCATACGCACTCACCGAGCAGCTCGGCGAAACGGCTGGCATGGTCGGCCTCCTCGAAGGCATAGCGCTTGAAGGCCTCGGCAATCTCGGGATAGCCCTCACGGTCGGCCTGACGGGCCATGGCCAGATACATACCTACCTCGCCACACTCACCGTTGAAGTGGTTGCGAAGGTCCTGAATCATTTCCTCGGAGACACCCTCGGGCTTGCCGTCGCCAATCTTGTGAACGGTGGCGTATGTCATGTCGGCATCGTCCTTCAGCTCAGAGAACTTCGAGGCGGGAGCCTTACAGATGGGGCACTTCTCGGGGGCAGCATCGCCTTCGTAGATATATCCACAAACGGCGCAGATGAATTTCTTTTTCATAATAAAATAAGTAATTTAAAAGGTTAATAATCGTTTGCTATCGCGCAAAGTTAGTAATAAAAAGCAAACTGCACAAATATTTTTTGCGTAATTAACAAAAAAGCAGTACCTTTGCAGCCAAATTGTGAATTGTAAATCGCAAATCGTAAATCGAAATCGTAAATCGTAAATCGTAAATCGAAAATTACTTAGATGATTAAACGAATAGATTTTGGCTTCATCAGCGCCACTGTCTCCACTTTCCGCCCTGCTGAAGGGGGTGTTGCCGAGCACCACGTCGTGCTGACATGCCATGACGGGAAGCTGCCTTTCCAGCAGCAGCTCGACGGCCTTCTCAATGCCTACAGCCAGTTGCTCTCCGGACAGCTGCAGGGAGCCGTGGCCGTGCTGAAGCGCTACTTCCTCAGCGATGCTGCCAACCAGGCTGACGCGGTGCATGCCTCCGACATGAGCGACTGTGCAAAGAGCATCATACAGCAAGCACCACTCAACGGCACGAAGATTGCCCTTTGGGCCTATCTGATGGAGGACGTGACGACACGAGTGACTGACAGCGGCCTCTACGAGGTGGCACACGGAGCCTTCCGCCACCTGTGGAACGCCTCGGCACACAACCTGGCCAAGAACTCGGAATACCAGACGCGCCTGCTCTTCAACGAATATGTGATGCAGCTGATGCAGGAGGGCTGCACGCTGAAGGACAACTGCATACGCACGTGGCTCTTCGTCAACGACATAGACAACAACTACCCCGGCGTGGTGACAGCCCGCAACCGCGTGTTCTTCGTGCAGGGACTGACCGAGGATACCCACTACATCGCCTCTACGGGCATCGGCGGGCGACAGGAGAATGCTGCCGTGCTGATGCAGCTGGACAACTACGCCATCGCTGGCATAAAGCCGGAGCAAGTGAAACATCTCTACGCCCCGTCGCGCCTGAACCGTACGAGCGACTACGGCGTGTCGTTTGAGCGTGGCACCCGCGTGGACTACGGCGACCGCCGCCATGTGTTCATCTCGGGCACGGCCAGCATCAACAACAAGGGGCAGGTAGTATTCCCCGGCGACGTGCTGCAACAGGCAGAGCGTGCCTGGGGCAACATCGAGGCCCTGCTGGCAGAGGCTGAATGTAGCTTCGACGAAGTGATGCAGATGACTGTCTACCTGCGCGATGCCTCCGACTACGAGCTGGTGAAGCCCTTCTTCGAGGAGCGCATGAAAGACAAGCCCTACGTCATCGTCGGGGCCCACGTCTGCCGCCCCGCATGGCTCATCGAGATGGAGTGCATGGCCGTGAAGGAAGTGAACAACAAGGAATTCGAAAAACTATAAAACACAATAATCATGATTTTAGACCGAATAGAACAGCTCATTCAGGAAGTACAGAACCTGAAGGCTGAAAGCGAGCAGGACGTGGAGCAGCTACGTCTGAAATACCTGAGCCGCAAAGGCGAGATCAGCCAGCTGATGAACGACTTCCGCGAGGTGGCCGCCGAGCAGAAGAAAGAGGTGGGCATGAAGATTAACCAGCTGAAGCAGATGGCTACCGAGCAGATTAACCAGCTGCGCGAGACCTTCGCCGCCCAGGAGGCTACGGACGAAAGCATCGACCTGACACGCACCCCCTACCCCATCCGTTTGGGCACACGCCATCCGCTGAGCATCGTCACCAACGAGATTATCGACATCTTCACGCGCATGGGCTTCGTCCTTGCCGACGGCCCCGAGGTGGAGGACGACTTACATGTGTTCACGAAGATGAACTTCGCCGCCGACCATCCCGCCCGCGACATGCAGGACACCTTCTTCGTGAGCCAGCATCCCAACGACGTGACGAAGAACATTCTGCTGCGCTCTCACACCAGTTCGGTTCAGGCCCGCGTGATGGAGCACATGCACACCGCCGACGGCAAGCTCACAGAGCCTATCCGCGTCATCTGCCCGGGCCGTGTGTATCGCAACGAGGCCATCACCGCCCGTGCTCACTGTTTCTTCCATCAGGTGGAGGGTCTGTATATAGATAAAGATGTGTCGTTCACCGACCTGAAGCAGGTGCTCCTCTCGTTTGCCCGCGAGATGTTCGGCCCCGACACGAAGATTCGCCTGCGCCCCAGCTACTTCCCCTTCACCGAGCCTTCAGCCGAGATGGACATCTCGTGCTTCATCTGCGGCGGCGAGGGCTGCGGCTTCTGCAAGCACACCGGCTGGGTGGAAATTCTGGGCTGCGGCATGGTCGACCCCAACGTGCTGGAGCAATGCGGCATCGACTCGAAGATTTACAGCGGCTATGCCTTCGGCATGGGTGTGGAGCGCATCACCAACCTGAAGTACCGCGTCTCCGACCTCCGCATGTTCTCCGAGAACGACACCCGCTTCCTTCAGGAGTTCCAGTCGGCATAAACACACATTATTATTATTAGAAAAGGCCGCCCCAACTTGAGGCGGCCTTTATTATGGAGTTACTTTACAAACACCTTCTGTCCGTTTAGGATATTCAGACCCTTCTGCGGGGAACGGATGCGCTGACCTTGGAGATTGTAGATATGATCATTTATCATTTCTCCATTATCATTTAGACGCTCAGCGTCGCTGATTCCTGTCGTTACTGTTTCGAATACGCCTGTGAAGGACTCTTGGCTATTCTCCACGGTGACGGTGTATCGGCCTTCTGCGTAAGTGGAGATGTCGATGTTGAGGCCTACAATGCTGGCAGCATTGACATTCTTCTCGTAGACGGCTTTGCCCGTTTCGTCAGTAATGCGTACCAGATAGGCATCGTCGAGCGGATTGAGATTGATGTCCAACTGCAGGTTGTTGTATTCGCCATAAAGCTGGTCCTCTTCCCCTTGGGAGGTGTCGGTCTCCCTTCTCGGCATTTTTGGCCTTGTCTTGATGGTATGGGTGAAGTCGATGCGTTTCCGAGCTTCCGCAGGGGTGGCTCCATCCTCAAATTCGTCGTTGAGGTAGATAACTTCATCACCAACGGTGCATGACATGAGGAACGCCCCACCATGCCCTTCTTTTCCATAATATACACTAAATATCGGACCTTCAATACTTCCTACGCCTTCTAACCAAGTATTATTGAGGTAGTTCTGACCATAAAAGATGTCTCTATATACGCCTTTAAAGCCTTTTAGGCCTCCTGTCTGCCTCGGCCCCACCACGTATGGTTGTTGATAAAGCCACAGGGTGTCATTAGCTTCGAGGGAGAAGTCGTACCGCAAAGTAAACTGTTTGCTTGATGCGTCGTAGCAATACACTTTCTTGTCCTCTTCGTACCATTCACCACAACTTCTTAACAATGGATAATGCATAATGATTTCATAATCTTCATAATCAGGACTGACATGCCGCTGGCACATCATCTGCTTACAGGTTCTTCCGTCGATGATGGTATCTCCATCAAAATAGTAGTATTCAACTAACAGTGCAGGATGTGGGTTTTCTGCTGACCCTATTTGTCCCACCTTCCACACCTTCCCTTCTTCAATGAACGGGCGGTAAGCGATGTTGTCAACAGCGGCCAGGTTGTTGAAATCATCAGCCGTGAAGATACACTTTCCATCCTCATAGCATGACAAGAATTGTTCTCCATGAATAATACCATTTGTAGGCTGGGCCGCATACCAATCCACGATGTTCCAGCCATTTTCACAACCTACGCCCTCGACAATAGGAACTGAAGCAAAGTTTATGCGCGGCTCTGTGTCATATTGTATAAACATATCATAAAATAACACATTGAGCAGTTGATCATCGTGGAACCGCATAGGTGTAATGGAAGTGAGCTGAAAGTTGTACGTTTCATAGGTAGGCTTATAACTGTCACCGACAGACATGCCAAAATCATAAAGCAGATGGTCGCCTTCATTACTGGTATACTGCCACACCTTTCTGTCCTCCTCACGAAGGGCGCAATAGTATTTTTCGCCCTCTTCGCTTATGCGATACATTTTATAATAGGTCTTGCCGTCTATCTCTGTGGTGCCATTGATGACATAAGAGACTTCCTTCTTCCATTGTTGATTATCCCATAGGTTGTGATAATACTCATAATAGTTCCACGTTTTCCCCTCTTTCAAGAAAGGATGGTAGGAATAAAATGAACCACCGTATGTTGCCTGATACGTCTGTCCTTCCGTCAGTTCTACCAGCCCTTTATACCACCAGCAGTCCAAATAGAAACTATTTGGCTCCAAGTCACGTACTGTGAACGACACGTTGAACGGGCAATGGCAAGTACAAATATACTCAGCATCGGGAGCCACAATAATAGAAACCGAATCGTTGCCGTCACTTATGCTGCTTGTCACATTAAAGTAATCCGTGCAACAGTTTTCTTCATAGTTTAGCAGTTGTACAGACAAGGTGCTGCCCTCTTTCGTCAGGACAATCGTCGGTTTTCCTCCTAATGTCTCAGTATGGCAATCATTGTCCTTCACGTCCGATACCGTCTGGGCACTTGCCAACATTGGCGAGAGCATCAAAATGAATAATAATAGGTTTTTCATTGTTGTAATTATTTTAGTTAATAATGTAATTTTGTGATAGCTATCTGTTATTGAGTATCTGTTCCAAAGTAATATCCGGATTGCTCTCTCCGAACACCTCCTTCTTCAGCTTTAGCTTGCGATGCTGGACAGCCGAGATGGTGATGCAGTAGATGTTGCCGATGGTGCGGTTGCTGAGTCCCAGGCGGGTGAGGATGCACAGCCGGATGTCGTTCTCCTGCATGTTGGGGTACTGCTCACGGAGGTTGGCGAAGCGGTTGTTGTCGATGGCATTGAGGGTGCGCTCTATCTCGCTCCATTCGTGCGGACTGATATAGATGAGCGAGTCGCCACCCTGGTTGAGCTTCTGCATCACCTCCGAACGCTCAAGGATGAAGTGTTGCAGGAACGACACCACCTCGTTGGCCTGATGGAGCAGGGCCTTCTGGTGTTCTGCCTCCTGCTGTAGCTGACGCTTCTCCTGACGTTGTGCCCGCATCCTATAACGAACGACCAGCACGATGGCCAAGATGACGATGAGCGACGCAATGATTATGAAGAGAAGTGTACGTGCGTACATCTGTGAGCGGTATGCAAGTTGCTGGTTCTCCATTTCCTGACGCAGCGTCTCCTGATAGTACTCGTCTTTCTGGCGAAGTGCCTTGTAGTAGAAGTCCTCCACTTGTTCGAAGGCCTCGTCAATATCGTCCTCTACCTGTTTGACGCCCATCCGTCGGAGGGCTATCTTAGCAAGGTTGCTCTGCACGATATACGCCAGATGTACATCATCGCCAGGCTCTATCTGCCGATAGACGGTCTCTGCCGAATCGAGCATGTTGAGTTCGAGGTAGCTGCGGGCGAGCACCTGTAGGGTGCCTTGTCGCAAGTTGTCCGGTCCACCTCTTTCTTCACCCGAAGGAGGGAGGAGAGTTTCTGCCTGACGGGCATAGTCGAGCGACTGGTGATAATCTTCCTTTGCCCATGCGATGTTTGCGAGACTGGTAAGCGTCTGGCACACCAGGTCAGTCATCTGATGTTTCTTTGCCAAGTCGTATGCACGGTGGGTGAAGTCGAGGGCCTCGTCGAACGGTCCCTCATTGATGTAAGCCACCTGAGCTGCGTATGTGCCAGCATAGTCGAGTAGTATGACGTGGTTGCGCTCATCATCGGGATGAAGCTCATAGACGGCCAGGGCTTTCTTCATCAGCTGCAAGGCCTCCTCAGGATTACCCTGCGACAATGCCTCTGCCAGCCGCTGGTAGGCGATATAATTGGTGTGCCAATCCTCAGACTCCTCCGACAAACGGATGGTCTTTCGCAGCAACGTCTCGCCCAGGCGGACGCTGTCGCTGGCCAAGGCGGTCTCAGCCTCCTTCAGACATTCCTTCGCAGTTAATGGCTCTTGCTGCTTGCAACCGAAGGCAAGCAACAAGACGCCTATCATAAATATGTACCAAGTTCTCGTTTGCATAGTCATAGGTTTTCGACTGCAAAGTTACGACATTTATCTGAATGTCGTATCAGTCACCTATGGAAAATTTGCAAACGAGTCAGAAGCAGAAACCGTTATGAATCAACGGATTGTGAAAAAACACATGCTTAACCCTATGGAAAACTATCGTCAGGGGTATGGAAAAGAAGGTTTAAGCGTAGGTCATGGGGACAGGAACGCTGACCCAGGATTGGGTCAGGTGCCTGTCCCCATGACGCACTGATTCCCTACGATGCTGCCATGATATCGATGACTGCTGAGATGTCAGCCACGTCTACCGTTCCGTCGCTGTTGACATCGGCGGCACCCGAGGCTGACGCGCCAGGAACAGTAGCTCCGGCCATGATGTCGATGATGGCTGAGATGTCGGCCACGTCTACCGTTCCGTCGCCATTGACATCGCCCTTGATGGTCTGCGGCTCATCCCCCCAGCCGTTGGCCTTGGCAAAAGCCTCCCATATCTCGGGGTCGGTCAGTTCGCTGCCCATGTAGAAGCCCACGTTGGTAGGCTGGTTATAGCCCACCTGCTCGTGGATGCACTGCATGTAGTAGGTGTGGTCGAGCATGAGCCAGGGGATGCGATGTGTGGTGGGGTACCAGGTGGAGAACACTTTGATGTTGGCCAGCTTCGTCTGGTCGGGCACAATGAACTCCTCGCGCCAGTCGCCGAGCATGTCGCCGTACCATCCGGGATTTGACTTCGAGCTGTTATTGAAGGACATGTCGAAGCGATGGATGGTAAAGGTACGCCCATGAGCTAAACTGTTAATGATGTTCTCGTTAATCATCTGGCGCTCCAGATAGCCGTCGAACCAGATGCCAGCGTTGGCGGAAGTTTCCTTCTTGCGTGTGCCGTCACTGTTCTTCAGTTCTGCGCCGTCCTGGGTGAACAGCTCATTGCCATATTTCCAGAACTCACAGCCGGGCGACTGGGGGTCTACGTCGGCCACCATGCAGCGTCCCTGGTCGTTGTCGCTGGCAGCCACGATGCTCCAGATGGTCTTGCCCGTCTTGCCGTCGTGCAGCGCCACCTCGGTCCTGCCGTTCTCTAAGCAGTGGTAGACTTGCAGGCCTTCGTAGTCCTTCTGGAACACGCCCACATGGTTAGCATCGCCATGCCCCAGTCCGGTGGTCCACAGTCCGGTGCCGTCGTTGTCCCAGGCGCACGAGCCATACATCACCTCGTCCAGACCATCGCCGTCGAGGTCGGCCACGTTAAAGGCATGATTGCCCTGTCCAGCATAGTTTTTGAAGGTCTTGCCGTCCTTGTTCACGTCCTTGCCTCCAGCATCGTCGGTGTCAAGTTTCCACAGTCGGGTGAGTGTGCCGGCAAACTGTTTCGTCTCGGGCGATTTGATGCCTCCAGACACATAGAACTCTGACGTAGGCGTCGTGTCATACTGCCAGCCCTCGACGATGGTACGCCCGTAGACGCCACGTCCGAGGAACACCTGCATGCCACTGCCCTTCTGGAAATGAGCCACGCCCAGTCGCAGCGAGTTGGCAAGCTTCCACTGATATTTCTTTGTTCGGGGGTCCCACTTCCAGTCGTTCGCCTCCCAGTTCTTGGCCAGCTCTGCGGGAGTCTCGCCCTCTTTTCCTCGGCCGATGAAATTGGCACGAGCCAGCTCGCGGCCGGTCTTTCCGTCGATGACGCTGAAGAATTCCGGTCCTCCATAGCCCTTGGGACCGTCGCCCGTGTAATGACCGGCAGGCCAGATGTCGCGGTAGTCCACCTTGCCATCGCCGTCGGTATCGGGAATCTCATAGCCGTCGCCGAAGACAGTACCCTCGCCCGTCTTAGTCACCACCTCGCAGCAGCCGTCGCCATCAAGGTCGGCCACGGCAAAGTTAATGCTGTTTCCGGCAATGATGTTCGGTCCGGACTTAACCCGCCAGAGGAAAGTGCCGTCGAGCTTATAGGCGTCGAAGATGGCGATGTGGCGGGCCCGCTTGTCGGTATCCTCGGCAGCCTCGCTGGTAGCAATAATCTGGCCTCCGCTGTTGTAGACGGTGAGCAGCCGCTTCACCACAATCTCCATCTGTCCGTCGCCGTCGAGGTCACCCACGGAGCAGTCGTTGGCCTGATACTTAAACTCGTCGGGATAGTCACTACAGTCATCGGTGGGCTGCAGGGAAATCTCGATGTAAGGCAGCTTGCCCGTCGCCTGAGCCTTCGACATGGCGTAGCTGCCAATGAAGTCGTTGGCCGTGGTGGCGCTGGCATAGGTGAGCCGATACCACACGCTGTCGCCGGGTATGGATGACAGCGGCGCATGCTGGTAGCACGTGCCCTTGATGCCTTTGTTCTTCAGCTTGAAGGGGTTGTTCACACAACTCCATGAGGTACCGTTGGTGCTGCGCCACAGGTTGAACTCCGTGGAGTCAGTGTCGCCCGGCAGCATACGCCACGAGATGAGCACCTTGTTGTTGTCTTTCTTATAGTCGCCCAGGTTGATGGCATCCTGGCCTGGGTCGGCTGCGATGGAGCCCCACATGCCACGGTCCTTGAACGTGGCTACAGGCAGCTGGGATTGACAGTACGCCTGGAGGCCAATGGCTAATGATAAAGTCAGTAGTAGTTTCTTCATGAGTAGTATAAATGATTACCGGACAATGACTTTCTTTCCGTTGCTGATGTATATACCTTTGTGGACTTTGGCTCCAGGTGACTTTACACCTGAAAGACGGTAGATGGAGTTGTGGCTATCGGAGACAGACTGCGGGCAGACAGAGGGAGCTTCCTCAATGTCGGTAACGATTGGCGAGGCATCACTTACCATAATCTTATAGATGAAAATACCGCCATCGATGCAGCAGAACTTCATGTCGCGTGGCTCGGTGAAGGTGTCGCGATACCACCACACGTTGGTCTGCCGCTGGTAGGACGCTTCTCCACCCTGTATACAATCAAGATACTGTCCATACATGGTGTCAAAGGTGATGCCGCGCTCCCTGGAACTGTTGCCTGTGACACTCTCGATGGTCACATACTGTCCGGGCTTGACCTTCGGCACGATGAGATAGATGCCGCTTGAGTAGAGTCCTATGTTCTTTCCCGGGTCGATGGTGGCACGGTTAGCATTGGCTGTGAAGAAGAGTCCCTCGGTCTCAGGAAACTTGTAGCCGGTAGATGTTTGCAGCTCTGTCGGTGTGCTCCACGAACCGCTGTAGCGATAGCCCCATGACTTGAAAGCAGGCCATTTGTCGTCGGCCTCAAGCTTGGCGACAGACTCGCTGCTCCACGGCTTAGTGAAGTCCCACTGTCGCTCGGCCTCCACCTGAATGTCGGTGTTACTGTCGGGTGTGGGCCTCTTAGCATCCACAATTTCACCTTCTACGAGGTTCAGCTCCACCAGTTTATTGTACATCATCTTGCCCAGATACTCTGTGGCAGGCCCGTCGAAATGAAGATTGTCGCTGCGCAGTGTAACTTCGCTCATGTCGATGTAAAACACGTTGTCCAGGTCATTGGCCACCTGTAGCTGAGCCAGCTCGACTTTTGCATTGTACTGCGTAGAGTTGTGGCAGACGGTACCGAAGATGAAGGGCAGAGTGAGGTCTGCCACGTCGCCTGTCTTTTCATAAATGGCCTGGCGCATGTAGGCAATCAAGGTCTTGAAATTGGTGTAGTAGCTGTCGGCAGCATTGCGGTCGCTCTCACCCTGATGCCACATGATGGCCTTGACATCGTAGCCGCCGTCGATGGCAGAGAGTGTGCCGTCGACGAGTGAGGCGAATCCCTCAGTGAGGTTCTTAGTGAGTGAGTTGTTGTTCTTATAGGCTTCTTGGGTGATGTCTTGTCCGCAATAGGCGTTGTGTGTCTTCATCCACTCGGCATCGGCATACCAGATGGGCAGCTTAGCATCCGTCACGCCAGGAGCGATAGACGTACCACCGTAGGCACACTTAATGGCATAAAAGTCCGTGCTGCTGGACTGGTCTATCCAGTAGTTGGTCACATCGCAGAAAGCGTAACGCTCACCAATGGCCATCTGGCGCTTCTCGAAAGTCTTCTTCGAGGGGGTGCCACAGATGCTGGCCCACTGCAGATGGTTGTAGGGACTGTACGGTTCGCCTCCCTGTTTCATGTAGTCAGGCAGGTTCTGAACAAATTCTCTGCCGTCGGCATTCGACTGTCCGGCATAAAGAAACACGCTCTTCTTCTGAGCTGTGGCACCTGCTGCGGAGAGCAGAGCAAGAAATAAGGTTAGTAGTTTTTTCATTTTGATAATAAATTTAGATTACGGCTGCAAAAATAGCCATATTTATGCATATAAGTCTACAAAAAATGCTGATTATTCGTGGTTTTTTGTCCTAATGTATATTCATTTTGAACAATTACTTATAAATATATCAAAAAGGAAGGCAGGCTTGCATTAACCCAAACCCATAATAAAGCATTTCTTCATTTCTCATTTCTCATTTTTCATTTAGCGGAGCGCTGTCATTTAGCGGAGCGCAGGAAACCGTTCTTTCCCATCGAAAAAGCCGTTCTTTCAAATCGAAAAAGCCGTTCTTTCTATGAGAAAAAGCCGTTCTTTCAAATCGAATAAGCCGTTCTTTGCCGCTACGCGGCCAAGTTGCTTACGCTCGGGAAAGGAATTTCTTTCTACTTGTCTGTATCTCCTGATTTGATGGCATCGCAGACAGCCTTGGCCATCTTACCGGCACCCTTGTCGTTGGGGTGAATCATGTCGGAGGTCATGTCCTTCGGGTCGGTGACGACGGGATGGAGGTCGATGAACTGCAGGTTGTTCTTCTGCGCCACACGCTGGATGGCAGGGATGACCTCGTTGACGATGACGGAATCGGTGATGCCCCACTTGTCGCGGAAGGCCTTGATGGGCGAGCAGAGGAATATCTGCGGCTTCTCGGCCCGCTGCATCTTCTTCGTGGGACGGCCCTTCTTATTAAGCACGGGCACAAAAGGCTTCAGCGTGTCAATCATGGCCTGCATATCGGCCTCGAAGTCCTGCTTATGGGCGTTCCAGTTGTAGTCCTTCGAGTCGTTGGTGCCCAGCTTAATGACGACGATATCGGGGCGGAAGGCCTGGGCATCGCGCCATGCCTGTTCTATCATGTACGGGTGGTCACCCTTCTGGAGCATGGTCCGTCCACCGACGCCGAAGTTACGCACATAGTAGCCATCGCCCAGGAGCCTTTGCAGCTGAGCAGGATAGCCGCGCTGCTCCTGCATGTCGATGCCAGAGCCGTGGGTAATGCTGTTGCCGATGCAAGCCACACGAAGGGCATCCTGACGAGGTGACTTGACCGACTTTAGCCACATCTGCAGGTCGTTGAGCATCTGGTTGTGATAGGGCCAGCTATCACGGAAGCCGAAGCCGTGGCCACCGCTGGGGTAGATATACATCGAGCAGAAGTTGCCGGCCTTTCTCATTGCCGTGTAGTAAGGAATGGCGTTGGTCAGCACAGGCACGGCATTGTCGTCGCTGGCCGTGAGGATGATGGCGGGCGGCGTGAGGTGGCTGCGCACGGCATTCTGGTTAGAGAACTCTTTCACGAGCTTCTCGTCCTTCACACCAGCCTCACCAAGGAAACCAATACTTGAGCCTCTATGCCCCTCCCGCTCGTTCATCGATATGACAGGATAGAAGAGGATGGAGAAGTTCGGACGGCAATCGAACTCACTATGCGTAGAGACCGTCGAGGCCAGGTGTCCTCCTGCTGAGAAGCCCATGATGCCCACGTCGTAGGGGTTCATGGCCCACACGGCAGCTGAGTCCCTTACGGTACGTATGGCTTGCTGTGCATCGCCCATAGGTATGGTACGGTCGCCCTTCGGCATACGATAGGTGAGCACAAAGAAGGCGATGCCCTGCTCATTGAACCAAGGTGCCCACTGGTGGCCCTCATGGTCGATAGCCAGGTGGACATAGCCGCCACCAGGACAACACACGACTGCACGTCCTGTAGGTTTTTCAGGCAGGTAGGCCACCATGTTGGAAGCGCCGTCCTCCGAAATATTTACGGTAAACGTACGTTGCGTCTGCGCTACGCTAAATGAGAAATAAGAAATGAGAAATGAGAAAGTGAGCGTTAGTAGTTTCTTCATAAGTTTAGTTTTATTGGAATTTAACTTTGCTTCGTGCAACCTCAACGTCGCCGTCCTTACAGATACGGACGCAATACTCATCGTCGTCGGTCTGCTCGCGGTAGAAGGAGAGGCGGTCGCCGGCATGAGCCTCAGCCACATAGGCTATCTCGAAGCGGCGTATGGCATGCTCGCGGTACCAGTCGAGAGGCCAGAGGTCGAGGACGTGCTCGATATATTTCACGGAGTTGATGTGGCCGTTGATGTCCACGTCATTATAATAGGTGTCAATCTCGCGGACGAACGTGGCCTGGTCGGTCATGCGGACGCGGCCTCCTTTGTCTATGGGGCAAGGCTTGTCACGCTCTATCCAGTCGTTGATGGCCCCGTCGTCGATGGAGAAGATGTCGGTAGGCTGGCGCGTCTTGGTATCGATCATCGCCCAGATGCTGCGGCCGTAGCCGAGGATAGCCCCCTGCCCCTCCCCTGCCACAACAGCAAAGTTACGCGAGGTGAAGTATCGCATGGCGTTCTCCACCCAGGTCTCGACCTTAAACTTAGTGTACTGGCGGGGCATCTCGGTCATCTCGATGGCAAGTCGAGAGAGCACCCAAGAGCGCTGCATCTCCATGAGCCGCTTCATGCCAAAGCCACGGTGGGTGGAGTGGAAGTCGGCGGCATTAAGCATGTGATTTCCCAGGTGCCCCATGAAGAGACGACCTGAGAAATCACAATGAAAGGGTTCGGCAAGGAACTCGTATCGTCCTACTTTGTCCATTTTTCAGATTCCCAGTTTCTTCCTGATGTCCTTAGGGATGGCGTTCTTGTTCACAAGGAAGTCCATCGTGTTGGCGGCGATGAAGGTCTTGGTCATGTACCACACGCCCTTGTAGTCGCCGGTCTCACCCCACGAGTTCTTCACCATGTAGTACTCCTTACCGTTCTGGTCCTTTGCCACGCCGTAGATGAGCATGCCGTGGTCGTCGGTCAGTTCCCAGTTGTCGAAGCGCTCCTGGCGCAGCTCCTGTGTGGCAGTGATTTCGGGCACGTTCACGCCGAGGGAGTCGATGACGTTACGCTTCTCGGTGGCGGGCAGCTTCAGCCATTTGGCCATATCGCTGCCGCGGAGGCTCTGTGTAGCCTTGCCATCGATAGCGTATGCCAGGCCCTTGCGGGTGAAGCCGTCCTCGGAGACATCACCACCCCAAGCTATGGTGTAGCCCTTGTCGATGGCGTTGTCGATGACCTGCATCATCTCGTCCATGGGCAGGTTATAGGAGAGCGGGAAGCGCCAGTTGTCCTGTACCTCCACGGCAAAGCCGGTGTAGAAGGGATGGTGCGTGTAGCTGGTGATGGAGACATAGTCGTTGAGGTTCAGGCCCAGGCTCTGGCAGAAGGTCTTCGGGGTGTACTCCTTGCCCTCGTACATGAACTTCTCGGGGCACTGGCC
>JAGCNO010000051.1 GCA_017645905.1 Prevotella sp. | reverse complement strand
GCATCCTCGTCGCTGACGTTGAGCCAGAACTGATAGAAGCGGTAGGGCGTAGTGCGCTTGGGGTCGAGCCAGATATTTCCGCTCTCGGTCTTGCCGAACTTCTTGCCGTCGCTCTTTGTAATAAGCGGACAGGTCAGCGCGTAGGTCTCCACCTCGCTACCCAGCGTGCGGCGGATAAGCTCGGTGCCGGTGGTCATGTTGCCCCACTGGTCGTTGCCACCCAGCTGCAGCTTGCAGCCGTAATGCTGGTAGAGGTAGAGGAAGTCGTTGCCCTGGAGCAGCTGATAGGTGAACTCTGTAAACGACAGACCGTCGCGGGCCGTACCGTTGAGTCGCTGCTGCACGCTATCCTTGGCCATCATATAGTTCACGGTAATATGCTTGCCCACCTCACGAGCGAAGTCAAGGAAGGTGAAATCCTTCATCCAGTCGTAGTTGTTCACCATCAGGGCAGCATTATCGTCCTTGCTCTCGAAGTCGAGGAACTTAGCCACTTGGCGCTTGATGCACTCCTGGTTGTGGCGGAGGGTCTCGTCGTTGAGCAGGTTGCGCTCCTGGCTTTTGCCGCTGGGATCGCCAATCATACCGGTAGCACCACCCACGAGGATGATGGGGCGATGGCCGCAACGCTGCAGGTGTCGCAGCATCATGATGCCACAGAGGTGGCCTATGTGGAGAGAGTCGGCGGTCGGGTCGGTGCCTAAGTAGGCGGTCACCATTTCCTTCTGCAAAAGTTCTTCAGTACCCGGCATTATCTGTGCCAACATTCCGCGCCAGCGGAGCTCTTCTATAAAGTTCTTTCTCATCGTTTTGTGATTAATTGTTCTTTTTGGGGTGCAAAGGTACTGCTTTTCCTCGTCATTACCAAATTTTCTATGGGAAAATCTCTGCCTTTCATAAAATGTTCAGACTTTTGCAGACTTTAAACCGTTCTCTCTTGGAGAAAAAGCCGTTCCTTCTACCAGAATAAGCCGTTCTTACTAAGAGAAAAAGCCGTTCTTTCTCATCAATTCTCTCGAGAATTTGCGAGAATAAGCCGTTCTTTCGATTTGAATAAGCCGTTCTTTCTTTAGGCTTAAACCGTTCAAACTATAAAGCTTTATGGGAGCAGGAATTTCAGTATGCCGTACATCAGCTTATTGCGCATCTTGTCGTCACGGATGCACTCAAAGGGGAATCCCATGACGAACGTGCGGTAGTCCTGACCCTGATAGGCCACGGCGGCGCTGGTGCCGTCGGCATAGACCATAGCGGGGAAAGGCTGCTGGGCCGTTGTGGAGCTTGCGGGCATGAGGATGTCAGTATTGTGGGCGGCATAGTGCTGCTCGTTGGGTTGTCGGTAAATGTCGAACTGCTGACCCAATCCGCTGATGGTGGCCTGTGTGTCGCTGTTTGTTCCTTCAAGGCTCACTTTCAGTACGTTAGCCAGAAAGAGCTTTTCCTTTTCTTCATCCATGTCGCTACCTACGTATGCTCCGCTGACGAGCAGCCGTCCGCTGTGTGTCGTGTAGTCGTTCAACAGTATCTGCATGGTGGGGCTGAAGGTCTTGTAGGGTACGAGGCTATGGCCGTCGTTGCGCTCCAGACCTAAAAGCAGGTCGATGGCATCGTAGCTCTTTAGGTGAAGGTCGTAGGCCTCAACGGCCTGTGCCGAAGCACTTACTATATTATAAAATCCTGCATGGCGAATGGCCTCGGCATGGGTGCGCACATAGTCGAAGGTATTGCCGGCGATGAACTGTCCCTCCAGCTCGTTGGTAGAGAATCCCAGTCCTGTGGAGTCCTCTATTCCAATACGCTTTTCGTCGAACACTTGCTGAAGTCCCAGCCATCCTGCCGTGCGTCCATAGCTGACACCAATATCCTCGTTGAGGTCAAAGCCCTGCCCTACAACGGCGACGGCTGGTGAAGAGAGGCGATGGAAACCATTGATGACGAGCACCGTTTTCGAGGC
Source organism: Prevotella sp. (assembly GCA_017645905.1). GTDB lineage: Bacteria > Bacteroidota > Bacteroidia > Bacteroidales > Bacteroidaceae > Prevotella. The sequence continues at coordinate 10,009 of JAGCNO010000051.1, read as the reverse complement.
CAGCGGATCGTAGAGTGCCGTCAGCTCCTCGGTGGGGAAACTCTGTCCGCCGTCGTTGATGGCTGTCACACGAAAGCGGTAGAGCACGTTAGGGACGAGCCTGACGTTGCACGACGAGCCTCGCAGCAGCGTCCCGTTGTCATATCCGCCGTTGTCCATCGCCATGTAGAGCACATAGCCGGTGGGTGACGATTCGCGGGCCGAAGGGTTGCTGTCGATGATACCCCGCCAGGAGAGTTGCACTTCGCCATCCTTCCCTGTAAACTCTATGTGGAAGCGGTCGGGTGGCAACGGCTGGACGGCACAGGGCAAGCCGTGGCGGCTGGTGATGTAGTCGAGCAGGGTCTTGTAGATGGAGCGGGCCAAGGTGAAGCGGAAATTTGGGTCTTGTCCCAAGCACATGTCGCCGAAGTTCTGGTGAGACATGGTCTCCAAGATGGCGCTGGGCACGATGGGCACACGTGTCTCCGAGTAGTTGCGGTCGTAGAGCGCCCTTGCCTCCCAGTCACCATAGGTGTAGGTCAAGTCGGCGGTGACGTTGTCGAGTAGGCTGCTGGCTAGGTCGTAGCTCATCTTCCTGCTCTTACCGGCAGCCAGAAGGCTGTCGCCTTTATGCGTAGTGCAGATGGCGAGCGAGCCGTAGACGCCCAGTCCTGTGTCGGTATGTCCGGCATCGCTGTGCACAGCCAAAGACAGTTCAATGGGTACGCCACGCCCTGTGCTGTCGGGAGCAAAGACTGAGCCGCCACAAAGTTCGTTGAGCATCAGCGACCGGACGTTGATATCGTCGGCATAGTCGTTCTCGCCGTCCTTCGAGCTGTAGACGCTGGGCGGCATACCAGCCCATTGCGCCCAGTAGCGTGCCCCCTCCAGACATCGGGGCAGGCCGCTGGTGCTTCCACCTCGCTCTATGTTGCCCATGCCTCCGCCGAAGCGCACGGCATCGGTGGTCACCACGCCCTTTTGCTGGCTTTGGTTGGTGAGCACCACGCAGTTACGTTCCGAGCATCCTGCGTCGAAGTCGAACGTGCCGAGGTACACCCACGTGCTGCCGCCCATCTGCTGGTTCACGCTGAAATCGGTGCGCTCTCCCTGGTGCCACACGATGTAGTGGGCATCGTCCACGCTCTCCTCCGTCGTCTGGTAGCTCACGTAGACGGCATAGCGACCCGCTTCGGGAATCTGTGGCTGATAGCTGACCTTGCTCAGTCGTGACCTGCTGCGTGTGGTCTCACACTGGCGTGCCGTTCCTGCCTCGAAAGGGTTATCGCCCTCGCTCAGTGTCCCGCCATGATAAGCGAAACCACGGAAGGGAGCGTCAGTCCAGGGGTTACGCAGGCTCTCCTCCCTGTAATATATAAAAGATGTGTGGCGGTCGTCATTGTCGACGATGACTTCATTCCGCTGCCAGTCACGTTCTCTCGGGGTGAAAACCACGGCACCGGAATTCTCCAGCATCGGAATGAGGTAGGGCACGACGATGGTCTGCGTGAAAAGGTCCTCAGTAGTTCCGAAAAGTGCCGGCCGCTGCCATTTCCATTTGGCCTCGGCATTGTCGTAGTATCGCCCATGACTGGCCCAGAGGGTGATGTGCCTGCCCTCCAGCCCGCGCTCTATCTCGTAGGGGCGCGACGTGCAACTCACCCACGGCTTACCGTCATAGTGAGTGTCGCCCCAGAGAACCTGGGCCGTAGAAGTGATAAGTGATAAGTTATAAGTGATAAGAAGCGCCAGCACCCTTTTATATAGTGCCGACGCTGAAATTCTCCGGATATTTACCATGAAAGTCCTTGTAGTAGAGTTTTATCTCGCGCATGTCGCGGTCTACGTCGCCCGTCGGAATAATGGTCTTGGTACAACGGATGACCTTCTGCTCATAGTCCAGCCCGTAGAGGAGGATGGGCAGCTGGGCCTTTGCGGCGATGAAGTAGAACCCGCGTTTCCACTCCTCTACGCGGGAACGCGTTCCTTCGGGCGTGATGCACAGGCGAAACGTCTTTTCTCTCATCGCCGTCTGAGCCAAGGCGTCGGTCATGCTCGTGTGCTTCTGCCGGTAGACGGGAATGCCGCCCAAACGACGGAACAACACACCCAACGGCCATACGAACCATTCCTTCTTCATCAGGAAGTTGCTGCCCAGGCCCTCGGCGGTGTTGTAGAGCTCACCAACCAAGAAGTCCCAGTTGCTCGTATGAGGAGCCACGCAGATGATATATTTCTCGGGATGGGGCTGCGTCACCTCCGCAGTCCATCCCATGCGCTTATACAAGAGCCATTTACAAAGTTTCTGCCACATGGCTACAGATTGTTGATGTGGTCTACGGTCTCACTGATCTCAGCCGCGAATTTCGTCCGCAGGTCTTGGAAATAACGTTTCGCGGTCATTCCCGGCTCGGGGTGCGACACACGGCTCGTATAGTTACGCTGCATCTGCATGATGCTGAAGAGCAGGCTGTCGTCGTCCTTCTTGTGCTTGTCGTTGCCGTAGAGTGACGCAGCAACGGCCTCGGCGAGCAGTTCACCGCAAACCAAGTTGATTGTCCGCTTTAATGATCTCTTATTTGCCATAGTTTGTAAAGAATTAAGAATTTACATCGCCATAGTTACGAAAGTCGAGGGCAGAATAAAAATATTACTTTTTTATGCCGAGATGGAGTAATTTCGTAGCTTTTGCCGCAAAGTTACATAAAATAATTGAATTGACAAAGAAAAAAGCAAAAATCTTTTGCGCGTATAGTTTTTTTTACTAACTTTGAGCCAAATTTAGGATAACCTGTTAAAACACAACGATACTATGAAAATACTTGCTATCAATCCGGGGATGATTTCCACCAAAGTAGGAGTGTTTCACGATGAGCAGCTTTTCATGCATGCCACCCTCAACCACCCCTACGAGGAGCTCTGTCGCTACCCCTTCATCATGGACGAGTACGACTATCGTAAGGAGAAGGTCACCGAAGAACTGCAGCGTCAGGGCATCCCTATGGACTTCGACGTCATCGTAGGCCGGGGCGGACTGGTGAAGCCCATAGAGAGTGGTGTCTACGAGCTCAACGAGAAAGTCATCGAAGACACCATGCACCCCCGTCTGCACCATGCCTGCAACCTCGGTTCCCTCATGGCCCTGAGCATGGCCCGAGAGATAAAAGGCTGCCGAGCCTTCACCGTAGACCCCGGTGTGGTCGACGAGCTCGACGACGTGGCACGCATCACCGGACTGCCTGAGATGCCCCACCAGACCATCTGGCACGCCCTGAACCAGCGAGAGATTGCCAAGCGCTACTGCCGCGAGCACGGTGTGAAGTACGAAGAGCAGGACCTCATCGTCTGCCACATGGGAAGCGGCATCTCCTTTGCCATGCACCATCACGGACGGGCCATAGAGTGCAGCGACGCGCTGAGTGGCGACGGTCCTTTCTCGCCGTCACGTGCAGGCATGCTACCCACGGCGCAGCTCGTCAAGCTCTGCTACAGCGGACAGTACAACGAAGCCGAGATGCTCCGGAAGATTAACGGCCACAGCGGTCTGACGGCTCACCTCGGCACCAACGATGTCCGTGAGGTGGAGCGCCGCATAGCCGAGGGCGACGCAAAAGCCCGCCTCATTCTCGACGCTATGATTTACAGCATCTCCCGCTGGCTCTCGTCGCTCGCCCCGTCTACCAACGGCCATGTGGACGCCATCTTGCTCACCGGTGCCATCGCCCATAGCAAATACGTCACCGACGGCATTCTTCGCCGCCTCAGCTTCCTTGCCCCCATCTTCGTCTATCCCGGAGAAGACGAGCTCACCGCGCTGGCCATGAATGCTTTGCGAGCCATGCGCGGTGAGCAGGAAATCAAAATCTACAAGTAAATAAGTAACAGCACCTTTATTACTGCATGCGCTGCAGTCCCTCCCAGCGGACGTTCCATTTGCCGTCCTGGGGAAAGCCGGGATTGCTAGGCTGTGGGCAGCCGTCCCAGCCGGCACACATCATCGCGATGGCGGTGAGGAGGGCACCGTTGCCGGGAAGGTAGAGGCGCAGACGATCGGCGGTCTGGAAGTTGTGGCCGTTCTTCAGGTAAGTGTTCTTCTGGGTGTCGATGAGCAGGGCTTTGAGGGCGATCTCGGGCTCGCCAAGACGGGCGGCGGCCATAGCGGTCATGCCGTAGTCCCAGCCCCAGGTGGTCTGCCAGTTCCAGTTCTTCATCACCCAGTCGAGGGTGCGTTGGGCCGGTACGTAGTGCCACCATAGTGAGTTGCTGGTGGAGGGCAGGATACCGAAGGCACCGAGCACGGCGGGATGGTCGTTGCGGGTCTTTTCAGCGAAGGACTCAGATGTCCCCGAGGGGGTTTCTATGGTTTTTGAGGCAGAAGGCGATGTGCCCGAAAGGGGAGCATTGTCGAAGGGGTCGAAGGATTCCAGCCCTTCGGTCTTGCCCTTAGGCAGGCCGGCGGTAAAGATGCTGTCGGCCATAGGCAGCGGGGCAAGGTTGTCGATGATGTCGTCCCACTCAGGGTGACGGGGTAGGCCCTGGCGTTCGCGCCACTGCTGGGCGACGCTGAGACCATAGTGCCAGTAGGCCAGCTCAAAGGGATGGTTGTAGGAGATATCCTTGGTCATGCACTCCTGCATGGCAGTGGCACCAATAAGAGACCCTCCCCCTGCCCCTCCCTGTTTAGGGAGGGGAGTATATACAAAATCAGCCATGAACTCGGCTGTGGCATCCACCTGCTCGGCGTACTTATTGAGGGTCTCCTTGGTAGGATTGGCGCGGTAGAGCTCCTCGGCCATATATATATAATGTGGCTGCTGCCAGATGAGGAACGAGCCGGTGTTTGAGGGAGCCTCGCCTGCCCAGGGATCAGTCATCTTCATCCAGCGGACACCCTTAAAACCTTGACGCTTGGCTATCTGACGGGCAACGGGATAGGCCGTGCGGTTGTACCAGTCCATGACGGTGGCGACGGTCTTCGGACGGTTCCAAAGGGTGAAGTCGACCATGTGCCACCACGTCATCTCCAGGTGCGGACGTCCGAACCAGCTGTTGTAGGTCAGGCCAGTCTCCTGCGGGGGAAGGGCGTTGGCACAGTTCACCTGCGTGAGGTACTGAGAGAGGACCACGCGGCGCTCCAGCTCCTTGGCACGCGGGTCGGTGCATTGGCTGAAGTCTACGATAGCCCCTTCCTGCCACCAACGGTTCCAGGCCTTGATGACGCCCTTGAGCGCCTGCTCGTAGTAGAACGCAGTAGGCTCTTCCTTCGTAAGGCTATAATCAGCCTCGATGGTCAGCACATCGGACGTGGTGGAGAGCTCGAAGTGGTGAGGGGCAACCTCCTTTATGGTAGCGTCTCCCTGCCATCGGAGCGTGAGATAATAGATGGTGCTATCAAGACGGTGTTCGATGACGGCGCAGTTCGGGGATTGCAAATCCCCTCCAACGACAATGGACGAGGTGTGGCGTTCGGGCTTCGTCCAGTCGGCGGCATCGTCGGCATGCTTGCCAGTAGGGTAGGGGAAGCAGATGCTGACGCAGGCATGACCGTCCTTCAGCAGCGGAGACTTGACGCGGTAGAGCACGGCGTCAACGTCCTGAAGGGCAGCAGTTGTCACCTCCACAGACTGCCCTTCGGCCTTGAACGACGACTCGATGACGCCGTCGAAGAGTTTCAGCTCCTGATGAATGTCGGAGAGAGCCTTGAGGGGAACCTGCGCGCCGGAAGCATCTTTCAGCCCAAGACCGATAACGCCGAGATTCAGGCGGTGAGGGTTCACCCGGAAGTACTCGGTAGCAGCAACGTTGCGGGCAGGGTCTCCCTTGGAAGCCTTATACTCCACGGCGTAGACTTCGGGGTGGCCGTGCCCCAGGTCCACAGTTTTGTAAGAGTCTTCGGGCGTCAGGCCCTCGGTGTTTTCGAACTTATGCCAGCCCCAGTCGGACATGGCGGTCAGGGGAACACCACCCCTGTATTCAAAAGGGAATGACTGCATGCCCGTTACGTCGACCGTAGTGGCGAAGTGTCCGTTGCCCACGGTGAGCGAGGCCAGCGGGTCGGCCTCTGTGATGACGGGATTGTTGCGCGAGACGACGGCCTTGCGGTCGATAGGCTGCATGACATTGTCGGTGTCGAAGCCCATCTGCTCCATTTCGAGCGAAGCCCAGATGAAGGGGCCGAGGCCCTTGGCGTCGTTGTCGCGGATAGGCTCTGAGAGGTAGTAGTCGTAGCCTCCGTCGCGGCGGCGGTTCTCTTTCACGCTGCCCTTGGGGTTCACCTTTTTCATGGCGGCTACGACCTCATCGGTGGCTGCAGGGCCGAGGCCGGCCACGGAGCAACAGTTGGTCAGCGAGATGGTCTCGTCGTCGTTCACGCGGATGAAGTTATTGATGATGCCACGATAGCCCTTGATGCCGGCATCGCGGAACTTCGTGCCGACAAAGCCCTTGCGGTAGGCCTTCAGCAGGACGTAGGTGAACATGGCGGAGCAGGTACTCTCCAGATAGTTGCCCTCGCGTCCCGGCGAGTCCATCACCTGATACCACACGCCGGTCTGCTTGTCCTGCCACTTCACCACAGCCTCCAGGTCTTTCTGAAGCAGGTCGATGACCTCGCCGCGACGACTGTAGTCCTCGGGAAGAGCGTCGAGCACCTCGATGAGGGCCATAGTGTACCATCCCTGGGCGCGGCCCCAGCAATGCTGCGAAAGGCCCGTCTCCTTGTCGGCCCAGAAGGTCTTGCGCGTCTCGTCGTAGGCATGGCGGTTAAGACCGGTCTTCGGGTCGAGGGTACGCTGGTAGGTGGTCTTCAGCTGGTCTACGGCGTCGTCGTAGATATTTTCGATTTTCTTATTTTCGATTTTCGATTTTACTTTCATCTTTTCGGTGATGGGGGCTGTGAGCACGCGGAAAGGCAGTCCCATGAAGATACCGTCGAGCCACACTTGGTAGGCATAGATGGCCTTATGCCAGAATACTTGGTCGGCAATAGTACGCGGCTGGTCCTGCAGCTGCTTCATCATGGTCTGCATGGCCAGAAGGTTCTTGGCCTCGGGCCACTGCTGGTACATACGGGTGACGAAGTGTCCGGTACGGATGTTGTCGAGGTTGTAGTCCAGGATGTTGTAGCCACGGATGTCGCCCTGAGCGTTAATCATCGTGTCTGTGTAGAGCTGGCAATAGTCCTTGATTTTCTCTCCGCCGTAGCGCAGATAGGTGTCGAGCATGCTCTCCAGTTCGATGCCCATGACGTAGCTCCATTTGGGCTTCGTCGAGAAGTCGAGCAGGTAGCTCTCGGGCACACGCTTCATCTCGGAGTAGGTCATCCACTCGGAGTAGTGCTTATAAGGTTTCTTCTGAAGAGCCAGCCCACCATTAATATAGAGGTGGTCGAAACGCACGTCGCGCACCTTACCGCTCTGGAAATTGCCCTGCTGCACGCCGTTGAAGTGGCAGTTACGCACGTCGATGTCGTAGACATAGGTATCCTCGTCGAGGCCGATAATCTGTACGCCGTACTTCGACTTCTGGCACTTGACGTTCTCCATGAGCACATTGCGCACGGTGGGGTAGTTGCCTCGGCAGCAAATCTCGTTGTGCTCATAGTCGAGGTTAATCTTCAGGACGCTCTCGCCGCACTGGCCTACGTTGACGTCCTTCATGTAGATGTTTTCGATGATGCCGCCACGGCATGAGTTGGTCTTGATGCGCAGCACGCGGTCCAGATGGGGAGAGTCCATCTCACAGTCGTGGGCAAAGACGTTCTTGCAGCCGCCGGATATTTCCGAACCAATGACCACGCCGCCGTGGCCGTTCTTCATCTCGCAGTTGCGGATGATGATATTCTGCGAAGGCATATTGCGCTCTCGTCCGTCGCGATTGCGTCCGCTCTTGATGGCGATACAGTCGTCGCCGGTGTTGAAGAAGCAGTCCTCGATGAGCACTCGGTCGCACGACTCAGGGTCACAGCCGTCGCCGTTGGGGCCGTCGTTAATCATCTTCACCCGGCGCACGGTGATGTCGGTCGACTTCAGGGGGTGGATGACCCAGAAGGGCGAGCGCAGCAGCGTGACATCCTCCATGAGGATGCGCTGACACTGGTTGAAGTTGACCAGCTGCGGGCGCAGTCCGTCCTTGGGGCCGAAGGTGCGCTCTGGAGTACGGTTGCCCTTGTCGTCGGTCATAGGCACGCCGTCTTCACCATTGCGCAGCAGTCGCGGACGGGCTTCGAGCTTCTGGCTGATGCCACCGTCCTTATAGCCGTAATGCTGTGCTCCGCACCAGGGCCACCAGGTGTCGTTAGAGCCTCCGCCGTCGATGGTGCCCTTACCCGTAATGGCAATGTCGGTCTGACGGAAGGCATAGACGCAGGGCGAGAGGTTGTAGCAGTCGAGTCCCTCCCACGAGGTCTCCACGATGGGGTATAGCTCTGGCTGGAAGGCGAACTGCAGCACGGCGCCCTCCTCAATGACGAGGTTCACGTGGCTCTTCAGGGCGATGGCTCCGGTGAGGAACGTCTGGCCGGAAGGCACAATCACCTTTCCGCCGCCCTTCTTCGAGCAACGGTCAATGGCTTTCTGTATGGCCTTTTGGTTCACGGCGGCAGTAGCTGTAGGCTTTGCGCCGAACTTGGTGATGACGTACTCGCCAGCGCCTATCTGCGGCACGGCGATGCTCTGCTCAATCTGCCGATAGGTCTGCTCGTCCCAGTCAGCAGCATTGGCCATGAAGGGAACGAATAGCAGCGAAACGATGAGTTGTAATAGGTTTTTAGTCATAGTAGTATTAGTTATTAGTGATTCATTATTTGTGGTCAGGAGTTTGAGCCGTTCCTTCTATGGGAAAAAGCCGTTCTTTCTATGAGAAAAAGCCGTTCTTTCTATGAGAATAAGCCGTTCTTTCTATGAGAATAAGCCGTTCTTTCTGGGAGAAAAAGCCGTTCTTTCTATGAGAGGAAGCCTCCCCTTTATGGGGGGAGGTAAGTGGGGGCTGTTCAAACTATATCTGAGTCGGATTCATAGCAGGCCCAGTTGCCGTCGCTTTCCTGCACGGTGGCCTTGTAGCAGGTGGGGATTTGCTCCACACACCAACGGGCGATGTTCTCTGCCGTAGGGTTGAAGGGCAGCACGTCGTTGAGATTCTTGTGGTCCAGTGGGTCTTTGATTCTGCGCTTTATTTCGGTGAAGTCTATCACCATGCCGTTGGCGTTCAGTTCGCGTGAGCGGCAGTAGACTTCTATCACCCAGTTATGACCGTGCAGTTGTGAGCATTTGCTCTCGTAGTCGAGTACCAGCTGATGGCTGGCCGAGACTTCAATTCTTTTCTTAATGTAGTACATAGTTCGTTTTAGACAATGAGTTCGCTGCCTAAGCGCTTGGCCAGGAGGTCGCGAAGCTCTTTGGTTTCCTTATGTTCTTGTAGCAGCTGCATGGTGCGATTGAGGTCTGAACCTGCCTGCCGCAGCTGAAGTTGTATCTCTTTGAGTCGTGACTCGACGATGCCCAGCCGGTAGTCCATCATAAGATGCTGCACACGAGGGCGCAGCCGCTCGATGAGTTTCTCTTGTCGTATCTTCGGGTCTTCCACATCGTTGTCGTAACGGAAGCGCCCGCCAAGCTGGTGGCGGTCGAAGGCAAGGCTGATGGCCAGCTGGCTCACCTCGGGGTCAGGATGGGCGGTGAAGTAGGCTTCGGCCTTGAAGCCTGGCGTATCCTGGCAGCGGGCCACGGCCTCGGCCAGTATCTGCTGGTGCAGGGGCGACGAGAACTGCAGACCGTCCTGAGAGAGGTCGAAGTCAATATACTGTGCCACGGAGAGCGACACTTTCTGCCCGTCGTCGGTCTCGACATCCTTGAAGATGAGCTCTTCGCCATGACGGATGAGTTCACGGACGAGAAGGATTTCAACAGCCCCAGCAGCCCCAGTAGCCCCAGCAGACCCAACAGCCCCACCCCCGACCCCTCCCGCGGGGGGGAGGGGAGTAGTTACTTCTTGCGTCTGTCTGTCTATCTGCTCTTGAGAGTATATACTC
>JAGCNO010000050.1 GCA_017645905.1 Prevotella sp. | reverse complement strand
AGGTGGTTATTGCGGCGGGGTCCCACCTCTTCCCATTCCGAACAGAGAAGTTAAGCCCGCCTGCGCCGATGGTACTGCAATGCAATGCGGGAGAGTAGGAGGCCGCCATCTTTACGGAAGCCCTTTCATCAGCAATGGTGAGAGGGCTTTACTTTTATGTCTAAATCTTTCAATAGGGTCTTCTTCCCCTTTCGGCTTCCCATATTTCAAATGAGTTAATGATGTTTTGCCAGAGCACGTAGCAGCCGGCGCCGATGGAGGCTACTGGCGAGAGATACATGTACGACACCCAGATGCTCAGGCCTGTGTTCTTCTGGAACAGGGCCTGGCCAGCGTTTATCTCTTCGCCCAGCTTTCGGCCTATGGCACGGCCAATGATGAACTGCACGACGCAGAGCAGCAGGGTGGCTACGGCGATGGCCGTCAGTAGTATGACGGTGGCTTCGCTGTGCACGATGTTCTTCACCGTGATGCCCGTGGTGATAGCCAGCGACACTGCCCACGTGTAGAAGCTCAGGTTGGGCATTGCGGCGATGCGCCGGGCAAGTGCCGGAAGGTGATGCTGCACCAGCCATCCCAGTCCCAGCGGTAACAGCAATACCACAGCCACTTTATATAATATAATGAGAAACGCCGAAAGGAAGTCCGTGTGCACTGTCTGCTCCAGCAAGGGAAACACCAACGGTATGAGCAGAGCCGAGACGAATGCCGACAGCAGCGTATAGGTGGTCATGGTGGAGATATTCCCGCCCAACTTGCCCACCACTACTGGAGCCGCCGCTGCCGAAGGCCCGATGATGCACGTCAGCAATGCCTCGAAAAGAAGCCTCCTTCCCCCGAAGGGGAGGGGAGTCGATAATGTGTCTGCCCACAGACAAGCCGCCGTCACCAAACCCACCAGCAGCAACTGGGCCACCAGCACACCAACGTGCCACCTGTGGGGCAGCATCTGATGGAAGTCTACCTTGCAGAAGGTTATAAACAGCGTGAGAAAGACAAACAGCGGCAGCAGGAAGTCGAACACAGGTGCCATCGCTGTCCCGGGCGCGTCGAAAGCCGGCACGAACCAGAACAGCAGATAGCTTGCCGTTCCTACGGCAATGGCCACCGGCAGCGTCCACTCCTTCAAGAAACGGGCAAAGGCTTTCCAATTATCCATAATCCGTTTTTGTCACTTCCTTGTCGGCTAATGACTCCCAAATCCCTGAACTTTTTCAGCTGCTTTTCTACTCCGCGCTTGCTGATTCCTATACGTTCAGCAATTTCCGTAGCCGACAGGCTGGGATTATCATTGAGAAGAATCAGGACTCGCTTTTCATTTAGACCGAACTTTAGACCGAACTTTAGACCGAACTCATTTCCGAACTTTACACTAAACTGCTTATCAACAGGGTTAGCATCGTTAGTGGACAGCTCTTCGCCTTGGTGCTCTTTCAGTGTCTTATAAATCTCGTTCAGCATAAAGTCGATAAACGGCCCTGACTGTCCTGCATTGGTGCTGGCCGTGATGGCATTGTAATAGGCCTGCTGGTTAGCATAGACCATGTTTTCTACAGGAAGGTTCTCGAACAACGGATGTAGCTTTCCCAGTATCAGTGACTGCCATAGTCGGCCAATGCGCCCGTTGCCGTCGACAAAGGGATGTATGAATTCAAACTCGTAGTGGAATACACACGAGCGAATGAGCAGATGGTTCTTGTCGTTCTTCAGCCAGCCAAACAGATCATTCATCAGCGTGGGAATCCGGTCTGCAGGAGGCGCCATGTGTACGAGCCCTTTCTCAGAGTACACCCCAACGCCAGAGCGACGGAACTTTCCGGCATCGTCAATCAAAGCCTGCATCATTATGCTGTGCGCTTTCAAAAGGTCTTCGATGTTGAACGGGTCCAGTGTCGGATAGAGTTCGTATGTGGCAATAGCGTTCTTGACTTCTTGAATCTGCTTCAGAGGAGCCACCACGTTTTTACCTTCGATAATGTCGCGCACTTGCGTCTCACTCAGCGTATTGCCCTCGATGGCCAGTGAAGAGTGAATGGTCTTGATGCGGTTAGCTTTACGAAGGTGCAAGCCGTCCTCCTGCTCCAGCCGGATAGCGTAACGTTCTATCTGACCAGATATCTCAGCTATCAGATTGATTGCTTCGGCACTTACGATGAATGGCGGTATATACATTCCAACCCGGTTTTATTCTTGTGTCGTCTGTCTTGCCTCGCTTGCCATTGCGTCGATGATGGTGGCGATGTCGGCCACGTCGATGGAGCCGTCTTGGTTCACGTCGTTTCTGCTGACAATGAATCTCACTTGCGCAGGCTCCGAGCGGTCGTAGTCGGGGGCAGAAGCATAAACGGTGAGGATATAGACGAGGTCTCTGTTCTCCATCACCAGCTTATTTCCCGTGAAACGCTGCTCCTCTGTGGTAAGTATACTCTCAAACTCAGCCCCGGGAGTCTCGCACTCATACCTCATGCCCTTCCCGGCAATGATGATGCTCGGCTTGGCACACTGACCATTGGGTGCGCTCTCTTCTCCCATCTCCACGATATTCAGGAACTCTCGCCAACCGTCGAAGCGGATATACAGGTCTTTTGTGCCAGCAGGGACATAAAGCGTACCATTATGATAAGTCTCTTCGCTGAATTTACCAACATCAAATGGTACAGTAATATATGATTTTACAGTCATCAGTGCTGTGCAACCAGAGAAAGCATTTGTACCTATGCTCGTCATGCTATTGGGAATCGTAACGGAGGTCAGGCCGCTGCAACCAGAGAAAGCACGGTTTCCTATTCTCCTCACGCTGTTTGGAATCGTGACGGAGGTCAGGCCGCTGCAACCATAGAAAGCCCCCCATTCTATGCTCGTCACGCTGTTTGGAATCGTGACGGAGGTCAGGCCGCTGCAATACTGGAAAGCATAGTCTCCTATGCTTGTCACGCTGTTTGGAATCGTGACGGAGGTCAGGCCGCTGCAATCACGGAAAGCATAGTCTCCTATGCTCGTCACGCTGTTT
>JAGCNO010000049.1 GCA_017645905.1 Prevotella sp. | reverse complement strand
CGGGTGAAGTGCTCCTGGCGCGGGCCGTATGTGGCTGTCACCTGTCCGTCCTTCGAGAGCGTGGTCTTGGCGGTGAAGCGCAGGTCGTCGCCGCTGACGCTGACACCGGCCATCTCTACCACCGATGTCGTCCCGTCGGCCAGATGCGACGTCAGCGTGATGGTGTTGCCGCTGACTGTCACGTCAGTCTCCTGCCTGTAGGCCCACACACCGCTCTCCGTCATCGACATGCTGTAGTAGCCTTTCAGCGCCGTGCCGTCGCTTGTGAAGGTGTAGACCGACATCATGTCTGTCGTTACCGTCTCACCGTCGGTTTCGGCATGAATCCACTTGCCCACGACCTTCTCGGTCAGGTCGCCGTCGCCTGCCGGGTTGTCGTTATTGTCTGGCGTACACGCTGTGAATACACTTACACCGCAGATACAGAGGATGGCGGTGAGCATCCATTTCATAGTTTTCTTTTTCATTTTGATTTTTGTATGATTTTAGTATGTCATCTCTGTCTGTTCGCGCGGCGTATCTTCTCCAATATCTGCGCCACCCACTCAGCGGTGCCGGGCAGTTGGTAGCGGCAGTTGCCCGTGGGCGAGGGCGTGAAGAAGGTCTCCGCGCTCCAGGTGATGCTGACAGTGCCCCGGGCGGAGAGCGAGAACACGCCGTCACCCTCCACGGCCTGAATAACGGGCAGTGTGTCCCACATCTTCTGGCCTGTATTGCAGTCGCACGTCATATAGACCTGCTTGATGGGGTGTATGTCAGTCCACGAGATATCGCTGACGACCTGCTCGGGGGTATATTCAATGGGGTCACCCACCTCGCCGGGCGAGAATACCATGTCCACGTCCTGCGGCCAGAGGCGGAAGAAATCCTGTGCAAACGTGATGCCCTGTCCGAAATTGAAGTCGGGCTCCACGGCATCGCCGAACACGCCGCCCTGCATGTAGATGCACTTCACCTTTTGGCGAACCAGCTCCACACCGCTCAACGGCGAGTAATCATCGGGCTCCGACATCAGCAGCTGAGCCAGTGCCGTGACGAAGCCGGAGGTACAGATGCTCACAGAGTGGTCGGGCTGCCGGGAAAGCAGGCGACGGTACAACTGCCACCCGTCGGGTAGTGCCGAGTAATCATCGACGGAGCGGCGGAACATCAGTCCACCGTCGTCATTTGTGTAGGTCGGCAATGATTTGTAGTCAATCCATACTGCCGGAGCAGGGATACCTTTCCTCACAAGTCCTATGGGCGTGCTGGCATGGCCGAAGTAGTTATTCATCACATCAGCCACGGCGGCACAGTCCTCACCCTCGCGGTCCACTACCACCCCCAGCAGTTTGCAGGCGCCCTGCTGCTCATAGCGGTAGAGCATCTCCAAGGCGAAGAGGTCGTCGGTCGACGAGCCGATGTCTGTGTCGAATATGATGAGCGGCACGCCCGAATAGGTACCCTGCTGTCCCGCTGGGTTATCTTCGTTCGCACACGATACCTGTACACCTGCACCGCAGGCGATTAGAAATGATAATAAAAAACTTGGTACTATTTTCAACACAGAGACACCCCTCATAGTAACTTATTATTTAACGGTTACTTAACAGTTTTGCGGAAATCTTCCTATCAACTGCGGTATGTAGCGATTGATCACCTTGACACCGAAGTATGCAAACGTCAGCGTGATGATGGCCGAGACGAATGCCACCAGGGCCTGGGGCTCCGTCCATCCCATGCTACTGAAACTGCCTATCACCACCTCCTGCAAGAAATTCTTGTGCAGGAGATAGATGCCGATGGTGTTCTGCCCGATAAACAGCAGCGTGCGCTTGTTGAGCACGGGGTTGTGCCAAACCGAGGTCCTGTACAGGATGATGGCAAGCATCAGGACGGCGGCACTGCCGCTGAAAGCATTGAGCAAGAAAGTCGGGAGCGTGTTGTGCCCCTTGAAGGCCATGGAGTCGAGCACCATCGAGTCGCCTTTCAGCAGTATGCCACAGGTCAGCAGCCCAAGCGAGAGGATGAGGCCGAGCGTGATCATCGAGAGCCTGGCCTCCCTCAGGCGTTTTACGACTGGCAGCAGCAGACAGCCCACAAGGATATAGGCTGCTGCCATCAGCGACAAGTCAAACCCTAAGGGATAGCCGATGAAGCCTGTCCCTGAGGTAGGATGCGGATGCGGGAGCATCAGTCCGACGGCAAAGAATACCGCGGCTGCCACGGCTATCCATACCCGCTTGTACTTCGTTACCGGCTGCAGTGCCCTGAATAACATCTCCGCCCACAGGCGGCCGAGGAACAACACGGGCAGGTACCACAGCGAAGTGAGCGAATGGGTCTCGGTGAGTATCTCGAACGTCCCATAGAGCATGAGGGCGAGGTTCTTGAAGGAGAACCACGAATAGATCGCTGCCCAGATGATATACGGCACGAGCAGTGCCTTGAAATTCTTGACAAGGAATGTCCTCAGAGAGCCCCGCTCTTTCACCTCTGGCGGACTCATCACCATTCCAGACACCAGGAAGAATACTGGCATGTGGAACGAATAGATGACGAGCCTCCACATCGGCGTAGCCAAATTAGAGGCGGCATGGCCCATGATGACCAGGAAGATGGCCAGACCCTTGACATAGTCCAGCTCTTCTATTCTCGTTTTACTGATATTATTCATTGTGCATACTATTCGAGTGCCTCTTATACCACACCGTAAACCAGACGATGGCTACTACGAGGCAGGCGATGCCTAACGGATAGCCTACAACCTCGGGCAGATGGAGCATCTGAGGGGAGATGAATACGTAGGTGCTGCAGACGGTGGTCATGAAGAGGGCGGGGATGAGCATGATCCAGAAGTTCTTCTTCTGACGCACGAGATAGACGGTAACGGTCCAGAGGGTGAACACGGAGAGGGCCTGGTTCGACCATCCGAAGTACTGCCAGATGGTGTTGAAGCCGTCGGGGTTGCCTATCTGCCAGATGAGCATGGCGATGCTGCATGCAAAGATCGGCACGCAGATCATCAGGCGCTTCGGGATGGGCCGCTGGTCGAGCTTCAGCCACT
>JAGCNO010000048.1 GCA_017645905.1 Prevotella sp. | reverse complement strand
GCCTCTTTAGCTCAGTTGGCCAGAGCACGTGATTTGTAATCTCGGGGTCGTTGGTTCGAATCCGACAAGAGGCTCAAGGATAGGCGAAAGCCAATTGAGTTATAAGGCTCAAGGATAGGCGAAAGCCAATTGAGTTGTAAGGCTCAAGGATAGGCGAAAGCCAATTGAGTTGTAAGGCTCAAAGGAGAGTAATCAGGAGAGAGATCCTGATGGTGAAGATGAAAATTATTGGGAGGTTTCCAGAGCGGTCAAATGGGGCAGACTGTAAATCTGTTGTCTTTCGACTTCGGTGGTTCGAATCCATCACCTCCCACTCTCAGGAAAGTTTTTGCGGAATTGAGCGCAAGCCGAGTGCAGAAGCTTGCTTATGCCGAGGCGCAGCCGAAATCCCGATTTTGCGGAAATAGCTCAGTTGATAGAGCACTAGCCTTCCAAGCTGGGGGTCGCGGGTTTGAGCCCCGTTTTCCGCTCTATAAATGAACATGCTGTAATAGCTCAGTGGTAGAGCACTTCCTTGGTAAGGAAGAGGTCCTGAGTTCAACTCTCAGTTACAGCTCTCTGAGAAAATGAAGGAGGAACAAATACATTTGTATAATCAATCAAATTAATAAACAAAAACAATGGCAAAAGAGACATTTGTGCGCACTAAACCGCACGTGAACATTGGTACTATCGGTCACGTTGACCATGGTAAGACCACTTTGACCGCTGCTATCACGCTGGTTCTTTCGAAGCGTGTGGCCGGTAACGCTGACAAGGTAAAGAGCTTCGACGCTATCGACAACGCCCCTGAGGAGAAGGAGCGTGGTATCACTATTAACACCGCTCACGTTGAGTACGAGACCGAGAAGCGTCACTACGCTCACGTGGACTGCCCGGGTCACGCCGACTATGTGAAGAACATGGTTACTGGTGCTGCCCAGATGGACGGTGCTATCCTCGTGGTTGCTGCTACCGACGGTCCTATGCCCCAGACCCGTGAGCACGTGCTGCTCGCCCGTCAGGTGAACGTTCCCCGTCTGGTCGTGTTCCTGAACAAGTGCGACATGGTCGAGGATGAGGAAATGCTGGAGCTCGTTGAGATGGAAGTCCAGGAGATTCTCGCTCAGTATGAGTTCGAGGATGACACCCCAATCATCCGTGGTTCTGCCCTCGGTGCCCTGAACGGCGTTGAGAAGTGGGAAGACAAGGTGATGGAGCTGATGGACATCTGTGACACTTGGATCCAGGAGCCCCCGCGCGCTACCGATAAGCCCTTCCTGATGCCCGTTGAGGACGTGTTCTCAATCACAGGTCGTGGAACCGTGGCTACCGGACGTATCGAGACTGGTGTTATCCACGTTGGTGACGCTGTTGAGCTGCTCGGCCTCGGTGAGGACAAGAACTCGGTTGTTACCGGTGTTGAGATGTTCCGCAAGCTGCTCGATGAGGGCCAGGCTGGTGATAACGTAGGTCTGCTGCTCCGCGGTATCGACAAGAACGAGATCAAGCGTGGTATGGTGCTCTGCCATCCCGGACAGATCAAGCCCTTCAAGAAGTTCAAGGCTTCTATCTACGTCCTGAAGAAGGAAGAGGGTGGTCGTCACACTCCGTTCGGAAACAAGTATCGTCCTCAGTTCTACCTCCGCACCATGGACTGCACGGGTGAGATTTCTCTGCCCGAGGGAGTTGAGATGGTGATGCCTGGTGACAACGTGGAGATCACTGTTGAGCTCATCTACGCCGTCGCTCTGAACAAGGGTCTGCGCTTCGCTATCCGTGAGGGTGGTCGCACAGTGGGCTCTGGCCAGATCACCGAGGTCTTCGAAGACTAAGGTTTCGTAAACTGCGACACTGCCGCAGTAGACAGAACAAAACAAAAAGGAAAGCCCCCGTTCATACGGGCGGGGGCTTTCATACACGGGAATAGCTCAGTTGGTAGAGCATCGGTCTCCAAAACCGAGGGTCGTGGGTTCGAGTCCTCCTTCCCGTGCCAAACAATAATAAAGAGATGAACAAGATTAAGCAATTCTTCAAGTATTGTCAGGTGTGCTACGATGAGTTGGCACACAAAGTGACATGGCCCACACGCAAAGAGCTGACGGGCAGTGCCATGCTGGTGCTCACCGCCTCTCTGATTATTGCTCTTGTGGTCTTTGCCATGGATTTCACATTTGAGAAAATAATGGGTCTGGTCTATCCAGGCTAATGTTATGTAAACTGCGGCACTGCCGCAGTCTTTCGCTATAGGTAAAGGCAATGGCAGAGACGAACGGTAAGAAATGGTATGTCCTGAAGGCCGTCAGCGGTAAGGAGGCTAAGGTCAAGGAATATTTGGAGGCACTCATGAAAAATCGCCCAGAGCTGGCAGCTCGTGTGGGCGAGATTCTGTTGCCTACAGAGAAATATGCCCAGATGCGCAATGGCAAGAGAGTCATCAAGGAGAAGCTCTTTCTCCCGGGCTATGTCATTGTGGAGGCAAACCTTGACAAGGAGACCACCTCGACCCTGCGATACATTCCCAATGTGCTGGGATTCCTCGGCGGCATGGACAATCCAAGTCCCGTACGCCAGTCAGACATCAACCGCATCCTCGGCACTGTAGAGGACACTGCCATTCGCACTACGGAAGAGGCCAGCATACCCTTCGTGGTGGACGAGACGGTGAAGGTAACCGACGGACCATTCAGCGGATTCAACGGCGTCATCGAGGAGGTGAACGCAGAGAAGCACAAGCTGAAGGTCATGGTGAAAATCTTCGGACGCAAGACTCCGCTGGAACTTTCGTTCAATCAGGTAGAGAAAGAATAAGGTACAATTGTTACGGTGTGCCTGTTCTAATATACGGTCACGGGAGGCTTCCACTCCCTGGCTTATATGACAATAAATAAAAATTTGTATTAACAAAATGGCTAAAGAAGTTGCTGGAATAATCAAACTGCAGATTAAAGGTGGCGCAGCTAATCCCTCGCCTCCCGTAGGTCCCGCTCTTGGTTCCAAGGGAATCAACATCATGGGATTCTGCAAGGAATTCAACGCCAGAACCCAGGATAAGGCAGGCAAGATTCTTCCTGTCGTTATCACTTACTATGCCGATAAGTCGTTCTCTTTCGTCGTCAAGACTCCTCCCGCAGCTGTACAGCTTATGGAGGCAGCCAAGGTGAAGGGAGGCTCCGCAGAACCTAACCGAAAGAAGGTTGCCAGCGTGACTTGGGATCAGGTACGCACCATCGCCGAGGACAAGATGACGGACTTGAACTGCTTTACCGTGGAGTCAGCCATGAAGCTGATTGCCGGAACGGCTCGTAGCATGGGTATCACTGTTCAAGGGGAGTTCCCTGGTAAATAACAATAACTTCAATTCTTTAAGACAATGAGTAAACTGACAAAAAATCAAAAGTTGGCAGCCGAGAAGATTGAAGCAGGGAAAGCATACTCTCTTAAGGAAGCCGCCGAGCTGGTGAAGGCTATTACCACCACCAAGTTCGAGGCATCCGTAGATATTGATATGCGACTGGGCGTAGACCCCCGCAAGGCTAACCAGATGGTCCGTGGCGTCGTTTCGCTGCCTAACGGAACCGGTAAGGTGACCCGCGTGCTCGCCCTCTGTACTGCTGATCAGGAAGCTGCCGCCAAGGAAGCTGGCGCCGACTATGTTGGTCTCGACGAGTACATCGAGAAGATCAAGGGTGGCTGGACTGACGTCGATGTCATTATCACTATGCCCTCATGCATGGGTAAGCTCGGCCCTCTCGGCCGTGTGCTCGGTCCCCGCGGACTGATGCCTAACCCCAAGAGCGGCACCGTGACCATGGACGTGGCCAAGGCTGTAAAGGAAGTGAAGCAGGGTAAGATTGACTTCAAGGTTGACAAGACGGGTATCGTACACACGTCTATAGGTAAAGTGACCTTCTCCGCAGACAAGATTTACGAGAATGCGAAGGAGTTCATCCAGACCATCATCAAGCTGAAGCCCGCCGCTGCTAAGGGTACATACATCAAGAGTATCTTCCTCTCAAGTACTATGAGTATGGGTATCAAGGTAGATCCTAAATCAGTTGAATAACCCGTAAAAAAGATTAGACAAATGAAAAAGGAAGTAAAAGATACCATCATCGTAGAACTTGGTGAGAAACTCAAGGAGTATGCTCATTTCTATCTGGTCGACCTGACCGGTCTGAATGCTGAGCAGACAAGCGACTTGCGCCGCAAGTGCTTCAAGAACGACATCAAGCTGCTGGTAGTCAAGAACAAGTTGCTGCACAAGGCTTTCGAGGCTGCTGAGACGGACTTCACTCCCCTCTACGACTGCCTCAAGGGCAACACCGCAATGATGTTCTGCCAGACGGCAAACGTGCCCGCTAAACTGCTGAAGGAATATAAGGACAAGAAACAGGAAATCCCTGCTCTGAAGGGAGCCTTCGCTGAGGAGAGCTTCTTCGTGGGTGCCGACAAGCTTGCTGAGCTCGTGGCCATCAAGAGCAAGAACGAACTTATTGCCGACGTTGTGGCTCTGCTGCAGTCGCCCATTAAGAACGTTATGTCCGGACTTAATGCCGGTGGAAAGATCCACGGCCTGCTTGACGCTATCGCTGAGCGTAACAAATAATAAGCGACCTTTTAAGGTATAAAAGTAATAAAGTAAAACAGTAAAAACAATTAAATTCTTAAATAAAAATGGCAGATATCAAAGCTATTGCCGAGCAGTTGGTTAACCTGACTGTGAAGGAAGTAAACGAGTTGGCAACAGTCCTGAAGGACGAGTATGGAATTGAGCCTGCTGCTGCAGCCGTTGCAGTAGCCGCTGGCCCCGCCGCTGGTGGTGCCGCTGAGGCAGCCGAGGAGAAGACCTCTTTCGACGTTGTGCTGAAGTCAGCCGGCGCTGCTAAGCTCCAGGTTGTGAAGGCCGTGAA
Organism: Prevotella sp.; assembly: GCA_017645905.1. Classification (GTDB taxonomy): domain Bacteria; phylum Bacteroidota; class Bacteroidia; order Bacteroidales; family Bacteroidaceae; genus Prevotella. Next base: position 16,912 of record JAGCNO010000048.1, on the reverse strand, counting down.
GGAAGCTTGTGGTCTGGGCCTGAAGGAGGCTAAGGACCTGGTTGACGGTGCTCCCGCTACCGTTAAGGAAGGCCTGTCCAAGGAAGAGGCTGAGAACCTGAAGAAGCTCATTGAGGCCGCTGGTGCCGAGGTCGAGCTGAAGTAATCTCAGACACATTCATAACCAAATGAGATGGGAACTCTCCAGTAGAGGGTTCCCACCTTTTTCGTCTCTCATATCTTATTAACTATGGCTTCAAAAATAATTGACAACAGAGTAAACTTTGGCAGCGTAAAGAACCCGATGCCGCTACCGGATTTCCTCGACGTGCAACTAAAGTCGTTCAAGGACTTTTTGCAGCTCGACACTCCGCCTGAGGAACGCAAGAACGACGGACTGTATAAGGTGTTCTCCGAGAACTTCCCTATCACCGACACACGTAATAATTTCGTCCTTGAGTTCCTGGACTACTATATCGACCCGCCGCGCTACACCATTGAAGAGTGTCTGGAGCGTGGGCTGACCTATAGCGTACCCCTTAAGGCCAAGCTGAAACTGTACTGCACAGACCCCGACCACGAGGACTTCGGCACGGTTATCCAGGATGTGTTCCTCGGCCCTATTCCTTATATGACGGCCAACGGAACTTTCGTCATCAACGGTGCAGAGCGCGTCGTAGTATCACAGCTTCACCGCTCACCCGGCGTGTTCTTCGGGCAGAACGTTCATGCCAACGGCACGCTTCTCTACTCGGCACGTATCATCCCGTTCAAGGGTTCGTGGATAGAATTTGCCACGGACATCAACAACGTGATGTACGCCTACATCGACCGTAAGAAGAAGCTGCCTGTCACCACACTTTTGAGAGCCATCGGTTTCGAGAACGACAAGGACATTCTCCAGATATTCGACCTCGCCGAAGAGGTGAAGGTCAACAAGAAGGCCCTGAAGGAGGTTGTCGGCTCAAAGCTCGCAGCCCGTGTGCTGAAGAGCTGGAATGAGGACTTCGTCGACGAGGATACCGGCGAGGTCGTCTCCATCGAGCGTAACGAGGTCATCATGGAGCGCGAGACTGTCATCACCGAAGAGAACATGCTCGACATCCTCGAAAGTGGCGCACAGGCTATCCTCGTGCACAAGAATGAGGCCACGGCACAGGACTACAGCATCATCTTCAACACTCTTGCCAAGGACCCGTCGAACTCCGAGAAGGAGGCTGTGCTCTACATCTACCGTCAGCTGCGCAATGCCGACCCTGCCGACGACGCTTCGGCACGAGAAGTCATCCAGAACCTCTTCTTCTCCGACAAGCGCTATGACCTGGGCGATGTGGGCCGCTACCGCATCAACAAGAAACTGGGACTGGACACCGACATGGCTGTCCGCGTGCTCACCAAGGAGGACATCATTGAGATTATCAAGTACCTCATACAGCTTATCAACTCAAAGGCCGCCGTCGACGATATCGACCACCTGTCGAACCGCCGCGTGCGTACCGTTGGCGAGCAGCTGTCAAACCAGTTCTCTATCGGTCTGGCACGTATGAGCCGCACCATTCGTGAGCGTATGAACGTTCGCGATAATGAGGTATTCACACCGACTGACCTCATCAATGCGAAGACCATTTCGAGCGTCATCAACTCGTTCTTCGGAACGAATCCTTTGTCGCAGTTCATGGACCAGACGAACCCGCTGGCCGAGGTGACCCACAAGCGTCGTCTCTCAGCTCTGGGCCCTGGTGGTCTGAGCCGCGAGCGTGCCGGATTTGAGGTTCGTGACGTACACTACACACACTACGGACGCCTCTGCCCGATTGAGAGCCCTGAAGGCCCGAATATCGGACTGATTTCCTCGCTCTGCGTCTATGCCAAGATCAACGAGCTGGGATTCATACAGACTCCTTACCGTAAGGTTGAGAACGGCGTGGCCAACCTCAACAACGACGAGATAGTCTATCTCACCGCCGAGGAGGAGTCCGAGCATGTCATCGGTCAGGGCAATGCACCGCTGAACGACGACGGAACATTCATCCGCAAGGTGGTGAAGTGCCGCCAGGATGCCGACTTCCCCGTGGTTCCACCCACAGAGGTAGACCTCATGGACGTCTCCCCACAGCAGATAGCCTCTATCGCTGCCTCGCTCATTCCCTTCTTGGAGCACGATGACGCTCACCGCGCACTCATGGGTTCTAATATGATGCGTCAGGCCGTTCCCCTACTCCACAACGAGGCTCCCATCGTGGGTACCGGCATTGAGAAGCAGGTGTGCGAGGACTCTCGTACGATGATTACTGCTGAGGGCGACGGTGTCATCGAATATGTTGACGCCACGACCATCCGCATTCTTTACGACCGTACCGAGGACGAAGAGTTCGTCTCCTTCGAGCCGGCTCTGAAGGAATACCGCATATCGAAGTTCCGCCGCACAAACCAGAACATGACCATCGACCTGCGTCCCATTTGCGACAAGGGTCAGCGTGTGAAGAAGGGCGATATCCTCACCGAAGGCTATGCTACCGAGAACGGCGAGCTGGCACTCGGACGCAACCTCCTCGTGGCTTATATGCCATGGAAGGGTTACAACTATGAGGATGCTATAGTTCTTAACGAGCGCATTGTTCGTGAGGACATACTTACTTCCGTACACGTGGACGAATACTCTCTCGACGTGCGTGAGACAAAGCGCGGTGTGGAGGAGTTCACAAGCGATATCCCCAATGTCTCAGAAGAGGCCACGAAAGACCTCGACGAGAACGGCGTTATCCGCGTTGGTGCCCGTGTGGAGCCCGGCGACATCCTTATCGGTAAGATTTCACCGAAGGGAGAGAGCGATCCCTCGCCCGAGGAGAAGCTGCTGCGCGCCATCTTCGGCGACAAGGCCGGCGACGTGAAGGACTCTTCGCTGAAGGCCAATCCGTCGCTCTCAGGCGTCATCATCGACAAGAAGATGTTCGTCCGTGCCATCAAGACACGCCAGAACAAGCTGCAGGACAAGCAGGTGCTGGCAAAGATTGACGACGAGTACGAGGCAAAGGTGAACGACCTGAAGGACATCCTCATCGACAAGCTCCACGAGCTGACGAAGGGAAAGACCTCCATGGGCGTAAAGGACTACACCGGCGCCGAAATTATCGGCAAGGGTGCGAAGTTCACTATCACCGGACTTCGCAATCTGGAGTACGGCGACGTGCAGACCAACAACTGGACCAGCGATGAGCACAAGAACTCGCTCATTGCCCAGCTGATTATCAACTACATGAAGAAATACAAGCTGCTCGACGCCGAGATGAAGCGCCGTAAGTTTGCCATCACCATTGGTGACGAGCTGCCCTCCGGCATTCTGCAAATGGCCAAGGTCTATGTGGCTAAGAAGCGTAAGATTGGCGTGGGCGACAAGCTTGCCGGACGCCACGGTAACAAGGGTATCGTTTCGAAAGTGGTGCGTCAGGAGGACATGCCGTTCCTCGAGGACGGTCGTCCCGTTGACCTGGTGCTCAACCCGCTGGGCGTGCCTTCACGAATGAACCTCGGACAGATTTTCGAGGCCATTCTCGGTGCAGCAGGAAAGAAGATGGGCGTGAAGTTTGCCACCCCGATTTTCGACGGTGCCAAGCTCGACGACCTGGCTGAGTGGACAGACAAGGCCGGTCTGCCACGCCTCTGCTCGACATTCCTCTACGACGGCGAAACCGGCGAGCGCTTCGACCAGCCAGCAACGGTAGGTATCACCTACTTCCTCAAACTTGGACACATGGTCGAGGACAAGATGCACGCCCGCTCCATTGGCCCATACAGCCTCATCACCCAGCAGCCGCTCGGCGGTAAGGCCCAGTTCGGTGGCCAGCGTTTCGGAGAGATGGAGGTTTGGGCACTGGAGGCCTTCGGTGCCAGCCATGTGCTGCAAGAGATTCTTACTATCAAGTCTGATGATACCGTCGGACGTTCAAAGGCTTACGAAGCCATCGTCAAGGGCGACCCGATGCCCACACCGGGCATACCCGAGTCGCTCAACGTGCTGCTCCACGAGCTGCGCGGACTTGGCTTGAGCGTCACTTTGGACTAATTCCGACAAATTGTAAATCGTAAATCTGAAAATCGTAAATTAAGCTTATGGCTTTCAAGAAAGAAACGAAGCAGAAGAACAACTTCACCAAGATAACCATCGGACTTGCTTCACCCGAACAGATACTGGAGAACTCCTATGGCGAGGTCACCAAGCCGGAGACCATCAACTACCGTACGTACAAACCCGAACGTGACGGTCTCTTCTGCGAGCGCATCTTCGGTCCTACGAAGGACTATGAGTGTGCCTGCGGTAAGTACAAGCGCATACGCTACAAGGGCATCGTCTGTGACCGTTGCGGCGTAGAGGTAACCGAGAAAAAGGTGCGCCGCGAACGTAGCGGACACATCGAACTGGTGGTGCCCGTAGCACACATCTGGTATTTCCGCTCGCTGCCCAACAAGATTGGCTACCTGCTCGGCATCCCAACGAAGAAGCTCGACGCTGTGATTTATTACGAGCGTTACATCGTCATCAACCCCGGACCTCTGGCCGACCGCAAGACTGCCGACGGCGAGCCTATGCTCGGTTCGCAGAAGTTCGACCTGCTCTCTGAGGAAGAGTATAATGACATCTACGACAACCAGCTGTCTGAAGACAACTGGATGCTTCCTGACGATGACCCCAACAAGTTCGTCGCCAAGATGGGTGCTGAGGCTATCTACGAGCTTCTTGCCACGCTCGACCTCGACTCACTGAGCTATGAACTGCGCGACCGTGCCAACACCGACGGCTCACAGCAGCGCAAGAACGAGGCCCTGAAGCGTCTGCAGGTGGTCGAGGCCTTCCGTCAGAGCGTGGAGCGTGGCATCAACCGCCCGGAGTGGATGATTATGAAGATTATCCCCGTCACCCCGCCGGAGCTGCGTCCCCTCGTGCCCCTGGATGGCGGCCGTTTCGCCACCAGTGACCTTAACGACCTCTACCGTCGTGTCATTATCCGAAACAACCGCCTGAAGCGCCTCATGGAGATCAAGGCCCCCGAGGTTATTCTCCGCAACGAGAAGCGCATGCTTCAGGAGGCTGTCGACTCCCTCTTCGACAACAGCCGCAAGTCGTCGGCCGTGAAGAGCGAGAGCAACCGTCCGCTGAAGTCTCTCAGCGACTCACTGAAGGGTAAGCAGGGACGCTTCCGTCAGAACCTGCTCGGTAAGCGTGTCGACTACTCCGCCCGAAGCGTTATCGTCGTAGGTCCCGAGCTGAAGATGGGCGAGTGCGGTCTGCCAAAGCTCATGGCCGCCGAACTCTACAAGCCGTTCATCATCCGCAAACTCATTGAGCGCGGCATCGTCAAGACCGTGAAGTCGGCCAAGAAGATTGTCGACCGCCGTGAGCCTGTCATCTGGGACATCCTGGAGAACGTCATGCGCGGACACCCCGTGTTGCTGAACCGTGCTCCTACCCTGCACCGTCTCGGTATTCAGGCCTTCCAGCCCAAGCTCATCGAGGGTAAGGCCATCCAGCTGCACCCGCTGGCCTGTACCGCCTTCAATGCCGACTTCGACGGTGACCAAATGGCTGTACACCTTCCCCTCTCTAACGAGGCTATCCTTGAGGCTCAGCTGCTCATGCTGCAGAGCCACAACATCCTGAACCCTGCCAACGGCGCTCCTATCACCGTGCCTTCGCAGGACATGGTGCTCGGACTCTATTACATCTCTAAGATTCGTCCGGGAGCAAAGGGCGAAGGGCTGTCATTCTACGGCCCGGAAGAGGCCATCATCGCCCACAACGAGGGCAAGTGCGACCTGCACGCTCAGGTAAAGGTGATGGTCGACGACGTCGTCGACGGACTGAAGGTCCGCCACCAGGTGGAGACCTCCGTCGGTCGTGTCATCGTGAACGGCATCGTGCCCCCACAAGTGGGATTCGTCAATACCGTCATCTCTAAGAAGTCGCTGCGCGACATCATCGCCAACGTTATTGAGAACGTGGGCTTCGCCGAGGCTTGTGAGTTCCTCGACGGTATCAAGAACCTGGGCTACCGCATGGCTTACGAGGCCGGTCTGTCGTTCAACCTCGACGACATCATCATCCCGAAGGAGAAGGCCGAGCTCATCGAGAAGGGTAACCAGGAGGTGCAGCAGATTACCGACAACTACAACATGGGCTTCATCACCGACAACGAGCGCTACAACCAGGTCATCGATACCTGGACGCACGTCAACAATGACATCGGTAACATCCTGATGAAGCAGATGACCGAGGCCGACCAGGGCTTCAACGCCGTGTTCATGATGCTCGACTCGGGAGCCCGTGGTAGTAAGGACCAGATCAAGCAGCTCTCAGGTATCCGCGGTCTGATGGCCAAGCCTCAGAAAGCCGGTGCCGAGGGACACCAGATTATCGAGAACCCGATTCTGTCGAACTTCAAGGAGGGTATGTCCGTGCTGGAGTACTTCATCTCTACTCACGGTGCCCGTAAGGGTCTTGCCGACACGGCCATGAAGACTGCCGACGCCGGATACCTCACCCGCCGACTTGTCGATGTCTCTCACGACGTGATTATCACCGAGGAGGACTGCGGCACGCTGCGTGGACTCGTCTGCACCGCCTTGAAGAGCGGCGACGAGGTTATCAGTTCACTTGCCGAGCGCATCCTGGGCCGTGTCAGCGTCCACGACGTCATCAATCCCAAGACGGGCGAGATAATCGTTGAGGCTGGCGAGGAGATTACCGAGCCTATTGCTGCCGAGATTGAGAAGGCCGAGATTGAGAGCGTAGAGATTCGTTCGGTGCTTACCTGTGAGTCGAAGAAGGGTGTCTGCCGCAAGTGCTACGGCCGCAACCTGGCTACGCGCCGCATGGTGCAGAAGGGCGAGGCCGTAGGCGTCATCGCCGCTCAGGCCATCGGTGAGCCGGGTACACAGCTTACGCTCCGTACATTCCACGCCGGTGGTGTAGCTGCCAACGCTGCCGCCAATGCCACCATCGTCTCGAAGTACGACCATGCACGCCTGGAGTTCGAGGAGGTACGTACCGTGCCCTTCGACGAGGACGGACACGAGTGCGAGATGGTAGTCAGCCGTCTGGGCGAACTGCGCTTCGTCGACCCCAACACAAAGATTGCCCTCTCCACGGTAACCGTTCCCTACGGTGCTTCGCTTTACTTCAAGACGGGCGACGTGGTGAAGAAGGGCGACAAGATTGCCCAGTGGGATCCTTTCAACGCCGTTATCGTTACGGAGTATGCCGGTCGCCTGAAGTTCAACGATGTCATCGAGAGTGTCACCTTCCGTGCAGAGACCGATGACACCACGGGACTTACTGAGAAGATTGTCACCGAGTCGAAAGACAGGACAAGGGTGCCTACCTGCGATGTCATCGACGACAACGGCGACAAGGTCGGTACCTATAACTTCCCCGTGGGCGGTCATATCGTCGTTGAGGACGGTCAGACCGTCAACACCGGTGAGACGCTCGTGAAGATTCCGCGTGCAGCCGCCAAGGGTGGTGATATCACCGCCGGTCTGCCCCGTGTCACAGAGCTCTTCGAGGCACGTAACCCGTCGAACCCCGCCATCGTCTCTGAGATTGACGGTGAGGTGACCATGGGTAAGGTGAAGCGCGGTAACCGCGAAATCATCGTCACCTCGAAGGCTGGCGACCAGCGCAAGTACCTCGTCTCGCTCTCGAAGCAGATCCTGGTACAGGAACACGATGCCGTACGTGCCGGAACGCCGCTCAGCGACGGTGCCATCACGCCCAACGACATCCTTGCCATCAAGGGTCCCACCGCCGTTCAGGAGTACATCGTGAACGAGGTGCAGGACGTGTACCGCCTGCAGGGTATTAAGATTAACGACAAGCACTTCGAGATTATCGTGCGCCAGATGATGCGCAAGGTGATGATCAACGACCCGGGCGACACCTCATTCCTTGAGCAGGAGGTCGTCGACAAGCTCGACTTTGCCGAGGAGAACGACCGCATCTGGGGCAAGAAGGTGGTCACCGATGCCGGCGACAGCGAAGAGCTGAAGGCCGGACAGATTGTCACCGCCCGCCGTCTGCGCGACGAGAACACCTCGTTGAAGCGCCGCGACAAGCGTGTCGTACAGGTGCGCGACGCCGTGCCCGCCACTTCGACGCAGATACTCCAGGGTATCACCCGTGCCGCCCTGCAGACGAAGTCGTTCATGTCTGCCGCCTCCTTCCAGGAGACCACGAAGGTACTCAACGAGGCCGCCATCCGCGGCAAGCAGGACTTCCTCGAGGGTATGAAGGAGAACGTCATCTGCGGTCACCTCATCCCCGCCGGTACCGGCCTCCGCGAGTTCGACAAGATCATCGTCGGCTCGAAGGAAGAGTACGAGCGCATGCAGGCCAACCGCAAGAACGTCCTCGACTACGTCCAGGAGTCAGTCCTCGACGACTAAGAACTAATCTCATGAAAATAGGGAGCGGATTGCCAAGTACGGCAGTCCGCTCCCTTTTTTTGTTTCTTTATTACTGGGCCTACCTCAAAAAGTCCCCTATGAAAAGAAGCCGCTATAAAACTGTGCGCAGCCACTCCCCTCCCCTCAAGGGGAGGGGCAGGGGTGGGGTCTGTAATATTTTGTTATGCAGACAGATACACTCTATCGTCGAGAAAGTTACTGACCCCACCCCTACCCCTCCCCCCGAGGGGCGGGGAATGGCTGCGCACAGTTTGCACTGGTTATGTACTTTTTAAACTGGACCGCGAAGCGGTAGAAACTTGCATAAGAATAATGCAGGTTAGATTTTACTCCAGCCAGTCGTCATATTCTGGGATTTCGTTTGGCGGGGTTGCGGTTTCGCTGGCTTGCAGCAGACAAGTCTTGTGGCGCAGTTCGACCACATTGAACGATGGCTTCAAATACTTCTTTTTCATTGCTATATCCTCCATTTACTTGATTACAATCTTGAACTTTGTTCGAGCTCGCTCACGCTCGGAAATGTGAGTGAGCTCTCATTTCTCTCACTTAATCACGACCTTCTTTCCGTTGTTGATATACAGACCTTTCTTCGTAGGCTTGCCGTCGAGGTGAACACCGTCGAGGGTGTACCATCCGTCGAACGACAGTTCGCCCGTCGTGGTGTCAATCTCGCCGATGGCGTCGATGTCGCCGTTAGCCGCTACGAGCTTGACGGTGATGCGCTGCGGCAGTTCCTCCGTAGCCGCTGCGCCGCGAGTCAGGCCGCGGGCGGGGGCATAGTCGGGCTCGTAGCCCGTCCACATCAGGTAGCACGACGTGGGACGGATCTTTGCGCCGCTCTTCGCCCTCACGAATTCGCCAGCCTCGACGGTAATCATGTTGTTGTATACTCCTTGCACCTCCTTAGTCGCTCCTGCAAAGCCATACACCTTGCCGAGTTCGCCTATGTTCTCTGCTGGATGTTCGCTGTCCGAACCGTCGTACCAGTAGCGCGGCTGGTAGGTGCCGATGAAGTCCCATTTGTTCCAGCGGAATGACTCGTTGCTGCCGTCATACGGGGTCACCTTATTGCCGCCGCCGTTGTCCTGGGTGAAGATGTTGACACCGGAGCCGCCATTATCGATGTACCAATATTCCGGTTCATCGTCAGGTACGTAGAGGTACGGCGTATTGGCCGTCATCGTGGTCGTTTCGGGATTGTCAGGCTCTCCCATCACGGCCGTCCACTTGCTCGTTTGCGGGTCCAGATGGATGCCCTTGAACTCATAGAAATGACCTGTCAGACCGTCGCTGGAGCCACTCTTCTTGAAGGCGCTCTTCGTGAAGTTGAACGGCATCATCACCGTCACGGGCTTTCCATTGGTGAACGTGCGCTTGTAGCACAGTAAGGGCACCCACAGTGGCGACGCGATGTCGGGGATGCCGAGGGGCTTGTCGTCGTACTCGATGATGTAGCTCTTCTCCCCGCTGTAGCTGTATTGCTCCACCAGATCACCGTATGTCGGCGTGTAGTACTTGCCGCCGAAGACCATGGTGTGGCCATACACCTTCAGGAAGCCGTAGTCGGTCGTCGGGTCGCCGAAGTGGGCGAAGTTGGTGGGGGCAGTGGCCGATTCCACAGCGGGCGATCCTTGCTTCAGGCCGCGTGTGCCGACGTAGAAGCAATTGGTCAAAGTACCCTCGCCGTAGCCGTTGCTGCGGTGGAAGAAGGTGCTGTTCCTGTCGTTGTCATATCCCCAGTAGAGTTCGCACTTGTTGCCATTGTTGTCGTACTGGCCGTGCAGGAAGAGGCAGTCTTTCAGTATGGCATATCCGTACTGCGACATGGCGCCGATGAATCCGCCGCAGCCATAAGTCTGGTTCCAGGTGTTCGAGTTGTAGATGAGTCCGTCGAACACGCAGCCCGTGATGTTGCAGTCTTCGAGGTAGTTCGTATACTGTACGTAACCCACGATACCACCGTGCCCCGCTTCACCGTTGATGGTGCTACTGATTTGGGTGCTGACGCGACAGTTCTCAATGGTGAGATTACCGCTGGCAGAACCTACCAGACCGCCCATGTAGTGCCAAATACCGCCATCAATCTGTCCCGTTGCGTGCAGGTTACGGATGGTGGCACCGTTAGTGATGTGGAATGGGGCGCAATTAGGCATATCGGCAGTATAGTTGAAAGTCAGCGTATGGCCGTCGCCGTCGAACATGCCTTTGAACGGACGGTCTGTGCTTCCTGCCATCGTTGTCACGGTGATGTTGTCACCCAGCATCACGGTCTTGCCACTGAAACCGTTCAAGTCGCCGTCCACCTCCATGCGCTGGCAGAAGTAGTTCCAGCCCTCGGCAGTCTTGATGGTGTAGGTGTCGCCGTTCTGCGTGATGTTGTTCTCATTCAGCGGATACGTAAACGTAGCGCTGAGGTTCACATTCTCTGCAGGCATATTGAACGTGTAGGTGTTGCCGCTCTGGTTATAGACGATGTTATTGCCCGACGTTGCGCCCGTCAGGGTCAGCCCTTCAAGTATCTCGTCCATCTGCTGCATATAGGTGATGCTCATCGCTTCGCCCTCCAAAGCCGAAATCTTGCTCAGGCTGAACTGCGAGTAGTTGTTGTTGACCTTATATCCTGCCAAGATACTGAAGTCCTTGGTCAGCATGTAGTTTGTGCCATTGATGGTGACGGTAGCTGTGACTATGTATAAGCCCACTTCGTACTCACCATTAGTGCGCACTTCGTTAGTGGCCTTGTTCTTATAACTGAACGTGGCGGCAATGTCGGTAATACCCGCAGCGTTGAAGGCCGTCTGGTCAAGCGAAGCGTAATGGCTGATTCCGTCATAAGAAACGTCATTGGCTACGAGCCGCATTGTGACTTGTCGATTGGTGAGGCCACAGGTGTGATAGTTGCTACCCTCAGTGCATGTAGCGGTTACAGCATCATTGCTAGAGTTGACGGCAAAGGTGAACGTATGACCAGGGTCGGAGGTGTCCTCCACCTCGACTTCATAAGTCACAATAATGGTTCCGTCTTTAAAATTAAAATTTCCACTTGTTCCCGCAGTACCGGAAAACATTATTTTCAAAGGAGTTGACTCGCTTACATCTAAGCTGCCCTCGAATGTTGCTGCGCTGGAGGCAGCAGTCGTATAGATGGATGCATAGTCATAGTCGTTGCTATCCCCTTGCAGATGCAATAACTTGGTGGCATTGTGTGGCGTGCTCATGTCGATGCCCACATACATTTGATGTCCAGTTGGAGCGAATCGGAAATTGGTAAGTTCAACCTTAGTCACGGTTCCAACCAAATTTGTGAACTCAAGGAATCCTTCATTTCCAATTATATCGGTACGGAAGTATGTACTTTTTGAACCTGAACTTAAAAAAATCGGATTATTTGACGGATCGTTGTTCTTGTACTCTAGCGTCATACCTCCACTGATTAGCACATGAGTGCCCTGCAGCGTCGTCTTACCAGACGAGCCACCGTCCAAGTACCACGTCGCAGTTCTCGTCTCCGTTGCCGCCCAAGCCGTCTGCGCCATCGTGAGCATCGCGGCGAGGGTAAGGATGAGATTGAATGTTCGTTTGATGTGTCTCATAATTCTCATTGTTTTTAAATTGTTCTTTATTGGGGTTAATTGTTAATACTTTCATCTCTAAATCTTGCGGGAAGAGCACTAACAATATGGGCATAAAGAAAGCGCAGGCCCCGTCCATATTCTCCGACAGGCCCGCGACGGCCCCAAATATCCTATGGTAGAGTCTGCGCCAAGATGCGCAGCTCCTATGGATATTTGGTTTTGCTCGTAAAAATCTCGTTAGAGGTCGCGGTTCGTCGGAGAAATTGAGCAACAAAAAGTCGTGTTCCAAGAACACGGGTGCAAAAGTACAACATTTTTAGGAAATAGCGTCATACTTTCTTGTATTTAACGTGATTTTTGACCATTTCGTAGCTTATTTAGCCATTTTGGCACGATACGCTATGCCAAGGATGGATTAAACCCGAAACGGTCATTTGGGAGGTCTCAGACCTTGGACGGCTCAAACTCACAGTCCGCGCTCGGCGACGAAGGAGACGCTTGCGTAGCGAAGCGGAGCAAGAACGGATTATACTCACAGTCCGCGCTCGGCGACGAAGGAGACGCTTGCGTAGCGAAGCGGAGCAAGAACGGATTAAACTCACAGTCCGCGCTCGGCGACGAAGGAGACGCTTGCGTAGCGAAGCGGAGCAAGAACGGATTAAACTCATAGTTTGAACGGCTCAAACTATGAGAGAAGATGGCTCAAAGTATGGACAAAATAATTACTGACCCCACCCCTACCCCTCCCCTGCATGGGAGGGGAGTGGCTGCGCACAATTTAACGAATTAACAGAAACCACCTAAAACTAACAAATCTGCAATAAAATTTGGCCATATCCGACTAATTTCGTAATTTTGCACCAACTATGAAAAAAGAGACATATATCCGCCGCAGGGCTACACTGAAGAAGGACATGGGCAGCGGGCTGCTGCTCTTCCTGGGCAACGACGAGACGGGCATGAACTATGCCGACAACACCTACCGTTTCCGCCAGGACTCCACCTTCCTGTATTTTTTTGGCCTCGACTATGCTGGTCTGGCCGCCGTCATCGACATTGATGCTGACACGGAGATTGTGTTCGGCAATGAGCTGACCATCGACGATATCGTCTGGACAGGCCTTCAGCCGACACTCAGCGAGAAGGCATCGGCCATAGGCGTATCGAAGACGATGCCTCTGAGCGAACTGAAAAGCTATGTGGAGAGGGCTATCGGCAAGAGACAGACGGTACACTTCCTGCCGCCCTACAGAGGCGATCACCGTGTGTGGCTGTGGGAGCTGCTCGGCGTGGAGCCGAAGGCACAGACCGACATGGCCTCTGTGGCGCTGATCAAGGCTATCGTAGCGCAGCGCAACCACAAGGACGAGGAGGAGATACAGGCCATCGAGGCATCGGTGGACCTGAGTACCGAGATGCACTTAGCCGCCTACCGCCTGGTACGCCCGGGAATACATGAGTCGCAGGTGGCTGCTGCCGTCGAGGAGGTTGCCTGCCGCCACGGTCATTCACTGGCCTTCCCGACCATCGCCACGGTGCAGGGACAGGTGCTCCACAATCATGGGTTCATCCACGAGCTGAGGGAGGGCGACATCTTCCTGCTCGATGCCGGAGCCGAGACTAAAGAGCACTATGCCGGCGACCTGTCGTCGTCGATGCCTGTGGGCGAGCGCTTCTCTGACCGTCAGGCTGAGGTGTACAATATCCATTTAGAGAGTTTCTATGCCGCCGTCGACAAGCTGAAGCCCGGTATGCCCTTCCGTGAGGCTCATATTGCCGCCGCCACGAAAATAGCAGAGGGCATGAAACGCATCGGACTGATGAAAGGCGACCCCGCCGAGGCTGCGGAGACAGGTGCATACGCGATGTTCTTCCCCTGCGGGCTAGGCCACATGATGGGACTCGACGTACACGACATGGAGAACCTGGGTGAACAATATGTAGGCTATGCCGAGGGGATGACGAAGAGCCGGCAGTTCGGCTTCAAGTCATTGCGGCTGGCCCGGGCGCTGGAGCCGGGCTTCGTGTTCACCGTGGAGCCGGGCATCTATTTCATTCCCGAGCTCATGGACAAGTGGCGGGCAGAGCATCTGTTCGAGGATTTCATCTGCTACGACAAGCTCGATGCCTGGCGCGACTTCACCGGGCTGCGCAATGAGCTCAACTACGTGATAACCCCCACAGGAGCCCGTCTCTTAGGCAGCATCAAAAAGCCGATGACCATCGAAGAGGTCTACGAGGCACGAAGGGGAAACTGAATGTAACGGAGCTGCACAGACACCAACACATATAAAAAATTATCGCACCCGCCAATCTGTGACGGGTGCGATATTATTTTACCAGAAACGGGTGTTTCGTAATTGTTTTGTCGTCAGAGAGATGACGAATTAAAAATCAACCCTGGTTCCGTTTAAGACGTAATAGGTCTTGTAGACCTCCACCTTCTGTAACGCGAGAGACCATGACTCAGCAAACCGCTCGATTCGGTCAGCCAATTTGTCGCCAGGGACATTCATTGCGCTAAAGGCAACAGGACCCACTCCCTGATGGCCTACCAGCGGTTCATTCTTTTCATTAACTACAAGATAGGCAAAGTCAGAATCCAATCCTAAATTGTAGGTCTTCGAAGCATCGGGGGTAAAACCTGCCTTAGGTGTAACCTTTACGCTCATGGCAAACACCAGGCTACCGGGGTCTTTTACGCTACATTCTCTATCGGCGAAGCTGAAAGAGCTTTTTGTGAGCTTCTTGGTTGACTCCCCGATAGAGGGACTGATGGTGGTGACCTCTACATCAAACACTTCGAGCACGTCCTGGCCCATGATCACTTCAAACCAGGCGCTGGCAGTCTTGGCTATGTTCTTTTGAGCCTCGGGAGTGGGCTGGTTGTTGTTGTTGTTGTCATCGTCGTCCTTGCTGCAAGCAGTGAACACGGTTGCGATTGCGCCGCAGAAGAGGATGGCGGCAAACATCCTGAAGAAATTCTTTTTCATCTTGTTTGTTTTTAAAAGGGTAAATAAATAAAATCAAGTTTCGGAAGTTCAGCATAGTGATGCCGTAGGCATTTGATAGGGGTAGCCAGCCATTCTTATGGCTGGTAAAATGGTGACGGTTACTATGTCATGCCAAAATTTCATGCAAAGTTACTGTTTTTGCTTGAAAACAAAGGAAAAAACAAAAAAAGCAGTCTAAGTTATTGCGCAGGATTCTCGATTTAGCGCAGAAAACACAGTTCCCACCCTTTCGCTATAGATACTATAGATGCTATAGAAACTATAGAGACCCCAGTTCGGGATAAGAAAGTCGTATTTTACCAGAAACAGGTGTTTTGTAATTGTTTTGTAATCACGTCAGAAAGATGACGAATTAAAAATCCACCCTGGTTCCCCTTTTTCTGTGGGGTCAGAGAGAAAGGACGGCTTTTTCGGATAGAAAGAACGGCTTATTCTGGTAGAAAGAACGGCTTATTCTGGTAGAAAGAACGGCTTTTTCAAATTGCCGCCTCGGTAGGCATTGAAGGGACACGAAAAAAAGTCCGCTGCGTCGGAAGGCGCAGCGGACTTTCTGTTAATATTTATGCTATCAGCAATGTGCTTAGCATCATAAGGTGTTATTCACCGATGAGCATGGCAGCACGGCGTGCCTGATCAGCCATGATGGTGATGATGCTCGAGATGTCGGCCACGTCGATAGCGCCGTCACCGTTCACGTCGGCAGTAGCATTGTAGGTTGCATCACCGGCCATGCAGCTGATGACAGCCGAGATGTCGGCCACGTCGACAGCACCGTCACCATTGACGTCACCCTTCACACCTTCTGCTTGTTTAGGAGTGACTTCAAGCGTCAGTGAATTCTCCTCGGTATTGGCGGTGAAGAGCAGGTCGTACTTGCCTACAGGATAGTTGCGTCCAGCCTCGAAGACCCAGTTCTGGTTGCCGTCCATAGGAAGCTCGTAGAATCCCCAGCGGCTGTTGGCAGTTGCCTTGTAGTCGTACTGTCCTTCGTTGACGATTTCGACCTCGGTAGCGAGCGTATAGATGTTGGGGTTCTCAGCGCTGCGGGTCATAGCCTTGGCAACGCTCCAGTTCTCAAAGCCATTCTCGCTCACTGCGGGCCAGCCACCAGTGAGCTCACCAACGATGAACATGTTATAGATGGTTCCGAACACGTGCGGCTGAGAGCTTGCACCTTCCTTGACAATGAAGTTCTCAACACCCTCCATGTTAATCAGGCTCTCATAAGTCTTGCCCTCGCCCAATGACTCGTCAAACACATACCACTGAACGTTCTTGATGGTGTAGTCGCAGGCACCCTGAATCTCAGCCATGTTGAAGGCGATGGACTGCATGCCGTCACCCTCATCAGGAACGGTCAAGGTAGCCTTGAAGTGCTGCTCCTCTGTAGTGAAGTTTACATCACCGATAGCAGCATAGTGCAGGTAGCCACCAGGCTGGCCATGGAGCTGCGTAGTGACCTTAGCATCAACAGAACCTACATAGTCGAACTCGATAATGGTCACCTCACCTTTTGCCAGAGTACGGTTGGCGAGAATGAAGAACTGGTTGTCCCAAGGCTGACCTGTACCGGCCGGCTGAGCCTCAACAGCCTCGATTCCCTCCTCAGGATTGGCTTCCACTGCTTCCACTGCGGGCTTCTCAGTTGAGGTGAAGTCACGAGCCATACCCTTCAGGACAATCACTTCGGGGTTGGGAACGACATCGATTGCCTCAAGCTCAACAATCTGGTCACCCTCAAGCTGCTCAAAGCTAATCAGAAGACCATCTTCTTCAATACCAATAACGATAGACCATACACCGCGTGCGGGGAGGTCAATCTTGGCATTTGCAGCTTCTGTTAAGGGAAGCCACTCCTCGGGGTCGCTCTTCACCACCTTACCG
>JAGCNO010000047.1 GCA_017645905.1 Prevotella sp. | reverse complement strand
TCATTTTTCATTTTTTTTGGTGGTATCGGTGGAATTGCTTACCTTTGCAGCCGCTTTACGCAATACATGTTTATTGTTTATTGTCTATTGTTTATCGTTTATTGTCTATTGTTTATTGTATATGAATGGACTTTACACCATTTTGCTCTTGCTGCTGAGCAATGTTTTCATGACGCTGGCCTGGTATGGCCACCTGAAGCTTCAGGAGACGGGCGTCTCCAACAACTGGCCCCTGCTGGGGGTTATCCTGTTTTCGTGGGGCATTGCCTTCTTCGAGTACTGCTGTCAGGTGCCGGCTAACCGTCTGGGATTTATTGAGAACGGCGGCCCCTTCAACCTCGTGCAGCTGAAGGTGGTGCAGGAGTGTATCTCGCTGGCTGTCTTTGCCGTCATTGCCAACATCATGTTCCAGAACCACCTGCACTGGAACCACATCCTGGCCTTTATCCTCATCATCTGTGCTGTCTATCTTGTTTTCATGAAGTAAAGAATGGTGACAGAAGAAGAGAAACGGTTGGAGAAGCGCATCCGTGAGCGTTTCATAAAAGCCTTTGCCACCTATGGTCTGCTGGCCGACGGCGACCACGTTCTGGTGGGACTCTCGGGAGGCAAGGACTCCTTGTGCCTCTTAGAGATGCTGGGCCGCAGGGCAAAGATACACCACCCGCGCTTCACCGTCGAGGCTATCCACGTGCGCATGGCTGAAGTGGACTATCACACCTCGACTGCCTACCTTGAAAGGTTCTGTCAGGAGCTTGACGTGCCGCTGCACATCGTCACCACCAACTTCCCAACTCCTAACTCTTCACTCCTAACTCCTAACTCTTCACACTCCAAGCCCTTCTGTTTCCTCTGTTCCTGGCAGCGCCGCAAGCAGATGTTCAACCTGGCGCAGGAGCTGGGCTGTAACAAGATTGCCCTCGGCCACCATCAGGACGACCTGCTCACCACAGCCTTGATGAACCTTTTCTTCCAAAGTCGCTTCGAGACGATGCCCGCCTGCTTGCAGATGGACAAGATGCCGCTACAGATTATCCGCCCGCTCTGCTTAGTGCAAGAGGCTGACATCATCCGCTATGCCGAACTGCGGGGCTATGAGAAGCAGGTGAAGCTCTGTCCCTATGAGGACGACACCCAGCGAACCGCTATGCGCCAACTCCTCGACAGCGTCATCACCGCCAATCCCGAAGCCCGACACTCCCTTTGGAGCGCACTCGTGAGGGAAGGAAAAGTATGAACCGTTCTATATGGTAGAAAAAGCCGTTCTTTCTCATGGAAAAAGCCGTTCTTTCTCATAGAATAAGCCGTTCTTTCTATGAGAAAAAGCCGTTCTTTCTATGAGAGAGAGCCGTTCAAAGTCTGTTGCTGCCGTTAAGTCAATTACAGAAGACATCATTTTTTTGTCAGGATTGTTTGGCCGATAATCCTTTTTTTCGTAACTTTGCAGCGTAAAAGTAGTGGCTAAAGAAAATAATCAAAAGAAAGGGAACAATTTTGAGTAGAGCATCATTAGAAAGCCTGCGGGACTATTTGACTGGCACACTCTCGCCAAGCAGCATGATTTGGCTGAGCACACAACTGGCAGAATATGCCAAGCAGCAGGAGAAGTCTCCGCTTAAACGCTATACGATGGACGAAATCAATGCTATGCTCGATGAGGCAGAAAGGGAAATCGCAGCAGGAGAAGGCATCCCCGACGAGGAAGTTTGGGACGAGCTGGAGCGTGAAGAGCAGCAGGAACTTGAAATGGCTGAAGCAGTATGAGAGTGATTTGGCAAAAGAATGCCATCAGGCAGCGTGACCAAGTTGCTGAGTATATTCGACAAGAATTTGGCAGTATACGTAAGATACGATTCCTTCAGGAAGTTCGCCAGAGCACGAAAACGTTGCGTGACAGTCCGAATATCGGAAAGATAGACCCGCTCTTCACTGGACGAGTTCAGACGTATCGCAGTATCATTATTAATAACTTGAACAAGATATCTACCTTATAGACAATGACACTATCCACATCGTTGCCTTCTGGGACACACGGATGGAGCCGGAAGAGCAAGCCAGACAGGTGAAATAGTGTTGTATTTATTAGCAATTAAGAAACTAAACACATTATTACCATGGGAAAGAAAAGAGGAGGCCGAAGGCTCAATAAGAGCATCGTGGCAGATATGGTGCAGGCGCTCTTCCAGGCTCATCCTGGCGAAACGCTGACGACGAAGCAGATATTCAAGGCCCTGAAGCTGGACACCCATCCGGCTAAGATGCTGGCTATGGACGTGATGGAGGAAATGGCGTGGGACGACTGGCTCTCGAAGGCCGGAGAGGGTGCCTACAAGCTGAACCTGAAGACACAGGTGCAGGAGGGGACCTTCCTGCGCAAGGCTAACGGTAAGAACACGTTCATACCCGACGACGGCGGAACGCCTATCTTCGTGGCAGAGCGCAACTCGATGTTCGCCTTGACTGGCGACCGGGTGCGGGTGGCCTTTATGGCCCGTAGGCAGAACCACATCAAGGAGGCTATGGTCACCGATATTCTGGAGCGCAAGCACGACCAGGCTGTGGGCATCCTGCAGGTGGAGAAAGACTTTGCCTTCCTCAATGCCGAGGGCAACATCTTCGCGCAGGACATCCTCATTCCGAAGAAGAAACTGAAGGGCGGCAAGACGGGCGAGAAGGCTGTGGTGAAGATTACCCAATGGCCGTCGGCAGAGTCGAAGAGCCTCGTGGGAGAGGTCGTCGACGTGCTCGGCCGACAGGGTGACAATACCGTAGAAATGCACGCTATACTGGCGCAGTACGGGCTGCCCTATAAATATCCGCAGCGTGTGGAGGAGGCTGCCAATAAGATTGATGCCGGCATTACTCCCGAGGAGATTGGCCGACGCGAGGATTTCCGCGACGTGCTGACCTTCACCATAGACCCGGCGGATGCGAAAGACTTTGATGACGCGCTCTCAATTAGAAGACTCACCCCCCAGCCCCTCCCTGCAGGGAGGGGAGTAAATACTACTTTCGCTGAAAAATCTGATACTAAAAGTAACTACTCCCCTCCATACAGGGAGGGGCAAGGGGGAGGGTCCGTTTTTGAGGTTGCCGTCCACATTGCCGATGTCTCCCACTACGTCACCGAGGGCAGCATCATAGACCGTGAGGCACAGCAAAGGGCTACGAGCGTGTATCTCGTAGACCGTACCATCCCCATGCTGCCTGAGCGCCTCTGTAACTTCATCTGCTCGCTGCGTCCTGACGAGGACAAGCTGTGCTACAGCGTCATCTTCAAAATGGACGAGGAGGCAAACATCAAGTCCTGGCACTTGGCACACACCATCATACGCAGTAACCGTCGCTATGCCTACGAGGAGGTTCAGGACATCCTGGAGGGCAAGGACGGCGACTACGCTCAGGAGCTGCGTCTGATCAGTAAGATGGCTCAGACCTTGCGTGAGCGTCGTTTCAAGCACGGAGCCGTGAAGTTCGACCGTGAGGAACTGCACTTCGATGTTGACGAGGACGGAAAGCCCACACGCTGCTTCTTCAAGAAGTCGACCCTCGCCACACAGCTTATCGAGGAGTTCATGCTGCTGGCCAACCGTACGGTATCGGAGGCTATTGCCTTCGGAGAGCTGGGCAGTCAGGAGTACAGCTATCACGGTGGCTATGACAGCAAGTCTGCCAATAAAACAGAAATCAACAAATCGCCGAATAGTAAATCGAAGAAGACCTTCGTCTATCGAGTGCACGACCAGCCCGACCCGCAGAAGTTAGAGAACCTGCGTGCTATCGTTGCTCCCTTTGGCTACAAGGTGAAGACTACGGGTACTAAGGGGGCTATCTCGAAGAGCCTGAACCAGCTGATGAGCGATGCAGAGGGCAAGCGCGAGCAGAAGCTCATAGAGAGCGTGGCCCTGAAGGCAATGATGAAGGCCAAGTACTCCACCCACAACATCGGGCACTATGGTCTGGCCTTCGACTACTACACGCACTTCACCTCGCCCATACGCCGCTATCCCGACACGATGGTGCACCGTCTGCTGACCCGTTATCAGGAGGGAGGACGCTCGGCAAATCAGGAGCATTACGAGGAGCTCTGCGAGCACAGCAGCGACATGGAGCAGACGGCACAGTATGCCGAGCGCGACAGCATTAAGTACAAGATGGTGGAGTTCATGGCCGACAAGGTGGGGCAGGAGTTCGATGCTCACATCTCGGGTGTGCAGTCCTACGGCATCTACTGCGAGATAGACGAGAACCATTGCGAGGGTCTTGTAGGCATGCACGACCTCGATGGCGACTACTATGAGTTCGACGAGAAGAACTACCAGCTTGTGGGACGTCGTCACCACCGCAAATACCAGCTGGGCGATGCCGTCCGCATCAAGGTGGCACGGGCTAACCTGGAGCGCCGGCAGCTGGACTTCGTATTGGCAGATTAACAACGAATAAAAAACGAATTATTCCTATAAATAATAATGAATATCGAATCACTGATTAGCAAGGCTGCGCAGGAGGCTGTGAAGAGCCTCTACGGACAAGACGTTCCGGAGAAGATGGTGCAGCTGCAAAAGACAAGAAGCGAGTTTGAGGGCAACCTCACGCTCGTGGTGTTCCCCTTCGTAAAGATGGCGCGCAAGAGTCCTGAGCAGACAGCTCAGGAGTTAGGCGACTATCTGGTGGCCAACTGCCCTGCCGTAGAGAAGTTTAATGTCGTGAAGGGCTTCCTCAACCTCTCTGTTGGACAAGGTGCTTGGCTGCAACTCTTAGAGGCAATCGACAAAGACGAGAAGTTTGGCATGAAGACTGCCAACGAGGATTCTCCCCTCGTGATGATTGAATACAGCAGCCCGAATACCAACAAGCCTCTCCACTTAGGCCATGTGCGCAATAACCTGCTGGGCTGGAGCTTGGCCAAGATTTTGGAGGCCAACGGCAACCGTGTCGTCAAGACTAACATCGTGAACGACAGGGGTATACACATCTGCAAGTCGATGCTTGCCTGGCTGAAGTGGGGCAACGGCGAGACTCCCGAATCGTCGGGCAAGAAGGGTGACCATCTTATCGGAGATTACTACGTGCTCTTCGACAAGCACTACCGCGAGGAAATCAAGCAACTCGTTGCCCAAGGCATGGACGAGGAGAAGGCCAAGCAGGAGGCTCCGCTCATCAAGGAGGCTCATGAGATGCTCGTCAAGTGGGAGCAGGGCGATGCCGAGGTGCGTGCCCTGTGGGAGAAGATGAACAACTGGGTATATGCAGGCTTCGACGAGACGTACAAGAAGATGGGCGTTGGTTTCGACAAGATTTACTACGAGAGCCAGACCTACCTGCGCGGCAAGTCAAAGGTGGAGGAAGGCCTCAGCAAGGGACTCTTTTTCCGAAAAGAGGATGGCAGCGTGTGGGCCGACCTCACCGACGAGGGTCTTGACCAAAAGCTGTTGCTAAGGAGCGACGGCACCAGCGTCTACATGACGCAGGACATCGGAACCGCAGAGATGCGCTACGAGGATTATCCCATCGACAAGATGATATACGTGGTGGGCAACGAGCAGAACTACCACTTCCAGGTGCTCAGCATCCTGCTTGACCGTCTGGGCTTCAAGTGGGGTAGGGACTTGACGCACTTCTCCTACGGTATGGTGGAGCTGCCCAACGGCAAGATGAAGAGCCGCGAGGGAACGGTTGTCGATGCCGACGACCTGATGGCACTGATGGTGGAGGATGCTTACAAGACTTCGATGGAGCTTGGCAAGTTTGCCGATATGACCGAGGAGGATCGTCGTGAGATAGCCCGCATCGTAGGCATGGGCGCCCTGAAGTACTTCATCCTCAAGGTCGATGCCCGCAAGAACATGCTCTTCAACCCCGAGGAGTCGATAGACTTCAATGGCAATACCGGCCCGTTCATACAGTATACGCACGCCCGAATCAGGAGCATCCTTAGGAAAAATGAAGAGTTAAGAATGAAGAATGAAGAATTTGCATCTGGTGGCGATTCTTCAGCGGCAGCAAATTCTTCACTCTTCACTCTTCATTCTTCATTAGAGGAGAAGGAGACCGAACTCATCCAGAAGATGTCGGAGTTCACCGCTGCCGTAGAGCAGGCCGGAAAGGACTATTCACCCTCGGGCATTGCCAACTACTGCTACGAGCTGACGAAGGTCTTCAACCAATTCTACCACGACTATTCCATCCTCAACGAGCCCGACGAGCAGAAGCGCAACCTGCGCCTCGTCCTGGCCCGCAACGTGGCAAAAATCATCAAGAACGGAATGGGACTCCTCGGCATCAAAGTGCCCGAAAGAATGTAATTACTGCTTAAACTTATTGATACAGTCAATATAGGCCTCTACGGAGGCAGTAACGATGTCGGTATTGGCACCAAAGCCGTAATACAGCCGTCCGTCGTACTCTACCTGCATGTGCACCTTTCCCACATCGTCGGAGCCCTTCGAGATGGCCTGGATGGTGAATTCCTTGAGCGTCATCTGCTTCATGATGATGCGTTTCAAAGCCTTGATAGCGGCATCAACGGGACCGTTTCCTGACGATGCCGCTTCAAATTTCTGTCCGCTGATGTCGAGGCCTATGGCAGCAACATTCTTCACGCCCTTGCCCGACGACACCTGCAGGAAGTCGAGCTTCACGGCATGTTGGTCGGCAGTATCGGCACCGGCAAGCATCAGGATATCGGCATCGCTCACCTCCTTCTTCAGGTCGGCCAGCTGCAGGAACTTCTCGTAAATCTTGTCCACCTTCTTCTCGTCGCTCACTTCCACGCCGTAGGCATGCAGACGGTGCTTCAGCGCTGCACGTCCGCTACGGGCTGTCAGCACGATGCTGTCTAAGTCGATGCCCACGTCACGGGGGTCCATAATCTCGTAGGTATGGGCGTTCTTCAGCACGCCGTCCTGGTGAATGCCGCTACTATGGGCGAAGGCATTACGCCCCACGATAGCCTTGTTGGGCTGTACGGGCATGTTCATCAGCGAGCTGACGAGACGTGAAGTAGGGTAGAGGCGTTGGGTATTGATGTTCGTGTCGATGTCTATTCCCTTGTGGCAGCGCAGTATCATGGCAATCTCCTCTAACGAAGTGTTACCGGCCCGTTCGCCAATGCCGTTGATGGTCACCTCCACCTGACGTGCGCCGTTGAGTACGCCTTCCAAGGTATTAGCCGTAGCAAGCCCCAGGTCGTTGTGGCAATGGGTAGAGATGATGGCGCGGTCTATGCCGTCGACGTGCTCCATGAGGTAGCGAATCTTCCCTCCGAACTCTTCAGGCAGACAGTAGCCCGTCGTGTCGGGGATGTTCACTACCGTTGCCCCAGCCTTGATGACAGCCTCTACAATGCGTGCCAGGTACTCGTTGTCCGTGCGTCCGGCATCCTCGGCATAGAACTCCACGTCGTCGACGAACCTCCGGGCATACTCCACAGCGCGTACAGCCTGCTCCAGAATAGCCTCACGGTTGCTGTTGAACTTATACTTGATGTGCTCGTCGCTGGTGCCTATACCGGTGTGAATACGCTTGTGCTTGGCATAGCGCAGGGCGTCGGCAGCCACGTCGATATCGCGCTCTACAGCACGTGTGAGAGCACAGATGACAGGCCACGTCACAGCCTTCGAGATTTCTATCACCGAGTGGAAGTCGCCAGGCGATGAGATGGGGAAGCCTGCCTCGATGACATCCACGCCCAGAGCCTCAAGGGCCTTCGCCACCTGAATCTTCTCTACCGTGTTCAACTGGCAGCCCGGCACCTGCTCGCCGTCGCGCAACGTAGTGTCAAAAATGTAAAGCCTGTCACTCATAATCTTCAATTTTTAATCTAAACAATCACTTTAAACCTCACTCGAAAGGAGCGCTCATGTTCGTCCCAGTTCGTGCCCAGCATCTCAAAGCGGCCTATCTGCGCCGTAGAGCGCACGTGCTTACCGATGCAGGGGCACACGTCGTAGTCACCGATGCGCACCAGGCGGATGGTCTCGCTGGCATCGCCCGGCAGGCGGTCGAGCTTCACGTCGAAGGGAATCTCATCACGTGTGACAAACTCGAACGTAACGGGCAGGTCCTCGTCAATGAGGGCGTTCATCCTCCGTTCAATCTCCTTCTCTTCCTGCCTGCTCGGCTTGTGGTCCAAGTGGAAGCTCATCTTGCTCTTCTTGCGCTCCACATGGGCATTATAGCTGCGTTCACAACCGAAGATGCGAATCATCGTCTGGTTCAGCAGGTGCTCGGCGGTGTGGGCAGGGGGAAACTCCTCCTTGTTGTGCTCGTTAAGTGTGTAGTCGTCCATAATGGCGGCAAAATTACAAATAATCAGCGATATGACAAAACATATTAGGGAAAAATCGCAAAAACCCTGCCCATTCTTGTCTTAATCACAAATCGGTCTAATTCCGCCTCTCAGAGAAAGAACGGCTTTTTCTCATAGAAAGAACGGCTTATTCTATTAGAAAGAACGGCTTAGTTGTTCGTGATATCCATAATTGTTTGTTTTTGGGGTATATTTATGACAAAAAACTCGAATTATTTTGGTGTAACAGAAATAATGCTTACCTTTGCACGCGATATTTGAAAAGTTGAATAGCTTTATTAACTTAATAATTCAATGATTATGAAGAAGATTATGATGATTGCCGCTATGATGGTGGCTACAGTAAGTGCAAATGCCCAGTTTGAGGCTGGTACGTTCTCTCTCCAGCCGAAGCTCGGCGTGGGTGTCTCCTGGTTGAGCAACATGCCCGACCTTCCCCTTGGCCAGGCTCTTGTTGAAACTGGCGTTGCAAGTGTTTCACGCAACAAGGTCCTTGACAAATCGCCCATTGCTGCCGCTTCTCTCGGCGTGGAGGCTGAATATCAGCTGGCTCCCCAGTTTAGCCTTGCTGCTGGCGTGAACTATTCGCTGCAAGGTGGTGGATGGAAGGACACCGACATCCCCGTTGACGGAGAGGTGGTTAAAATGAAGGATGCCAAAATAGAGCTGGGCTATGTCAATGTCCCCGTAACGGCCAACCTCTATCTCTTTAAGAACTTTGCCGTGAAAGCTGGTGTGCAGTTCGGCTTCCTTACCAATGCAAGCGCTAAGGCTACAGCTGAGGGCGACGGGAAAAAGGTGGATTCTGACATTGACATGAAAGACGATTTTGAGACGGTCAATATCTCTATCCCCATGGGCATCTCCTATCAGTTCAAGACCCCCATCGTGCTCGACCTGCGCTACAACCTCGGTCTGACGAAGGTGAACAAGGATTCAGCCCCTGGAGTTAAGGACCTCAAGAACAACATGGTGGAGCTCACCGTGGGCTATAAATTCGCCCTCTAAAATGACCATTACCAGGCCTCTTCCTGTTTAGGGAGGAGCCCCTTCCCCAGCCCCTCCTTGTAGGGAGGGGAATGATGAATTTGAAAAGCGAGATTCCCTACTGCTTTGGTGGGGAATCTCGCTTGTCTAATTCCGAACGTATATGAGTAACGAATATTTTTTTACTTGAAGGCCTGCTTGAGGTCTTCCAGCTTGATGAGCGTGAGGTCGTCGGCCGTGTTGTTCTGCTCCTTGGAGAGGCGGTTGGCCTGACACTGGATGGCTTTCTCGAAGACATTACGCACGAAGCGGGCATTGCCGAAGTTACGGTCCTTAAGCTCTACGGCTTTCTTGAGCTGCTGCTTGAGGTAGCTGGAGCCCTCGCTGCTGATGTTGTACTGGTTCTTTCGGAGGTACATGAGGAAGATGTCGTAGAGCTCGGCGGGGGTATAGTCGGGGAAGTTGATGTATCGGTTGAAGCGCGACTGCAGGCCTGGGTTGGTGTTGATGAAGTCCTTCATCTCGTCGGTATATCCTGCCACGATGACGACCAGGCGGTCACGGTCATCCTCCATACGTTTAAGCAGGGTAGCCACAGCCTCGTCGCCATAGTCCTGCTGGCCTCCCTGTGTCAGGGCGTAGGCCTCGTCGATGAAGAGCACGCCGTTAAGGGCCGAGTCGCACATCATGTTCACACGCGGTGCCGTCTGGCCTACATACTGTCCGATGAGGCCTGAACGGTCGGTCTCTACGAGGTGACCCTTCTTCAGTATGCCGAGGTCTTTGTAGATGCGAGCCACGATACGTGCCACGGTGGTCTTACCCGTACCGGGAGAGCCGGTGAACACCAGGTGGTAGGATAACTTGGGGCTTTTCAGTCCCTGCTGTTCGCGTTGTTTCTGCACCTTGACGTAGTTGGCCAGCGAGCGTACCTCTTCCTTGACGCTCTCCAGGCCAATCAGCTCCTCGAGCTCCTCGTAGGGATCACGCTCCAGGGGCTCCTTCACCTTCACCTCGTCGGAATCAGTGTCGGGAGCCTCATCGTCGACACCCTCCGACTTGATGTCAAACTTGTAGTTGCTGCCCTGCTGATTGTTGTCAGAGTCGTAGCGTGTCTCTGTGTTGTTCTCTGTCTGTTCGCCGTCGTCCGAAACTTCAATCAAAACGGTGAGAACACCGAGGACAACGAAGATGACGGCCACACAAATGGCGATGGTCGTAATCTGCTTGCTTGTGAAAAAATTACCCATATCGTTTATCGTTTATTGTTTATCGTTTATTGTTTATTGTTTATTGTTTATCGTTTATTGTTTATCGTTGCATAAGCAATTAGTGGTAGGACGTAGAGTGCGAGGTCTGCCCAGTCGAAAGTGCCGGGGATGATGCTCAGGGCTTGCATCACTTCCGAGACGATTCCTGTCAGGGGGATAGCTGCGACGGCAAACCATCGGCGCTTGGTAGGAAACCCCTGTGTTAGCGTCCCCATGATGAACACGTAGCTCAACGCCCATAATCCTGCGGGCAGACAGTAGATGGTGAACTCTGGGGGATTCCACACCGTCGCCATCTGCCGCCATTGCCCGATGATGTCTGTCAGTCCCAGCCCTCCGGCAAGGTGGAAGAACAGCAGCGTCTGAGGCCGGTAGAGAACGTAGATCATGCCGCCCGCAAAGAGTAGCATCACGCCTACGGCCAGCGTACTCAGCACATAGCTCTTAGAGTGTCCTTCAATGTTCATTCTGCAAAAATACGAACAAAAAACGGAACAGCCAAAGGAATGAGCAAAAAATTTTGGCGGTGTCGTAATATTTTATTATCTTTGCCGCCGATAATTAATGACCGGTTATATAAATCTTCAAAAAACAAAGAAAATGACAGCAATTGGAATGAAACAGTCGTCATTGAACCTGATAAACCAGATTGACGACAAGGACTCGGCCTTGCTGGAGAAGGTCTACCTCTTTCTAACTTTGAACGTACCCACAAAG
Source organism: Prevotella sp. (assembly GCA_017645905.1). Taxonomy (GTDB): domain Bacteria; phylum Bacteroidota; class Bacteroidia; order Bacteroidales; family Bacteroidaceae; genus Prevotella. The sequence goes on along the minus strand of JAGCNO010000047.1, from coordinate 8,606 downwards.
AAAAAGGAAAAAGAAGAACTTACCTCTGAACAGAAACGCCGCCTGACATTGGTAGAGAACCTATGCGGTGCATTCTCTGCTTGTCAAACCGTTGACTGGAAAAAAGACAAGGAAGAATATATGCTGGAGAAGTATGGACAATAGAATCTCTGTGTTTATCGACACAAACATCTTCCTCGATTTTATTGAGAGAAGACCCGTTGGAGTTGCAGAAGCTTATGCAATTTTCGGGTTGGCAGCTAAGGGCAGCATCAACATGCTGGTGTCAGATTTGTCCATAGCGAATATAAAATATTCCACGCGAAAAACTATTCCGGCATCTGATTTCTATAAGACCATCAAACTCAGCCGCGAATTATACACCATCGTACCTGTTGGTGAAAAAGCTGTTGACCGGGCACTCGCTTTAGAAACGCGCGACTTTGAAGATGCTCTGCAATACTTTTCTGCCGAACAAGCTGGAGCCGACTGCGTTGTAACTCGCAATATCAAGGATTTCGATTTCGCAGGTTCTATGGAGACGCTGAAGCCAGGGGATTTCCTTGCCAAATACTTCCCTGACGAACAGATATAATAAACTCATTGGCAAAGCAGTCGGTACGGGCAATTAGTACAGCGTGTACGGTCTTCCGTAGGCAGGAAAGAAGTGGAGGGGTCGAATATCTCGTCGATGACTTGGGTGAGCAGGGACATGAACTGTTCAGCGTAGGGGGCAACGTCGTTGATATAGTCCTTACCGAACTTCAGCACAGGGTTATAGTCGTCGGCTCTGGCATGCTGGATGAAGAGCAAGGCAGGAGAGACGGTTGAAGAGTTGCGAATTCCGAATTCCGAATTCCGAGTGAAGATTGAAGATTGACGGGCGACAATGACGCTATAGAGGAAGGTCTGGAGATAGTAGTCGCTGTGGTTCTTCAGCTGGTCTTGCCGAAAGATGGCCTCCACGTCGGCAAGAGGCGTAGGGACTTTGCTGCCGGTCTTGTAGTCGATAACGCGTATCTGCTCATTACCGTCCTTCACGATGCGGTCAAGACGGTCAATGCGGCCACCAATGACGGTAGTGATGTGATGGGTCGTAAGAGGCAAGCTGACGTCGCTCTCTAAGCCGATGATGGTGAAGGGTGCCAAGCGTTTGTCGATGGTGAGCAGCTGGCGAAGATAGTGGATGATGACCTCGCGGTTGATGAGCTGAAGGCCGCTAAGGTCGGGAATACGTCCTGTATCAAGGTGGAAGAGCTCCTGACGGATGGCTTGGTCAACGGCTTGCTCAATGTCTGTATTCTTGCGCAGCAGCTGCTCAAGGTCGGAAGCAAGTATCTGACGGCGCTTCTCCATCAGACGGGTGTATACAATGCGGGCAGCTTCGTGGAAGATGTTGCCGAAGATGCGGTTGTCTATGGTGTCATCGTCGGTGTCGTCAGGTTCGCGGAGGTCGTGAACGTAGGTGTAGTAGAACTGCAAGGGGCAGCGCTGATAACGGTTGATGGCAGAGGGAGTGAGCGTTGAGGAGGAGAAGCGTGTGAGCAGCTTCTCCATCATCTCCTGAGTTTTCTTCACGGGTTGTGGCCGGAATGGAACAAACGTCTGTGGGGCTTGGAGAGAGCGGGTAGCGATGTGGTGATGTTTATCTTCCACCATCAGCTGCAGCACGAAACGGCTCATCTCGCCGGTATGTCCGTCGCTGGTTGCATTATTATATAATATGGTGACATCGTCAGCACGTTGCAGCAGACGGTGGAAATAATAGCTATATACGGCAACCTTATGGTCAGCGGTGGTCAACCCGTAAGCCTTGCGCAGCGAATAAGGAATGAAGGAAGTGTCGTTCACGCCCTTGGGGATATTGCCCTCATTGGCGGAGAGCAGCAACACGTGTCGGAAGTCAAGACATCGGGTTTCGAGCAATCCCATCACCTGAAGCCCTTGTGCAGGTTCGCCGTGGAAGGGGATGGTGGTTGTCTGCATGAGTTGGGAGACGAGACGTTGCAGGGTAATTACATCCACCTGAAGGTCGCCGGCGTTTATGAGGGAGAGCAGACGGTTGAGGAGGGTATAGGAACGGAATAGTGATTCCGTCTGGATATTGAAGGTCTCGTCTGGGGCAGGTGAATGGGTGGCGACGGCTCTCACCACGTCAATCATCCATCCAAGCAAGGCAGCATTGTCTACCGTGTCTAAAGAACGAAAGAACAGCGTAGTAACATCGTCGGTGCAGAGTTGCGAAGGGGTGGGGTAGTAGAACTTTTTCTCGCTCAGTTCACGTTGCAACTCGGTAATCTGAGGTGAGAGGTCGGCAACGTAGGGATGTCGCAACAAGGCATTTACCTGGCGCAGTCGATAACGGTCGCGGCTTTGCTGGTAGCCTTGGGTACGAAGGGCGAAAAGCGTGGCAATAAGCGAAGCTGCAGGAGTTTGGGAGAGAGGATAACCCGTAGTGACGTTCACCTGGTCGACTCCTTCAGGCAGACAATGAATGACGGTAACCAAGAGCTTCTCGTCGCAAAGAACAATGGCGGTGTCTATGGGATTGCCTTCAACTTTCGACCCTTGACCGTTAAGCCACTGAGCGACGTAGCGGGCTTGGATGTTTTCCGTGGGTGCAGATGCCAAAGTGATGTTCTTGGGCTGGGCGAAGCAGCTGTAGATACTCTCGTCCTTACTGCCAAGCTCGTTAGGAAAGAGCAGCAGGTTCTGGGCGATGAACGTTCCTGCCTCGTTCTGCTTATAGTATTCGTCAAAATCCCAGTAGAAGCGTGCAAGTCCCTCGCGCTTCAGATAAGTGAATAGCCGTTGCTCTACTTGCTGGAGAACGTTGAAACCTACGAAGACGTATTGACCGTTATTGTTTATTGTTAATTGTTTATCGTTTATTGTATCCACCACCTCGCGGTAGAGTGCACCTTCGTAAGCCAGCCCTTGCTGAGCCAGACGATTGTTGAAGTCGTGATAGATGTCGGCCATGTGTGACCACAAACGCAGGAAACGTTCACGAAGCAGCGTAGTATGGTCGGGCGAGAAAGTGGAGAAGAACTTCTGCAAGGCCTCTTTCTGCTCATCGGTAAGGAAGTCTGTATTGTCCAGCTCGTGCAGGTCCTGAAGGTTAGCCAATACTTGGTCGGCATCGGCCATGCACTTGTCAAGGTCGTCAAAGTCAGAGAGCAGTAGCTGTCCCCAACTGTAGAAATGGTCGAGAGTCTCGTCGAAGCCCGTCATTGCTGTGAAGGAACGGTGCAGCTCACAAACCAGCTTGATGGGGTCGGCTACAGTACGGCTGCTATGCTGGCGGAAGAGCTCGCTAATGGTAATATAGTGCGGACTCCAGATAGGACGGTCGGAAAGGCGTGCAAGATGAGCATTAAGAAAGAGCGAGGCACGCTTGTTGGGAAACACCACCGTTAGCTTCGACAAGTCGCTACAGTGTTTCCGAAGCAAGTCTTCGGCTACGTGTTCAAGGAAAGACTTCATCATAACTATTCGTGATAAACCCAGCGGAAGAGGAAGTACATCAGCGTGCCAGCTATAAGACCAGCAATAGCATCAATGGCATAGTGCGCCTGGATGTAAAATGTCGCAAAGAACATGAGTACGGCGAGGGGAATCATTATCCAAAGCAACCAGCGGTTACGAGCTTCGTATGCCAGCCACAACACAACGGTGATAATACCCACATGACTGCTGGGGAAGGCTGCCGTAGGTCGCTCGCCAGCATCATGTGCCACAACGAGCAGGTGGTAGAAGAAACCATCCTTCCAACCTGGCAAGGGCAGCACTTGATCTCGGTTGGTCACTTCGAAGGGCAGATGGTAGAAATAGTCGCCCAGTTCTGGGAATATTCCCTGAGCAATCACGTCGGTACCTACAGCCTTGAAGTAGAACTGCGGACCGGCGACGGGCAGGGCTATGAAGATGACGTAGAAGAGGAAGAACGAGGCCATGATGATGAATGCGGAGCGCAGGAACCGCTCGTAGCGGAACAAGAAATAGAACAGCAGCACGGCGGCAATCATCGGGTAGTAGCTGACGTAGCCCAGCGTCAGCAGCTCGCTGATAATCGGCGAGGCAAAATCGTGGCATAGCGTCAGCGCTGGCTGGAAGCCAAAGAGCGTCTGCTCAGCCTGGGCAAAGATGTGGTCGAGGTTGGGGCAGATGCGGTTCAGCTCGAACGTGTCGGGGTACCACCAGCCGAGGTAAATCATCTGTCCCGCAACCCTGCAGAACAGCATCAGCCGACAGGGAAATATCCGATAGGCTCCCCACAGGGCAAGCGTCATCACGATGGCCTGGCCGCGTCCCCACAGCATCTGCAGAGGCTCGTGCAAGCGGCTGTAGGTAAAGGCAATGAGAATGGTGGTGAGAACGGCGTAGACTATCATGGCCCACTCCAGCCACAGCAGCCCTCGGATAGGTTTCCCCTCCAGTTTCAGCAGTTGTTTTAGCAGTCTCATTTACTCCACTGGAACCAGCTTGATGAACATCAGGATGCTCTCGGCCGAACCTTTCGTAATCACATGTTGTGTTCCGGCGGCGATGCTGATGGGCTCCATCTCGTAGTAGGCCCCCTCAACGTTCTCCTTTCCGCCTACGGTGGTCTTCTGCCCATTCAGGGTCACGTCACGTCCTGTCTTGGCAGTTGCCAGCACCAGTGTCATCTGGTAGTCCTTCTGCGGGGTAAAGGTGACGCTGCCCTTAGAGTTGAGCTTTACGCCTTTCTTGCAATAAGTGCCTTCGTAGGTGCTCTTTCCGTCGCCATAGTCTCCAGCGGCGGTGAACATGCTGTTAGAGGGAGCACCGTCGAAGCTGGCAAGGATAGTGCCTTCGGGAACGGTGGGGTTATCGGGATTGTCAGGGTTATCGGGGTCAACGGGGTCGACGTTTCCGCCCTGCGACTCTTCGCCAAACAGACCCACGAGGCTGGTCTTGTAGCTGTCCAGCAATCCGCCCAGCACGCTGTCGTAGGCCGAGTCCTCATCGTCATTGCCCACATTGTCTTTAAAAGTGTAGGCGAAGTCGCCGTGGTTCAGTCGGCCGGCACCATAGAATCCTGTGACAGTCTCGGGCACGTCTGTAGCAGCCTCGGGAGTGTAGTCGTACATGAGCTGTGGGTTGGTGTCGAAGTTGTTGTAGGCGTAGGGATTGGCCAGCACCTCGGCTTTCACATTGCCCTTTTCGTCTTTCTTGATGAAATAGGTGAGCTTCGTCTCGTCCGTTATCTGCTCGTCGCGGCTGCTGGCCTCGTAGGCATCGAAGCCTGTGGTAGTCGGATTGCTCTGTGTGTAGTATTTGAAGTTGGTGGCGCTGCGGTCGAAGTAATTGCCGTAGGCCTTGATGTAGCCGGGCTGCTCGTCGGAGAATGTGCCGCTGCCCAGCGCGTCGGTGCCCTGCAGGGAGTTGAGGATAGGCTTCTTGGTCTTCAGGAAGTAATTGTTCTCCACAAAGACGCTGCTGCCCGTCGTGGCACCCACGCCATACTTGGCCACATTGTCGAAGTAATTGTTCCACACGTGAACCGTCATGGTACGCACACGTGGATGGCGTGAGTCGCTGTGGTCGAACCAGTTATGGTCATAAGAGATGTAGTTAGGACCACTTTCGTCTTTCATGCCGAACATGTTGGTCTTGCCCGTGTCCCAGAAGTGGTTATAAGAGACGGTGACTAGCTTCGAGTCGGCCTTCACGTCTACTTGACCATCGCCCTTATCGTGGTCGCCGCTGCCGTGCTTGCCGTAGAAGAAGTCGCAGTGGTGCACCCAGATGTTCGAGTTGTCGGTGTCCATCGAAATACCATCGTCCATGCAGCGCATGATGGCAATGTTACGGAACTCCACCCCCTTGGTATTACGCACCAGGAAACCGAAGCCCCTCAGGGTAGCATCGTCGCCGATACCCTCCAACGTCATATTCATCTCTGAGTCGGCCTTCCTACCCTTTATCTGTATGCCCTCCGCAGAGCTGCCGATGGAGTCAAGGTCTTCCTTCTCCAAAAGACCTATGAAGCGGAAGGCGATGGGCGTTGTGTCGCAACCTTTCTCGTAGGCGGTGATGATGTGCTGAATGCCGGTACACTCGGTGATGGTGCCCTTTGTAGACGTAACAACGCTGGTCGAGATGGTCTTGGCAGTTTTCTTCGTCACGTAGAACACCTTGGCGCCCTGCTTCAGCGTTCCGTCGGCGTTATAGGCTCCAGGGGAATATCCGCCCATGAAGGCAAAGCCCTGACGAGGGTAGCTTTTTACCTCCAAGCTGCTGACCATGCCGGGCTTGACGTCGGCCAGCTCCTGTCCTTCCTCGTCTGTGGCGGCCACTTTCAGTTCATACGTGCCAGCCATAAGGCCAACCACGTCTGCCCGACCATACGTGCCGTAGTTGCGCACTAACTGCTGGTCTATCTTCGTCCAGTCGTTATACTGTACGCCTTTAATATAGACGTTGTAGCCCTTGACACCCTCCACGAGGTCCCACTTGGCATAGACCGTCTCATGCCATCCCTTGGCCTCGGTGATGTTCACCTGCTGACCGGTTTGCGGCTGCTCACCAGCCATGATGCTGATGACCGCAGCGATGTCGGCCACATCGACTGCTCCGTCACCGTTCACGTCGGCAGATGAGTTAGGAGTGAGGGGTGAGGGGTTAGGATTTCCGGCCATCACATCGATAATCGCTGCAATATCGGCCACGTCAACCGCTCCGTCGCCGTTCACGTCGCCTGCCCAGAGGTCTGAAACAAACAGCACAAATGCTGCTAACAATAATTTCTTCTTCATAATTAGTGTATTAGTAGTTCAGTAGTCATTCTTGGTAATGGAAAAGACAGTTGCAAAGGTACTACAAAGAATCGAGACCCCAAAATTTTGCAAGAATATTTAGGACTATGGGTGGAATAATCATAATTTTGCTTAATATTTTTGTGCTTTTCTTGGCTATGTGCCGAAATATGAATAATTTTGTGACCCAAAATTTGAATTTTAACATTATTACCAAAATATTATTACCAAAAACTATGAAAGTCTACCAGACAAACGAGATCAAGAACATTGCACTCATTGGCAGTGCGGGTAGCGGCAAGACCACTCTTGCCGAGGCATTAGTCTACGAGGCCGGCATCATCAAGCGCCGCGGCACCGTGGAGGGTAAGAACACCATGAGCGACTACTTCCCCGTGGAGCAGGAGTATGGCTACTCGGTCTTCTCGACCGTGTTCCACACCGAGTGGAACGGCAAGAAGCTGAACTTCATCGACTGTCCGGGCTCCGACGACTTCGTGGGCGGTGCTATCACAGCCCTCAACGTCACCGACCAGGCCGTCATCCTTGTCAACGGACAGTATGGTCCCGAGGTGGGAACGATGAACGCCTTCCGCAACACCGCCAAGCTTAACAAGCCGGTTATCTTCCTGGTGAACCAGCTCGACCGTGAGCATTGTGACTACGACCAGATTCTGCATCAGCTGCAGGAAACCTACGGAGCCAACTGCGTGCCCGTGCAGTATCCTGTGGCCACTGGCCCCGACTTCAACAGCGTCATCGACGTGCTGCTTATGAAGAAACTTACTTGGAAGGCCGAGGGTGGCGCACCCACCATTGAGGATATTCCTGCCGACCAGATGGACAAGGCTCAGGGCCTGCACGACGCGCTCGTAGAGGCTGCCGCAGCAGGCGACGATGCCCTGATGGAGAAATTCTTCGACACGATGGAGCTGAGCACCGATGAGATGCGCGAGGGTATCCGCAAGGGACTCGTCACACGCAGCATCTTCCCCATCTTCTGCGTATGCGCCGCCAAGGACATGGGCGTGCGTCGACTGATGGAGTTCCTCGGAAACGTCGTTCCCTTCGTCAGCGAGATGCCGAAGGTGAAGAACGCCGCCGGACAGGAGATTGCTCCTGACAGCAACGGCCCCGAGTCGCTCTTCTTCTTCAAGACCGGTATTGAGCCCCATATCGGTGAGGTTTCCTACTTCAAGGTGATGAGCGGAACCGTGAAGAGCGGTGACGACCTGACCAATGCTGACCGTGGCTCAAAGGAGCGTATCGGAACACTCTATGCCTGCGCCGGTACGAACCGCGTACAGGTTGACCAGATTAACGCTGGCGACATTGGCTGTACCGTGAAGCTGAAGGACGTCAAGACGGGCAACACCCTCAACGGAAAGGACTGCACCGACTGGAAGTTTGACTATATCCAGTACCCGAACTCGAAGTTCTCACGTGCCATCAAGGCCATCAATGAGAGCGAGACCGAGAAGATGATGGCTGCCCTGAACAAGATGCGCCAGGAAGACCCGACATGGGTTGTGGAGCAGTCGAAGGAGCTTCGCCAGATCATCGTTCACGGACAGGGTGAGTTCCACCTGCGCACGCTGAAATGGCGCATGGAGAACAACGAGAAGATTCAGATTGAGTATCAGGAGCCCAAGATTCCATATCGTGAGACCATCTCGAAGATGGCTCGTGCCGACTACCGCCACAAGAAGCAGTCGGGTGGTTCAGGACAGTTTGGTGAGGTGCACCTCATCATCGAGCCTTACACCGAGGGAATGGAAGATCCCGTGAGCTTCATGATTGGTAACCAGGAGTTCAAGATGAACATCAAGGGCAAGGAAGAAATCG
>JAGCNO010000046.1 GCA_017645905.1 Prevotella sp. | reverse complement strand
TTATTTTATTTGCTTGCGTATTTCTCAAAGATTTGCTAATTTTGCAGCATAATTCACATATTTTGCAATTTTGAATGAAGGAATTTGTTATTTCCGAGGCCAAAACTGAGACAGCGGTGCTGGTGGGACTCATCACGCCGAACCAAGACGAGGCCAAGACAAAAGAATATCTCGACGAGCTGGAGTTCCTGGCCACAACCGCTGGTGCACGTACCGTAAGGCGCTTTACACAACGAGTGGGAGGCCCCAGCAGCGTGACCTACGTTGGCAGCGGAAAGCTGCAGGAGATCAAGGAGTATATCAAACAGCAGGAGGATGCCGACGAGGAGATTGGCATGGTCATCTTCGACGACGAGCTGACGGCCAAGCAGATACGCAACATTGAGCAGGAACTGAAGGTGAAGATACTCGACCGCACCAGCCTTATCCTCGACATCTTTGCCATGCGAGCCCAGACCGCCGAGGCCAAGGCTCAGGTGGAGCTGGCCCAGCACCGCTACATGCTGCCCCGACTGCAACGTTTGTGGACTCACCTGGAGCGTCAGGGCGGTGGCTCAGGCGGCGGTGGCGGCAAGGGCACCGTGGGTCTTCGTGGCCCTGGTGAGACGCAGTTAGAGATGGACCGCCGTATCATCCTCCACCGTATCACGCTGCTCAAACAACGGCTGGCAGAGATTGACCAGCAGAAGACCACCCAGAGGAAGAACCGCGGACGACTCATCCGTGTGGCCCTCGTGGGATATACCAACGTAGGCAAGTCGACGATGATGAACCTGCTCTCGAAGAGCGAGGTCTTTGCCGAAGACAAGCTCTTTGCCACCCTCGACACCACCGTCCGCAAGGTGACCATCGACAACCTGCCCTTCCTGCTGGCCGACACCGTGGGCTTCATCCGCAAGCTGCCCTCCGACCTCGTAGAGTCGTTCAAGAGCACCCTCGACGAGGTGCGTGAGGCCGACCTGCTGGTGCATGTGGTGGACATCTCTCACCCGGGCTTTGAAGAACAAATTAAAGTGGTGGAGCAGACGCTGGCCGAACTGGGATGTCAGGAGACACCATCAATGGTGGTGTTCAACAAGGTGGACGCCTACCATTGGACTCCCCAGGACGAGGATGACCTGACAGAGCCTACGAAAGAGAACATCTCTCTCGACGACCTGAAGCGGACATGGATGGCACGCCTCAACGGCGACTGCCTCTTCATCTCGGCCAAGCAGAAGCAGAACATCGACGAGCTGCGCCACGTACTCTACCAGAAAGTACGTGAGCTGCACGTCCAGAAATACCCCTACAACGACTTCCTGTACGACATTGAAGTTGCGGAATAGCATATTGCCGGCCATAGCCCTCACGTCGCTGTTGTGCCTGTCTGCCACGGGCACTATGGCACAGAAACGCACGTTCATGCAGAAGGTCGTGGCGTTTCTCGACTCTTCGAACGTGAAGGGCACCGACCCACGATACATTGCACTGCCCGAGCGTCCTTGGCGCGTGGTCCTTGGCGGCAATACCGACCAGTTGGATCTGACGATGACCTCCTACGCTCAGAACACCTCCGAAGATGCAAGAACTTCCATTGCTTTCGATTTCAGCATGAAGGTTAAGCCTCCCGTGGGCAATTCTGTGGGACTCTGGGCAGGCTACCGCGGATGGGGACTGGGCTACTCCTTGTCGGTGACGGGAAACAAGGGCATCAACCTGTCGTTCAACATCTCCACGCCTGCTAACGGAGTCAATGTGAGGGTACACCGTTTCGAATTCGGAAATCCCAACTTTGCCATACGGAACCTGCAGGTTGACGGAAAGAAATATGCTGACATCAGCAGCAATGGAGAAGCGCTGGAAGAACCGGTGAACATCGAGTCGATGGTGCTGGATGGCTACTGGGTGTTCAACAACAAACGCTTCTCATTAGCAGCCCCTTACGGACAATCAACGCTACAGCTACGCTCGGCAGGTTCGTTTCTCGCAGGACTGATGATCTACTACCAGAAGTTCGACTTCTCACAGAAAAGGAATTTCATGATCTCCGCATTTTCCAATAATGTGGGAACGCTGAAACTCTATCAGGGAAGCATCGGCGTGGGCTACACCTACAACTGGGTGCCGGCACGAAACTGGACATTCAATTTTGTGCTCATGCCCGTGGTGAGCCTGCTTAACAGGGTGAGACTGTCGAACTACACGCTCAAGATTAATGACGAGAAGTATGACGAGAACGACCCTTGGGCCGACATAGAGCTGGTGCACACCGGCAACACCAGCAACAATGGGCGCATAAACTTAAACCTCGACGCCCGTGTGGCAGCATCCTACTGGTGGAAAAGGTTCTCCTTCGGCATCATAGGACAGGGGCACCAGTTCGACTCAAAGTATGACGACACACGGGTGAAGATGACCGACTGGGAAATAAAGGCATCGATAGGCTATAACATTTGAATTATTACTAACCTAATACTATAAAGAAAATGAAAAGAACTATTTCCAGAAGAAACTTAATGGCAACGGCAATTGCTCTGCTCTTGTCGCTTTTGTCGTCGACTGGCTTTGCCGCCAACCAGAAGACTACTGTTGAAAAGGTAACGGCAACGGTAGAACTGACCGACGACGTGGACTACATCATCACCGGCGAGACGCCCTTTAGCGGTGCAGGTATGGTGGACATCAAGAACACCGACCACGCTGTGCTCATCCTCAGCAATGTGAAGCCCTCGGCAGCCCTGAGACTACTGGCCACACGAGTGAAAGTGAACGGAGAGAAGGCCGTGAACAACACCAACTGCCAGGTGAAGCTCTACAACCGCGGCTGCATCATCCTGCCCTACGGCAATGACTTCAAGCCCCTCACCGTCTATGCTGAGCAGAACTTCCAGGGAGAGTCGTGCAACGACTTCGGGCTGGAGAACAGCAGCGGCTACATGAACACCCTCAGCGCCGCTAAGCTAAACAACCGCATTCGCTCCTTCAAGCTGAAACGCGGTTATATGGTGACCTTCGCCAACCGCTCCGGCGGTCGTGGCTATAGCCGATGCTTCATCGCCGCCGATCAGGACTTGGAGGTTGGCGTGCTGCCCGGCGTGCTCGACAAAAGCATCTCGTCGTACCGTATATTTAAGTGGTACGATGCCGGCAAGAAGCAGCTGGCCAACGACCTAAACACCACCACAATGGCAGCCCTCAACGTGCAGAGCAGCTACACCTGGAGCCAGGGCCACGACATGGCGCCCGACTATGAGTGTGTGCCCAACCACATCTATGAGGATTACCCCTCGTCGTCCGCCATCGGAAGTGCCACATGGTCGCCCCACTCGAAGAACAACAACGAGCCGCGAAACTCGGCCGACGACCACCCGCAAGACTTGGAGACCATCCTCAACAACTGGGAGAACATGATGCGCACGGGTATGCGTCTTTGCTCGCCCGCCTCATGGGACGGCAGCGACTACTGGAACGCCACCGGCTTCCTGGCCGAATTCCTCGACAGCATCGATGCCCGGGGATGGCGTTGCGACATCATCGACCTGCACTGCTACTGGCCGGAAGGCAACTTCGGAAACGTCAACAACTGGGCCGACAAATACAAGCGACCCATTTGGATTTCAGAGTGGTGCTGGGGAGCCTCGTGGAACAGCAATGGTGCCTTTGCCAGCGGTGTGTCCGAGACACAGGTGCGCGACGCCCTGCAGCGCATCTGCACCGGTCTTAACGAAAACAGCAACGTCGAGCGTTACTACTACTGGAACGGCGAGCGCGACCCGTCACGTCTTTACAAGAGCGGCAAGCTCACCCCTGCCGGCGAGATGTATGCAGCACTCGACGGCGGACTGGCCTACACCGGCAAGTTCAACTATGCCCCGAAGGTGCCCACACAGCGCGACCCCAGCAACCTCGTCGTCACCTTCGACAAAAACGCCCACACGGCAGCCCTCACCTGGCACGACCCCAACGGCGAGATGAACGTCAGCGTCATGGTGGAGAAACGCAGGTCGGCATCTGACGAATGGACAGTCATCGCACAGCCAAAGATGAGAGAGACCCCGGGAAAATTGACCTACGAGGACGGTGAGGCCACCAACGGCTGCCAGTACCGCATACACATTATCGATGCCAACCGTAAGGACCGCTACTCGAACATCGTCACCGCTGCCAGCTCAGACCTCGGGGCTGGCGACTCCGTGGAGCTCGACGGCGTGACCAAATACATCGGCGGAAATATCTTCACCAACGGCAACTTCGACATGGGTGCTTTCGGATGGACCAACGGAAAGGACGAGCCGCTGGCAAAGCCTTGGTTCCAGGTTGTGCCCATAGGCGGCTACGACAACGGCCCATACCTCCACGCCTACGGCAACGGAACGGCCAACACCGAGTCGGCCATCAGGACTGCCTTCGACGTGAAACCCGCCACCGACTACTACTTCTCCGCCTCTGTATGCAACACTTCCGGATTGTTCTCGCAGTTCGGCTTCACCGCCAACGGCACTTCCAATGCCAAGACCATCTTAAGTTTACAGAACACCACCAACAACTGGCTCACACAGTATGAGACGTTCAATTCCGGCGACTACTCCAAGGTGCTGCTGACCTGCCGTATGATGGGAGCTAAGACGCAGTTCGACAACCTGCTCCTCGCACAGCTATTCGACACCGAGGAAGAGGCCATCGCCGACGGCATAGAGAAAGCACGGCTGAGAGCACAGGCATTCAAGAGCTACAATACCCTCCACCCTGACCTCAACTTCTTCATTAACGAAGTGTTGACAGCCACTACAACCAATGACCAAGCTGCTCTGTTCGCACTGGAGCGGGCCGTGGCACAAGCCATACAGGCTTACAACGTCATCCCACAGCTGAACGACCTCACCGAGAAGGCTACCGCACTGGAAGCACTGAAACTGAATGGCAGCGATGAACTCAAGAGCATTCTTGAAACGGCCGGAAACGGCTCTCCCGATTTCATCCTCAGCCACTATGCTGCTCTACAGGCCGCTATCGACGAATACCTGCCCATGACCACTGCCGCCACGCAGCCCAAACAGCCGCAGTTCGCCTCCGCCGATGGGTGGACCACAAAGTGCGGCACCTATACCGAAGGCGACCAGCGCACCAACAGCAAGGACGGCGTGACCTTCTGGAACGCCTGGTGGAGTGGCATCAGCGCCTCAGAAGGCACAGCAAAGACCATGGAGGTGAAGCAGGACGTTAAGGGACTCACCCACGGACTCTACACCCTGGAGTGCAAGGCCACGACCGAGCACTACTGCATCAGCGACCAGCATGCCTACCTGACTGTTGGCGGTGAGACCGTCACCACACCCGTACTAGCTGCCGACTACTTCGACCTGCCCACCGTCAGCACCGCCGACCGATGGCAGACGCTCACCACCACCATGCCCATCTACGTCGACGAGGGCGACACCGTGACCATAGGCTTCGTAGGGTCTAAGAGCGGAGCCACAGACAACGCCTGGCACGAGATAGGCAACACAAAGAGCACCAATGGCGACAAGCGCGAAGGATGGTGGTGCGCTACCGACTTCGTCCTCAAGCACACACCGCTCTACAAGATTGATGTAGAGCCGGGACAGTGGAACGTAGCCTGTCTGCCTTACACCATCACCACTACCGACGACATCACCATGTACCAGATAGTGGGTGTCACCAGCGACTACACAAAGCTCTGCTTAGAGCCAATAGACGACTCAAAGGCAGGCATACCCTTCATCTATCGCTCCACATCGGGAAAGGCCATCTTCTACGAGAGCGGAAAGGCCACCTCGTTAGCATCAGACGGCAATGGCAATCTGCGCGGATACCTCGCCATGAAAACCAAAATCCACGTTCCTGAAAACTATTATTATCTTGAAAACGGAGAGTGGCTGAAGTGCACCATGTCCTTCTCACAGCGCCCCTACTTAAACAACTACACCGGCGTCGTGCGACCCTTCACCGACAAAAATGCACAGCCCGTCACCATCTATAAAGGCTGGAAGGGACTCACCATCCCCATCAACGGCATCACCGACGCTGAGAAGGAGCACAACGACACCATAGCCAAGATCATTGTCATGAGCAACATGGGCGATGTCAACAACGACGGTGCCGTAGACGTGGCCGACATCTCAAGCATCATCAGCCGCATGGCCGGCGATGCTACCATTCCCGAGGAAGACGCCGATGTCAACGGCGACGGCTCTGTAGACGTGGCCGACATTGCCACAGTGATTTCAATAATGGCCGGGGAAGAATAACCTCTAATTCCCCACCCTCAACAGTTAGTGGCCTAACTGATTGCCGACCAGTTGATATTAGTCTTGTGGAGTTGCTCCAAGCGGCTCCACAAGATTTCATATTTGGGGGAGTTACACGTAGGGTCTTCGTCAACGATGCTCTGTGCCTCGTCGCGGGCCATCTGCACCAACTGACCATCACGGGCTATGTCTGCAATCTTCAGGTCAAAGGCCATGCCACTCTGTTGCGTACCCTCCAAGTCGCCGGGGCCGCGCAGCTTTAAATCAGCTTCAGCAATACGGAAGCCATCGTTCGTATCACACATGATATCGATGCGTTTGCGCGTCACCTCCGAAAGTTTGTAGTTGGTAACGAGAATGCAGAAACTCTGGTCGGCACCACGCCCTACCCTGCCGCGCAGCTGGTGGAGCTGCGAAAGGCCGAAGCGCTGGGCGTCCATGATCACCATCACCGAGGCATTGGGGACGTTGACGCCGACCTCGATGACGGTGGTGGCTACGAGTATCTGTGTCTCGCCGCGGACGAAGCGCTGCATCTCCTCCTCCTTGTCGCGAGGCTTCATACGTCCGTGCACCTTGCTTAGGCGAAATTCAGGGAATACCTGACGAAGCGTCTCGAACCCCTGTTCCAGGTTCTTCAAGTCCATCTTCTCGCTCTCCTCAATCAGAGGAAAGACGATATACACCTGCCGCCCTTGCTGTATCTGCCGCCGTATGCCATTGTAGAGCGATGACAGTCGGCTCTCAAAGACATGCGTGGTCTGTATAGGCTTTCGTCCCGGCGGCAGCTCATCGATGACACTCACGTCGAGGTCGCCGTAGAGTGTCATAGCCAGAGTGCGGGGGATGGGTGTGGCGGTCATGACCAAGACATGAGGAATGAAAGCCTCACCCCCGACCCCTCTCCCAAGGAGAGGGGAGTGGTTACCTTTAGCTACAGAGTCGGCATCAGCAGAAGTATATATTCCCCTCTCCTTGGGAGAGGGGCTGGGGGTGAGGCTTTTTCCCCAAAGCTTTGCCCTCTGTGCCACTCCAAAGCGGTGCTGCTCATCGATTACGACCATACCCAGCTGGCGGAATTGCACGGTGTCCTCAATAATAGCGTGTGTGCCAACGAGTATCTGCACACTCCCATTGCCCAGTCCGTCGAGTATTTCCTGCCGTTTCCTCCCCTTAACTACTCCCGTGAGCAGTTCCACGCACACATCCATGTTGCCAAGGAAGTCGCGGATGGTGGCCAGGTGCTGCTCGGCCAATATCTCCGTAGGAGCCATCATGCAGGCCTGAAAGCCGTTGTCCAAGGCTATGAGCATCGCCATGAGTGCCACAAGGGTCTTGCCGCTACCCACATCGCCCTGCAAGAGACGGTTCATCTGTCGCCCTGAGGCCATGTCGCGACGTATCTCATGCATGACTCGCTTCTGTGCCCCCGTGAGGTTGAAGGGCAGATGGTCGTAGTAGAAGGTGTTGAACACAGGACCAATGCGATTGAACACATAGCCCCGATACTTACGCCGCTGGTCGCTGGCATACCTTAATATATTAAGTTGTACGAAGAACAGCTCCTCAAACTTCAGCCTCACACGGGCTTTCTCCAGCTCCTTCGCGTTCTGCGGATAGTGAATGGTACGCAATGCCTGGTCGCGGTTCATCAGGTGCAGACGGGCTGTCATAAAGTCGGGGATGGTCTCTGGCAGAGGGGCCTTTAGCTTCTCCAAGAGGTTTCGCACCAGCTTCTCCATGCCCCTCGACGTAAGGTTCTGCTTCTTCATCCGCTCCGTGGTGTTGTAATAAGGTCGGAAAGACCCGACAGACCTTCCCCCTGCCCCTCCCTGTGAGGGAGGGGAGTATATAGATTTATCGAAGGATGTATCTACTCCCCTCCCTGCAGGGAGGGGCAGGGGGAGGGTCTGCTGCTGGGTGGGCTCCTCCATCTCCGGATGCTGCACCTGAATCCTGTTGTTATACACCGACGGACGGCCGAACACCAGATAGTCCTTGCCAATCTTGTAGTTCTGTTTGGCATACTTCCCACCGTTGAACCACACAAGGTCCATAATCCCCGTGCCGTCGCTGAAGTGCGCTACCACACGCTCCCGCCCTGGCCCCATGTCGAAAGTCTCGAAGCTCAGGATATGACCCACCACCTGCACAAAGGGCATGTCACCCGTCAACTCGCTCACCTTGTAAATCTTCGAGCGGTCGACATATTTATAGGGGTAGTACTCCAGCAAGTCGCCGTAGGTCTCAATGCCAAGCTCGGTACTGAGCAGTTTCTTGCGGTTAGGGCCTACACCCGGCAAGTACATGATGTCCTGGGAGAGGATGTCCACTGTCAAAGGCTTTCGATGAAGGTGCGGGTAACTTGGAAGGAGTTCTGGGCAATGGTGTTCCAGAAGTCATGATACTGAGAGGCATCGGTGTCACGAAGAGGGATGTCGCTAATGATGCGGAAGGAAATAAAGGGGACACGGTTCAGGTAGCACGTCTGGGCGATGGCACACGACTCCATGTCGACGGCACGCGCCTCGGGGAACTTGCCTACTATCTCACGCATTTTCTCTTTGCTGTCCACAAACCAGTCGCCAGTGACGATGAGGCCAGGATGAACAGCTACGTCAAAACTCTCCTGATTAGGAGAGGCTAATTCCAAAGCCTTCTGTAATAAGTAAGAGTCGGCCTTGAAGCGAGCGGGCAAGCCCTGCACCTGTCCATAGGCGGTGGCGTTGTCAATGGCGGTACCGCAATACACGTCGTGGTAGCAAAGTTCAGTGCTCACCACCACGTCCTGAATGTTCACTTCGTCGCCATTGCCTCCGGCACAGCCACTTGAGATGATGACGTCGGGATGTTCGTCGTTGATGAGTTGCTGAGCACCGAGGGCAGCGTTCACCTTGCCAATGCCACATTTGCGAACGAAGACAGGACTGCCGGCAAACACTTGCTGAAGCTGCTGCAGCTCCTTGTCCATAGCTACAATGATTCCAACTTTCATATTTTAGAATTAAGAATTTAGAGTTAAGAGTTGTCACTAAGCGAGTATCAATTTAGAGTTATGAATTAAGAATAGCGTCTGGGGTAACGTAGGAGTATGGCCAGGAGCGCTGCAATGCCGATGGCTACAGGATAGTAAAGATAGGGGATGATGCTCACGGGGTTGATGCTGGCCAGTCCGGCGGCCATCAGCAGCTGTGCACCATAAGGTATGAGCCCCTGGGCAGTACAGGAGAAGGTGTCGAGCAGCGAAGCGCACTTGCGGGGGTCGAGGTGGAAGCGCTCGCCTATCTGACGGGCGATGCCGCCTACAGTAATAATTGCCACGGTGTTGTTTGCCGTACAGAGGTTCACCACCGCCACGAGAGCTCCGATAGCCATCTCGGCCCCACGCTTTCCCGTGAGGTGACGGGTCATACGACTGATAATAAAGTCTATGCCGCCCATCTCACGCACCATTTCTAACAGTCCGCCGGCAAGCATAGTGATGATGATAAGCTCACCCATAGAAACAACACCCTCGCCCAAGGACTGCATCCAGGCGTAAACGTCCGCGAAAACCCCGGTGGTAAGTCCCACAACACCTGTAAGGACGATACCCAGCGTGAGAACGGCCATGACGTTCATTCCGAAGATGGCCGTAACGAGCACAACGAGATAAGGCATCATCAGCCAGAAGTCGGCACTCTCAGTATCAGTTGGTGCATTCATACCACTTCCCAGAATGACATAGACAAAGAGGATGACGATGGCAGCGGGAATAACGATGAACGAGTTCACTCGGAACTTGTCGCTCAGCCGACATCCCTGCGTCTGTGTGGCAATGATGGTGGTATCGCTGATAAACGAAAGATTGTCGCCAAAGAACGAGCCTCCAACGACGGCTGCCGTCACCAAAGCCACATCGGCCCCCGTCTGCTGGGCAACTCCGGCGGCAATAGGTGTGAGGGCCACGATGGTGCCCACGCTCGTACCAATGCTCAACGACACAAAGCAGGCAGCCATGAAAAGACCAGACAGCAACATGTGTGACGGTAACAAAGACAGGGTGAGCTGCACGGTGGCATCGACACTGCCCATCGTCTTGGCAGAGTGGGCAAAGGCTCCTGAGAGCACGAAGATCCACACCATGAGCATCATCTGGCTGTTGCCAGCGCCACGACTAAAGAGGTCTATACGCTTACGTAGCGGCCCCCGTCCGATGCACACGGCATAGACGGAGGCCACCAAAAAAGCTACGGTAATAGGGACGCGGTAGAAATCTCCCGCAACGATGCTCGTCACCAGATAGAGCGTGACGAACACAAGGAGTGGGGAAAGGGCCAGCAGTCCACGCTTCATCCTAAACTTACTGTAATCTCTTCAAACATCTTATAAGACGTTCAGTTCTTTTATTTCACGTACTCCGAGAAGTCGGTGAGGTGCATGTCGCCCTTACGAGCCAGCGTGTCGTGCATGGCGAAGGCTGCGGTAAGGCAGTGGCGGGTATGGCCGCCTGTACCCAGCTTGAGGTATTCGCGCAGCAGCGGACGGTAGTCGGGATGTGCACAGTTCTCGATGATGGCCTCGGCACGCTGCATGGGGCTCTTGTGACGCAGGTCGGCGATGCCTTGCTCGGTGACGATGACGTTCACGTCGTGCTCGGAAGAATCCTGATGGGTCACCATAGGCACTATCGACGAGATGAAGCCTCCCTTGGCCGTCGAGGGGCAGGTAAAGATGCTGAGGTAGGCGTTGCGCTCAAAGTCGCCCGAGCCGCCGATGCCGTTCATCATCTTCGTGCCGCTGATATGGGTAGAGTTCACGTTACCATAGAGGTCAACCTCGATGGCGGTATTGATAGCGATGACACCCAGACGGCGGATGACTGCCGGGTGGTTGGAGATCTCGCTCTGGCGCAGTGTCAGGTGATCCTTGAAGTAGCCGATGTTGTTGTAGACCTGCATGAGGCACTCGTTGGAGACGGTGAGCGAGCAGGCGCTGGCATCTTTCACACGACCATTGAGCATCATCTCGATGACGCTGTTCTGGATAACCTCGGTGTAGATATTGAAGTCGGGCACGTGCTTGTCCTCGCCCAGCGCGCCGAGAATGGCATTGGCCGTACTTCCCACGCCGCTCTGCAGAGGCAGGAACTCCTTGGGGATGCGTCCGGCATGAAGCTCGCTGACCAAGAACTCTGCCGTGAGGTAGCCTATCTTGTCGGTCACGGGGTCGCTGTCCTTGAAGGCACGGGCCTCGTCGGGCAGGTTGCACTCCACCACACAGGCAATCTTCTCACGGGGAATCGATACGTAGGGTTTGCCAATACGGTCGCCCACATTGAAGATGGGAATGGGTTTGCGGTAAGGTGGGTCGAGGGGCTCGTAGACGTCGTGTATGTACTTGGCGTTAGGGCTGTGGAAGGCATTCAGCTCGAGGATGACCCTCTTGGCCAGACGGGCAGCCGTGGGGCTGATGCCACCAGCAGCGGTGAGGTAGACACGCACCTCGTCGCCCACCTCCTCAATGTCGCAGACCTCGAGGATAGCCCAGTCGATGTCGCCGTAGAAACCATAGCGCAGCTCCTGTGCCATGTGGCTGAGGTGCAGGTCGTTGTAGGGAATCTCACCGGCATTGACATGCTTACGGAAATCTGGGTTCGTGGTATAAGGAGCACGATAGAGGAGTGCTTGGGCGTTGGCAAGGTCGCCGTCGGTCGACTGTCCCGTAGAAGCTCCGGTAAAGATGGCCACCTTGAACTCACGGCCAGCCTCATGCTCAGCCTGGGCTATCTTGGCCAGTTCCTTTGTTGTTGCCTTGGCCACGCCGGCAGGCGTGAAGCCGCTCATGGCGAGCTGTTCGCCATTCTTGATAAGTGATGCTGCTTCAGCAGCGGTCATACGTGTAATCATGATTTACAATTTACAGATTGACAATTTACAATTTGATGTGCAAAGATATAAAGATTTAGGGAGTTAAAGCCAATTCCTGCAAGTGTTTAACGCAGATTAACGTATGTCGCTTGGTGGTGTACCTACTTTTGCGTAATTTTGCGCCCCACATAAACGAAATCGGCCTTTAGGACTTTGAACGGCTTTTTCTCATAGAAAGAACGGCTTTTTCTCGTAGAAAGAACGGCTTTTTCTCATGGAAAGAACGGCTTATTCTGATAGAAAGAACGGCTCTTTCTCATAGAAAGGATAGTTCATAGTATCTTATGACCGATTTGTATAAACCGATAACAACAAATCGCAAATGACAAAACGTCGTAACCCGTGGGCATGGATTCCCACTCTTTACATGGCCGAGGCCCTGCCCTACGTGGCCGTGATGACCATCTCCACCACCATGTACAAACGCCTGAACATCTCGAACACCGACATCGCCCTCTATACCGGCTGGCTCTACCTGCCTTGGGTCATCAAGCCTTTCTGGAGCCCCTTCGTCGACCTGGTCAGAACCAAGCGCTGGTGGACGGTCACCATGCAGTTCATCATCGCCCTGGCCTTTGCCGCCATCGCCTTTGCGCTGCCCACGTCTATGTTCTTCCGTCTCACACTGGCTGCATTCTGGCTCGTAGCTTTTACCTCAGCCACCCACGACATCGCTGCCGACGGCTACTACATGCACGCCCTCGACGACCACGAACAATCGCTCTATGTGGGAATCCGCAGCACCTTCTACCGCATCGCTACCGTGGTGGGACAGGGGCTGCTGGTCATCCTCGCCGGTTTCCTGGAGGACTCCACCGGCAGCATCCCGCTGGCCTGGGCAATCACCTTCGGCACCATGTCGGTATTGTTCCTGGCTGCAGCCCTCTACCACCAGTTCATCCTGCCAAGACCTATTAGTGACCGACCAGCCCGCAACGTAAGCGCCGCCACCATTGCCCGCGACTTCTTCGACACGTTCAAGACCTTTTTTACCAAGGAAAACGCACTCATAGCCATCCTCTTCATACTGCTCTACCGTCTGCCCGAGGCACAGCTTGTAAAACTCATCAACCCCTTCCTGCTCGACCCTATGGAGGCAGGCGGCCTGGGACTCACCACTAAGCAGGTGGGCGTGGTATATGGTACCGTGGGTGTGATTGGACTTACCATCGGAGGCATCCTCGGAGGCATAGCGGCAGCCCACGGAGGACTGAAACGTTGGCTGTGGCCTATGGTATGCGCTATCACCCTGCCTGACCTCGTCTATGTCTACCTGAGCTACGTCCAGCCCGAAAGTCTGCTGACGGTAAACGCCTGTGTCTTCATCGAGCAGTTCGGCTACGGCTTTGGCTTCACCGCCTACATGCTCTACCTCATCTATTTCTCCGAGGGCACTCACAAGACGGCCCACTACGCCATCTGCACGGGATTCATGGCCTTGGGCATGATGCTTCCCGGCATGATGGCCGGCTGGCTGCAGGAAACCCTCGGCTACCCACACTTCTTCCTCTGGACCATCGTATGCTGTGCTGCTACCTTCGTCGTCACTGCACTCATCAAGGTCGACCCGGAGTTCGGAAAGAAGAAACAACAGAACTAACCAATAAAATAATGACTGTAAATATAATTGCTGCCGTAGCTCGTAACCGAGCCATCGGCTATCAGAATAAACTGCTCTACTGGCTGCCCGACGATATGCGCCGCTTCCGCCAGCTTACCACCGGCCATACCATCCTTATGGGCCGCCGCACCTTCGAGAGTCTGCCCAAAGGTGCCCTACCCAACCGCCGCAATTGCGTGCTCACCCGAACCGTAAAGGAGCTGCCTGGCTGCGAGTGCTTCCCTGACTGGGAGTCGTTTATTGCCACCTGCCACGAGGGTGAGGACATATATATAATAGGTGGAGCCAGCATCTACTCACAGTTGATAGAAAAGGCTGACCGTCTCTGCCTTACCGAAGTCGACGACACCCCTGAAGAGGCTGATGCCTTCTTCCCCAACTATGACAACTGGAAAGAGATTTGGCGTGAGCATCATCCTGCCGACGACCGCCACACACACACCTTTGACTTCGTTGACTATCAGCGTATTACGCTGCTTCTGCCCAACAAAGAAGAGAATCTGAATAATTAGCGTTTCTTTGCCTTACCGGCCTCGTTAGCAGAGTAGTTAATGCGAAGGGCAAAGCTCTGCTGCAACGCTTGTTTGATTTCAGCAATGATGCTCATGGGCACATCACGGTCGGCCTTCAGGCTCACCACCATGCGGCTGCGGTCTTCATCGTTCATGCGCTGTCGTTCTTCCTCCACATAGTCACGAATGTCGGCTATAGTGGCCAGGCGGTTGTTCAGCTGGATGAAGAAAGTGTCCTTGGGGAATTGAGAGTTGAGAGTTTGTTGCCGTCCCACATAGATTTGAGTCACAGCCGACTTATGAGTCAGTTTCTGCACCTCCGAACCCTGAGGCAGGTCGTAGTGCACGAGTAAGTCCACATCGCGCATGTGGGTGACAATCATAAAGAAGAAGAGCACGGTGAAGATAAGATCGGGCAGCGCCGAGGTGTTCAACCCCGGCATCTTGCGCTCTCGCCTACGGAATACTCCACGTCTTAACTTCATCTTCAATTATCAATCTTCAACTCTTTCGCTGATTCGTTGAGGGAATACCAAAGCGATGGCATCTCGCTGCTCTTGCGTACAGTCCTTGTAGTCATGACCGAAATGCTTTTGCGCCAGACCATCTCGCAGGTGTGAATAAGCTGACACAATGGCATTCTGCATCTGGAAATAGGCATCGTAGGTAGCCTCTGGACTAACGTCGACAAAGATGACGTGACGGTCGCTAACCCTGCAACGTCCCAGCAAGTGCACCTCACGCTCACTACGCTCAGGCTTCTGAGGGTCATCAGAGACATTGGCCACGAAGTCTTCAATACGGCTGATAAGCGCGTCGGCACTCAGGGTGTCGTCGTCACAGGTGAGGCGTCCTGCTGCATCAAGGCGTAGCTCCATCACGTTGCGACGCTTCACCACTAACTCCTGCTCCTCCGTCTGGTCCTCAGGCATGGGTAGCTGACGGGCAAGGCCCTTGTCAGTATCCATCGATGAGGTGACGAGGAAGAATATCAACAGCATGAACGATATGTCGGCTGTCGATGTAGTGTCCAGACCTGGAGTTTCGCGCTTCTTACGTTGAAACATTTCTCGACTTCAGATTAATTCGACCTTAGACTTAATGGTCGCGGGTCACATACTGATGCACCAGTGACCAGATTGTCAGGGCTACTGCAAGCCCCAACATAATATATATTGTGTACAAAAGGAAATCAACCATAATTCAAATGCAAAAAGTAATGTCCCTTTCACTCCCTATTCACTTCCCTTTCACTCCTCTTTTAGAGAGAACATCCATCAGCGTGATGGCTGCCTCCTCCATCTGCTCAGTGAGATGGTCAATCTTGGAAATGATGAAATTATAGAACACCTGCAGGATAAGTGCCACGATAATTCCGAAGATGGTGGTGATTAGTGCCACCTTCATACCCTCGGCTACAATCTTCGGCGAAATGTCGCCAGCTTCCTGAATATTGTCGAAGGCCATGACCATACCGATGACCGTTCCGAGGAATCCCAAAGAGGGCGCTATAGCGATAAACAGCCTAATCCAAGAGCAGCCGCGCTCCAGCCGAGCCACCTGTAGACTGCCATAACTCACGATACTGCGCTCAACGGTCTCCATATCGTCGTTGGCATGCATCAGTCCCTGATAGCATACCGACGCCACCGGGCCACGCGTATTACGGCATAAGGTCTTGGCACCCTCCAAATCGCCTTTCTCTACATGGCTGTCGATGTCCTCCAACAGCTTTCTTGTCTTTATCTCAGAGAGCGTGAGGTAGATGATGCGCTCTATACAGAACGCTAAGCCCAGCACTAAGGCAATGGCTACCAGCGACATAAAGCTCGTCGAGCCTTCCACAAACTTCTCCTTCAGCTTCTGGTGCATCCCCGGCTCCAAGGCAGCCATCTCCTCCAAAGCCTCCATCTCGTCGTCGCTCACCACCTGACTAATGTCGACCGCAGGTATCAGACTGTCCGCCGTCATACTGTCGGACACAAGGCTGTCGGTCTGCGCAAGCATCGGCATTATGGCCAGCAGGACACAAACCATCACAAAAAAAAGTCTTTTCATTGTTGTTTCTTTCATTTCGGGCGCAAAGGTAGCAATAAATGCGGGAATAAAGTTATAAAAGTCGTTAATTATTTTGTAGTATCAGAAAAAAGCAGTACTTTTGCACCCGAAATCAGAAAAAGACACGTTAGAATCGTCGGCATAGCTCAGTTGGTTAGAGTATCACCTTGACATGGTGGGGGTCCTTGGTCCGAATCCAAGTGTCGACACAAACTAAAGAGCGATGCAACTTGCACCGCTCTTTCTTTTTTCGATACACCCATGCGCCTGTGGCGGAATTGGTAGACGCGCTAGACTTAGGATCTAGTTTCTCCCGAAGTGCAGGTTCGAGTCCTGTCAGGCGCACCCTTATCATTCGATGCTTGGCGACCTCATTCCCTGGTGCTACGAATACCTGCAGGCATCGCCCCTGACTCGGAGTATCCCGACTTCAAGCATATTATCATGCACCCCGACTTCTCTATCAGTGCCCTCAATGGCGTCACCGCCACATATCCTTCCATCTACGGTGACATCTCCAGCCACTGGGAGCGTAAAGGAGGAATATTCACATGGACCGTGACCATACCCGCTTATACAACGGCGACACTCCATCTTCCTGACGGCAAGACAAAGCAGATTGGTTCGGGTACCAAAACTATAAATTGCCGGTGCATATTCTAACCTATATTATTCATGGACTTTAATATTCGCATGAATATCTCATCTACAGACAACGACATGAAACAGGAACCAACATTGACTCAGGAGTGGGACAAGGTGTTCCCACAGGGCGGACTAACAAAAAAGAATCGTTCCGCACAAATTATACGTACTAGCATTGTTGGTATTGCCGCCAATATACTACTGGCAGCTTTCAAGGCAGTAGTGGGCATATTAGCCAGTAGCGTGGCTATCGTGATGGATGCTGTTAACAACTTGAGTGACGCATTGTCGAGCGTCATCACCATCATAGGCACTAAACTCTCGCAGCGACCTGCCGACCGTGAACATCCTTTCGGCTTCGGACGCATCGAGTACTTCAGCGCCATCATCATCGCAGTCATCGTGCTCTCTGCGGGTATCACATCGCTGATAGAGTCGGTCAAGAAGGTATTCGACCCCACGGAGCCGGAATATACCACTGTGACACTCGTCGTCATCGTGGTGGCTATTGTGGTAAAGCTTGTCTTGGGCCGTTACGTGAAGAAAAAGGGCGAGCAACTGAGCAGCGACGCACTGATAGCCTCAGGCTCCGATGCGCTATTCGATGCCTTCATCACGCTGTCAACACTTGTCTCAGCAGGTATCATGTTGTTGTGGCACGTTTCTCTCGACGGCATCCTGGGTGCCCTGATCTCCCTAATTATCATCAAAGCCGGTATCGAGATGCTGGCCTCGCCTGTGAACGAACTGCTGGGTAGCCGTATCTCGCCGAAACTCCTGAAGGAAATCAAAGGGGAAGTGCTCGACTTTGAGGGTGTTCACGGCGTGTTCGACATCATCCTCCACAACTACGGCCCCGACGTGCTTATCGGGTCGCTCCATGTGAATGTCTATGACACGATGAATGCCCATGAGATTCACGGACTCACCCGCAGTATATCCGAGCAGATGTTCGAGCGTCACGGCATCATCATGACCGTCGGTATATATGCTGTTGCTACAGGTGCAAACAAGCGAGCTGATTTGCAAAACGCCGTGATGCAGACCCTGGCCAAGCATCAGGATGTCACACAGGTGCATGGTTTTTACTACTTCGAGCCCGACAATCGTGTGTCGGTCGATGTAGTACCCGACATCTCTGTTCACGATGAACACACCTTCAGACATCAACTCGAAGAAGAGCTAAAGACTGTGCTACCCGATATGAATATTACCATCGTGATAGACCATAATTATAGTAATGAAGTGATATGACACCAAAAGAACAAAGAAACGAGCTACTTGCTCAGACCATTATCAAGAACCTGCAACGCCGTCACATTGAGGGATTCTATTGTCCGACTGGCGAAGAGGCTGTGAAGAAAGTATCAGAGCTGATAGAAGACGGCAGCTCTGTGACGTGGGGCGGCACGATGACCGTCCGCGACCTGGGTATTCCCAATGCGCTGAGAAGCCGTGGAACCCTTGAAGTGCTTGACCGTGACTTGGTAGAGACTCCAGAAGAGAAACAGACCATGTATCTCAGGGCATTCTCTGCCGATGTCTACCTCACCAGTGCCAATGCTATCTCTGAGGATGGCGTTATCGTAAATATCGACGGCAACGGCAATCGCGTGGCAGCTATTACCTGGGGACCGAAAAAGGTGATCTTCGTGATTGGCTTGAACAAAGTGGCACAGACAGTAGAGGCCGCTCTTGCAAGGGCAAGGGGGACGGCATCGCCTGTCAATGCAGCACGTTTTGACATCAAGACCCCGTGCCAAACGGACGGTGTATGCCACAACTGCAACTCCCCACAGTCCATCTGCAACTATGTTCACTTCCTTAGAAACTCCCCCAAAGGCCGCCACGTCGTAGTGCTTGTCGGGGAGAACCTTGGATATTAGGCATTGACTTCAGACATTATTACAGCGATAACCTAAGCGGAAAACTAAAGAGACCGTATCATCATTTCAATGACTTCTGCATCCGACTTACCTCATCAGTATAATATTTTTTGAGGCAACGGGCAACTTCCGGGTAGTAGTCGTTGAGGGTTGGGTACTGGTCACGATGTGCAGCGTAGTGACGAAGAGCGATGACAAGCTCAGGCATCCAGCGGAAATCACGGCATACATTGTCGAACATTTCATGCTGTAGTTGCTCTGTAGTAAAGCCATTGTCAAGCATATAGATGATGACGGCAGCACGGACAACACTCTCGTTGAGCACGATGTTCCACTGGGCATAGTTCTGGCTCTTCATGCCAATGGGCGACAGTTTCAGTAGTTTCTGGCTGATGTCTTTCAATAATGCAACGTTGCTATCGTCGTTAAGCAGGGGATTGACAAAGGAGTGATTGAACTCGTGGATGAGTGTTGAAGCATAGTTAACACCTTCCTCGTAGGCCTTGCCTGTCTGTTGATTGACATAGTACCCGGCAATGGCGAACACTTCCTTTGGCTGACCTAAAAGCTGTCGGCTTGGGCCATAATTGCCTCCTCCATTCGTGAAGCCGATAACAATGCGGAAATTCTCCTTTGGTTCGGAGCCATAGAAACGGGCGTACCAGTCCTGATGGAAATACTGCATCACGTTTGTCTCGTATGTGCGCATGACTTCTTCGTAGAACTGTTGGTGCTGCTGAAAAAAGTCATGGAAACGTGTGTCGCTATAGAACTGATTGAGACGGACGACGAAGGAATCTACATCTATGCCCTTCCAACGGACTAAATGTCCTTCTTCATCGGCCAGGAACTTCAACTTGCCACCATCAATGGCGATATGGATGGCCATTGTCATCACCGCATCATGACTGATGCCGTATTTGGCTCGGAGTTCTTGATAGTAATTGATGATGGGGTGTGTTTTGTATGGAGCGAACCAGGCCTCAGTATCTTTGGTGTATTGTCCGCCCATGTCGTGGCAATACTCCTGAAATCCTGCCATGCGCGATAAAATGCCCATCAGTTCAACGGTCTCGGATACTTCGACTTTGATTTGCGCGGATACTCCCATCGTTACAAGGAGTAACAGGATAATAAGAGATTTCTTGGTCATACAGATAGACTATTCGTTGTTTGTTTATACCAAAGCGGTCGTTATTATCGGACTTTGAACCGTTCTTTCTCCCGGAAAGAGCCGTTCTTTCCATTAGAAAAAGCCGTTCTTTCTCCTGGAAAAAGCCGTTCTTTCTACTAGAAAAAGCCGTTCTTTCAAAAAGGGGTAAACCGTTTTAAACACTGACATTACCAATTAGGAGGCAGTACGACATTGTCCAGGTCGTGAGCCTTCTCGAACAACGGAGCAATCTCTTCGTCTGTGAATCCGGCAATGCCACAGCCGATGCGGGTTACCAGGAAGGTCAGGTCTTGGCGTTCCTTGGCAAACTGGACGAACTCGTCCACATAGGGGCGGATGGTCTCTACCCCACCCTGCATCGTAGGTATGCCGTAACTCTGGCCTTGCAGACCCACGCCCTGCCCCATGATGGCACCAAACTTGCGGTAGGCAATCCATGCTGCCCCACCGCCATGCATTCCCTTCAGGTTGCTGCCGAAGACAAAGATTTCGTTCGGCTTCAGCTCGGTGATAAACTCTGGTGTAGTACGTTTCTGTGTCATAATTAGTGGTTTGGTGGTTTAGTGGTTTGGTGGTAATAAAATAATCCGCTCCTGTAGTCAAGTTCTATAGAAGCGGATACTATGATTAAGAATTACGAATTCAGAATTCCAAGTTACGGGGATTGCAATTCCCCTTGAACAATTAACTATTTCAGTCCGAGTTTTGTCTTTACCTGTGCTGTGACGTCGGTAGAGAGCGTGGTGCTGATGTAGGGGATGGAGTTGGTGGTCATAATGTAGACGTAGCCACCCTCCTGACCGATAACCTTGACGGCATCGAGCATCTTCTGCTGAATGGCAGCCATCTTTTCCTGCTCAGCCTTCTGCAGGGCCTGCTGGTTGTCCTGGAGGCTCTCTTGGTACTTCTGGTAAGAGTCCTGGATTTCCTGCTGACGGCGCTGCTTGATGTTGTCGGGCAGACTAGCCTGCTCCTTGTCGAAGGCCTCAGCCTTGCGCTGAATCTCGTCCTGCATCTGCTTGAGGTCGTTGGAGTACTGCTCCTCGAGCTTCTTCAGTTCGTTTTGTGCTTCGGTGAACTCAGGCATAGCCTGCATGACTTCCTGCAGGTTGACGTGTCCGAACTTCTGGGCGTTGGCGGTGCAGAGACCGCAGATTGCGCAGATTGCGCAAATGATTAGTTTCTTCATTGTTGTTGTTAATTTTTACGTTATTACGTTTTTTCGTTATTTCGTTATTAGTAGGAATAACCGAGTTTGCGGAGCACCTCGTCGCTGATGTCTATCTTGGGGCTGCCGAAGATAATGCCAGTATCGCTGGCACGGTCGAGAATGAGCTGGTAGCCGCGCTGGTCGGCAACATCCTTGATAGCATTGTAGATCTCGTCCTGTATGGGCGACATGAGGGCGGTGCGCTTCTTGAAGAGCTCTCCGTCGGGGCCGAAGTACTTGCGCTTCAGGTCGCTGGCGCTCTTCTCTTTCTCCATGATAGCATCCTGGCGAGCTTTCTTCTGCTCGGCGGAGAGGAAGACGACCTCGTTCTGGTAGTTCTTGTACATGTTCTGGGCCTCGGTGGTGAGGGCGTCGACTTCTGCCTGCCATTTCTTCGACACCTGCGTGAGCTGCTCGTTGGCCCGCTCGTAGGCAGGTATGTTCTTGAAGATGTAGTCCATATCGACCAGCGCAAACTTCTGCGCCCCTGCGGGGCTAAATGAGAAATGAGAAATGATAAATGACAAACTCAGTATCATTAACCATCTGCTATTTCTCATGTTTCTAATCATTCTTTTCATAGTATAAAATATTAATGCCGCTCCTTTTCGGCGTTTATCATTTTTCATTTATCATTTCTCATTTAGGGCGAAGCCCGTTAGAACTCTTGTCCGAGCACGAAGTGGAAATTGCTGCCACCCTTCCTCATGCCTCCATTGCTGTACACCTTGTCGAAGCCGTATGCCCAGTCGATTCCCATGAGTCCGACCATCGGTAGGAAGATGCGCACGCCGATACCGGCAGAGCGTTTCATATCGAAGGGGTTAAAGTCGCGTGTCCGTGCCCAGGCGTTACCTGCCTCGACGAATCCGAGTCCGTAGATGGTGGTGTTGCCAAGCATGAAGGGGTAGCGCAGCTCCAATGTGAATCGGTCGTAGGCGTATGCAGTATAGGCGCTGTACCGGCTGCCGGTCCACTGGCTGGCGACGGCATTGGCCGTAGACGATATGGAGCCGTTGTCGTAACCACGCAGTCCGATAGTCTCCTCAGCGTAGCTGCTGTAGCCGCTCATACCGTCACCACCGACGTAGAAGGTCTCGAAGGGCGACTTCTTGTATTTGTTGTAGGAGCCTAACATTCCGAACTCCACACGGGTCATCAGCACAAAGCTCTTCTGGGCGCTCGAAAGGGCTGTGAAGGTGCGGCTCTTGAACTTCCACTTGTGATACTCCACCCACTTGTATTTCTCCGACTGCTCTTGCTGGAAGCGGTTGTAGTCGCTGCTGTAGGTCTCCTGTGTGGCGAGGTTCTGATAGTCCTTGTTGTCGAAGAGCGACCAGGGCGGGGTGAGTGTGACGCTGAGGGAGAACTCTGAACCGTAGGTGGGGAACAGAGGATTGAACACCGACGAACGGGTAAGTGCCAGCGTGAGGTTGATGTTGTTTGAGTTTCCGTTGGTAATGTGGAAGTACTGCCAGTCCTTCATCATGTAACGCTGAAAGGCCAGCGTAGCGGAGAGCTGGAAATAGTCGTCGGGCCAGCGCAGACGCTTACCCCACCCTAACGACAGACCAAACATATTCATGTACTTGTCGTCGTCGAGGTAACTGTCGTAGTTGTTGTAGTAAGGGTTGTAATAACTGGAAGCTCCATACATATAGTTATACATGGAGTTCATGTAGGCCGAGTTGTAGTAGTTGCTCGACACGTCGCTCTGATGACTGTAGAATGCTCCGACATTGAAGGCAACAGGACGTTTTCCTCCGAACCATCCTGTGGCGTAGCTGGTGCTGAAGGAGGTGTAGTAGCGACCGTTGGTCTGTCCGCTGATGCTGATTTGCTCACCGTCGCCAGCAGGCATGATACCACGATGCAGCTTGTTGCGGCCCAGGAGGTTACGCAGGGAGAAGTTGTTGAACTTGATACCGGCACGCATGATGATACCCGTCTGTCCCCAACCCATAGAGAGCTCCAGCTGGTCGTTGCTCTTCTGCTCCAGGTTCCAGTTGATGTCCACAGTACCGTCATCGACATTAGGCTTCACATCGGGGTTGATGGTCTCAGCCTCAAAGTGTCCCATAGCAGCTATATCTCGGGCAGAGCGCATGAGTGATTCCTTAGAGAAGAGGTCACCGGGCTTCGTACGCAGCTCACGGCGCACCACCTCTTCGTAGAGTCGGTCGTTACCATAGATGCGGACGTTGTTGAGGTAGGCCTGAGGACCTTCCATGATACGGATTTCCAAGTCAATGCTGTCGCCGGAAACATTTACCTCGACGGGGTCTATCTGGGAGAACACATAACCTTTATTATAATAGTAGTCGTGAATACCATCCTCGTCGGAGTTCAGACGCTTGTCAAGCTGCTTCTGGTTATAGACGTCGCCACCCTTCATGCCGAGCAGCCGGTTGAGGAAATCGGTGTTGGCAACGGTATTGCCAACCCAGTCGACGTTACGAAGGTAATATTTCTCTCCCTCGTCAATCTGGACGTAGACATTGACGTGCTTCTCGTCGACGTTCCAAACGGAGTCCTCGATAATAGCAGCATCGCGGAAACCCAGCTCGTTGTATTTCTCTATGAGCTTCTGCTTGGCCTCGTCGTAGCGTTCGGGAGTGTACTTGCGGGCTTTGAACCAGGAGCGGAACTTGCCTGCCTCGTGGATCTTGCCGAAAGCTCCCTTACTGAAGATGTGGCCCTTGATTTTGGCGTCAGTAAGTTGTTTGTTGCCGTCAAAGATAATCTGGCGCACCTTCATCTTGTCCTTCTTGTCGATATAGACATCGAGCACCACCTGGTTCTTTCCAGTAACGTCGTCGTGCTGCGAGATATCTATTTCAGCATTCTTGTAGCCTTTATCATCGAAGTATTTCTTAGCCAATATCTTAGCACGGTCGAGGAGATTCTTCGTCAGCGGCATTCCCTTTGCCATTCCGAGCTTTGCCTCCATATCTTCTCGTTCGCGTTTCTTCAAGCCGACGTAGTTAATCTCGGAGATGCGGGGACGCAACTGGAGGTCAATAGTGAGGTAGACCTTCGAGTCTATGATGGAGTCGGCCTTTATCGACACGTCGGAGAAGAGTCCATGCTTCCAGTATCGCTTCACGGCCTCCGTTATCTCGCTGCCCGGCACATCGATTTTCTGACCCACGCTGAGACCGGAGAGATTGATGAGCACATAGTCCTCATAGTCGCTGACGCCCTTGACGGTAATGCCGCCAATCTCGCACTCTCGGGGTGTTCCGGCGTAGCTTATCTCCTGCGCGTTGGAAGTGACAAGTGATAAGTGATAAGTGATAAGTATGGTTGCAACAACCATGCTTATTCTTTTTATCTTATGATTTATCACGTCAACTGTTACCATATTTATAACTTAGAACTTATTACTTTTCACTTAATACTTGTGCCTCCGTCTTTCCAAACCGGCGCTGACGGTTCTGGTAGCTGGCAATAGCGCGGTGCAGACACTCCTCGTCGAAGTCGGGCCAGTAGGTGTCGCAGAAATAGAGCTCTGAGTAGGCTATCTGCCAGAGCAGGTAGTTGCTGATACGCAGCTCCCCGCCGGTACGGATAAGCAGCTCCGGGTCGGGCATGAAGTTAGTGACAAGATGCTGGTTGATAGTTTCCTCGGTGATGTCCTCAGGGTCTATGCCTTCCCGTGCTATCTGCCTCATGGCGTTTGTCAGTTCCCAACGCGAAGAATAGCTCATGGCTACGACACAGGTCAAGCCTGTAAAGTCGGCCGTCAAGTCTTCTAAGTCCTTTATCTTCTTCTTCACACCATCCGGCAGCCTATCGAAGTCGCCTACCATGCGGAACTTCACATTGTTGTCTGTGAACAGTTCTACCTCGATGAAGTTGAGCACCAGTCCCATGAGTGCCTCAATCTCGTAGGCAGGACGGTTCCAGTTCTCTGTGGAGAAGGTGTAGAGCGTAAGGTATTTCACACCCAGCCGTACACACTCTGCCGTTATCTTCTTGACGGTTTCAACGCCGGCCTTGTGGCCAAACGTGCGGTCCAGGCCGCGGTCCATGGCCCAGCGTCCATTACCATCCATGATGATGGCAATGTGCTGCGGGATTCTGGTTCTATCTAATTCAAAGTCCATAGTTCAAAAAGTTTTAGTCTCTGTCGTTGTGGCAGGTCTTGCACCTTGCCCAGAAGTCGTATGTAAGTGTCACTCTCAGCGTGCTGTAGCAGTCGGTATTCTTGAAGAGTCCAGTGCTCTTGATGCCGTATGGGTCTTCCACTCCGTCGAGTTTGTCGCTTCCCGTAAAGTGCATCAACCATTCTACCGCGAGGTTCAGACGGTCTTTCAGTTTGTATTTCACTCCAGCTCCTACAGGAAACTGGATTCCTCCTGCCTGGTCACCTATGTCGGGCTTTGCTATTGTAAATCCTGCTCCGATGGCGATGAAGGGCGTCAGCGGTCGTGCCCCCAGGTATTCGCGTCCTGTTCCGAAAGGCCAGAAGTTGTATTCGAAGCAGACGGTCACGTCTATGACCGACGTGCTGAACTCTATAGGGTTCTCTGCGAGTTCAGGATACCACGTATTGGCGTCCTTCGAGCTTCCCTTCAGCTTTCCGTATCCTATGTTTGCAGCCCAGTCCATTCGCGGGTTGAGCTTGTATTTCACTACGGCTCCCGCCGTTGGCTGCATGTTCTTCAGCAGACTTCCGTTGAAGTCGCCCTGATAGGTCATCACTCCTGCGCCTCCGCCTATCTCCATGCGGTATTCTGGGTCGTCCTGGGCTCTTGCGCTTACGCTAAATAATAAATAACAAATAATAAACAACACACCCGTGAGCTGCCACTTACGCCGTGCATAATGGCAGTCATTCACTTTCCGGTATTGATTATGATTATCATTTATCATTTAGCATTTATCATTTAGCGTCAGCGCAGCGTTCCCATCCACAGCTGTCCGCTGTCGGTTACCAGCCAGAGCCGTTCCCGGCTGTCGGCGGCTATTGCTGCCCTTGTACCTTCTATCTGCTTGGGCAGGGCGTAGATGGATTGTGTTTTCCAGGTAATGCCCTGATCGCGGCTCATGTAGAGCTTCATGTTGCTGCCCACGGCCAACACATTATTATTATAGTAGGTCATGGAGAGGTATTCCTGTCGTGGCAGCGTATAGACGTTGTATCCGTCTACGGGCATGTACACCCATCTGCCCTCGGTGGGCTGCCCGTTATCGTGATATCTGCTCAGTTTGCGCCACAGCACGACATTCACAGAGTCCTGCTCATTGTTTCCAGCCAGGAGGATATAGTCGGTAGAGTCAGCAGGAGCATATTTCCAGCTCACCATAGCCATAGCCGATGTGGGCATAAGGTTCTCCGACTCATCGAGGGTCTCGTCACGCCAGGTAGCACCTTCATCGTTAGAGACCTTCAGCCGTCCGTCTTCGCCCAAGCTGAACAATTCGTGCCCGGTGGCACCCAGATAGTCCGTGGCTTTTAGCATAACGGTATCGTCTATGGCCACGAGTCTTTTATCCGTCCATCCTGCCAGCTCACTGTCCTCTCTGACGAGCTGCCATCCGAAGGTCGTACCCTTGGTGGTGCTGGCCGAGAGCGTCATGGTGTAGTCGCGGTAGTCAATACCATTGGAGGCAATGACGCGGATGGTGCGCGGCTGGCTGAAATCGAGGGAGTCTGTAGTACTGATATAAAACAGCGTGTCGCTGATGAGCGACTTGATGAAAGCCACACCGTTGTTTTTTGTATTCAAAGCGCTGAGCGTAACATGCTTCAGGTCGGTGCCCATCGGCAGGGAGTCGCGGTTATAGATTTTATACCCTAACTGGTCAATGGTCAGCCTGTAGTTCGACCCCGTTAGCGTGGTCTTGATAATGGTGTCGTTGCCTGTTTTGGAAGATGTAGTGTAGGTATATTTATTCAGCGTGCCCAGCGTCACGGCCGTAATGGCCGTGTCGCTGCGGGCTTCCACCGAAGTTTCGTTGTCTCCGAGACAAGATGCCAGCGCCAACAGAGCGACGAGCATCATGCAAAACAACCTGAGGATATGTTTCATCTGGTGTTATTTAAAGCAATTTCCGCGCAAAGGTAAGTACATTTCTTCAAATAACGTGCGTTTTTCCACTTTTATTAAGCAAATTATATGTTTCCTATCCCCTTTTTAAGTTGTTTTAGTGTTCAAAAACAATAATTTCTACAGCTTACGTTTGTCTATCACGTGCGAGCTCTTTCCTTGGCTGCGCTCGATAGTTCCAGGAGCCTTCAGCTGCACCTTGGCGGCAATGCTGAGCACGCTCTTCAGCTTCTGAGCGAGTTTCTTCTCCAATGCGTCGACGGCGGCGGGCGTGTCGAAGGTGCTGGTCAGCAGTTCGGGGCGCATCTCCACCTGCACCTGCAGCGTGTCGAGGTTGTTCACTCGGTCTACGACGAGCAAGTAGTGCGGGGCAAACTCCTGCATCGACAGCACGACGCTCTCCACCTGGCTGGGGAACACGTTGATGCCTCGGATGATGAGCATATCGTCGCTGCGGCCCTCGATGCGGCCCATTCTCACGGCAGTACGGCCGCAGTCACAGACGCCGGGGAGCAATGAGCAGAGGTCACGGGTGCGATAGCGTATCACGGGCATACCCTCCTTCGTCAGCGTCGTGAACACCAGCTCACCCTTCTGTCCGGCGGGCAGCGGCTCAAGCGTCACGGGGTTGATGATTTCGGGATAGAAATGGTCTTCGCAGATGTGCGAGCCATGCTGCATCTGGCACTCGTAGCTCACCGACGGGCCCATCACTTCCGACAGTCCGTAGATGTTATAGCCCTTCAGGCCCAGACGTTCCTCTATCTCCTTGCGCATGCTCTCTGTCCAAGGCTCGGCGCCAAAGGCTCCCACACGCAGCTTTATCTGGTCTTTGGTAATACCCATCTTGTCCATCGTCTCGGCCAGGTAGAGGGCATAAGAGGGTGTACAGGCAATGCCCGTGATACCTAAGTCGCGAATGAGCTTTATGTGCTTCTCCGTATTTCCCGTACCGGCAGGGATGACGCTGGCTCCAAGATGCTCCACACCATAGTGGGCACCCAGTCCGCCCGTGAACAGCCCATAGCCGTAGGCCACGGAGAAAGTGTCTTCGCGGGTGATGCCGTAAGCCGTCAAGCAGCGGGCCATGCACTCGCTCCACACGCCGATGTCCTTGCGGGTGTAGCCCACGATGGTGGGGTTGCCCGTCGTGCCGCTCGAAGCATGCACACGGATAATCTCGCTCTTAGGGGCAGCCTGCAGACCGAAGGGATAGTTGTCGCGCAGGTCCTTCTTCGTGGTAAAGGGCAGCTTGTGGATGTCCTCGATGGTCTGAATGTCGTCAGGACGGATGTCCATCTCCTGCAGCTTGTTGCGGTAGAAGGGCACGTTGTGATACACATACTCCACAATCTTGTGAAGTCTCTTGCCTTGGAGCGCGCTCATCTCGTCGCGGCTCATGCACTCTTTGTTCGGGTTCCAAATCATAATTGTCAAAGTTGTCTAGTATAAGTATGTTGTATAAACAGCGTGCAAAGGTACGAAGAAATCTGAGAACTTCAGCAAAAAAGCAGAAAAAGTTGCAATAATCAATGAAAATTAACGGCATCCGAAGGGACGCTGTCAAAAACGAGGTGGAGAAAGAACGTGTTTAATTCCTCCCTTTCTTTCAAACAGAACGAACGGAAACGAACGGAATAACGGAAAAGGAGCTTTGCGAAAGATGAGTTCTTAAGCCGTTCCCTTTGGCAGAGAAAGCCGTTCTTTCTGTAAGGAAAAACCGTTCTCTCTATGCTAAAGAACGGATGTGTTTTTAAAACTACGTCGTAGTTTGTAGAAACCACGACGACGTTTGTAAAAACTACGACGTAGTTTGTAGAAACCACGTCGTAGTTTTGACTTTTTTGAAACAGCATCCATCACTGTTTTTCATGATTTGCAATCCGTCGGAACGGGGAAGAACTAAAGGGCGAGGCGCAGCCCCAGGGCGTAGGCCGTGACGAAAGGTTTGAGGGGGTACCGGTGCGACACACGGCATCTCCCGGCCGGGTTGAGCCAGCTGCCTCCACGGACCACGCGATAAGAGCCCGAAGTAGGCCCAGTTGGATTTGTCTGAGTGCCAGCCCGATCAGTCCATCAGTATCTTCACGATGCGCTCGGCCGTACGGCCGTCCCAACGTTCGGGCAGGGAGCCGGTCTTCCATTCTCCCTTGACCATCTGACTGACAGCCTGGGCAAGGCGCTCGGGGTCTTCACCCACAAGGACGTTGGTGCCCTGGGTGACGGTCTCCTGATGCTCGGTATAGCTGTTGAGGGTGATGCAGGGCACGCCGTTGAAGGTTGCCTCCTCGGCTACGTTACCGCTGTCGGTGATGATGCCTCGGGCATGGGCGGTGAGCCAGCCAAACTCGAGATAGGAGAGAGGGGAGTGAAGAGCGAGGAGTGAAGAGTTAAGAGTGAAGAGTGAGGACACCAGCTCCCTTGCTTCGTCGCGCAACGGGGCAATGATGGGGGTATCGCCAGCTGAGGAAATAATTGCTTGCAGAAGCTGTGAGAGCTTCTCAGGGTCGGAGAGCAAGGCACGACGGTTAATGGTCAGCACGATGTATCTGCCCTCCTCCACGCTGATATCGGGCTTGCGCAACCGGGGCTGGCAGAAACGGAGGGAGTCCATCAGGATATTACCCACCATATAGGTGGTGGAGCCCTCGGCCTGCTCACGGGTAGCGACGCTGTTGCTGCGAACACCGGCGGTGAATAGAATATCGGAGAGGGCGTCGATGACAAGACGGTTCACCTCCTTAGGCATCTTCATGTCGAAGGAGCGCGTACCGGCCACAAGGTGTGCCAGCGTCAGACCGCGCTTCTTGGCGACAATAGCTGCAGCCATCGTCGAGGCAAGGTCGTCGACGACGATGACCACGTCGACAGGATGCTCGTCGAGGAAGGCATCAAAACGTGCCATCACCTGACTGGTAATCTCGTTCAGGCTGCTACTGCCTACGCCCAAGAAGACATCAGGACGAGGCATCTGAAGGTCGTCGAAGAGCGAGGACTCCAGCGTGGGGTCATCGTCACGACCGGCATAAACAAGGGTATACGTACCCTGCTCACTACGTTCTATGACACGAATGAGCGGGGCTACCTTAACGAAGTTGGGGCGTGCGCCCACTACAATGCAAATGTTTTTCATCTTTGTATTAGCGGTAGCAAATTCTTCATTCTTCACTCTTCATTCTTCACTCTTCACTTCCTCAGTAAGCGGTCTATTTCGTCGAACTGCCGTCCCATGTTGAGGTTGAGGTATATGCGGTAGAGGGCGGGGCCCCACTTCTGCTTCTCTTCGGGCATGAGCTTGCGGTAGTGCTCCATGTAGGGCATTGCCTTCTGGTAGGCCTGCTTCACCAGCTTGCGCTCCTTCTTCGTATCGAGGCGGTCGGCAATGTTTATGTAGGCTGTCCCAACGTTGAAGTAAGGCTCTGGAAGACTGTCGTTTATACCGATGAGTTTCTCGCCTATCTTGATGCTCTCGGCATAGCGTCCCATAGACAGCAGAGTGGTGCTTTTGGCAAAGAGGAAGAGCTGGGAGGAGTCGCTGACGGCAAGGGCGCTGTCGGCTACGGCGAGGGCACGGTCGTACTCTCCACGACTGGTGTAGACATCAAAAAGACGGGGGAAGAAATAGGGGAAGAGAGGGTTGCGGCGGAAACCCTCCTGGAGCGTATAGAGGTAGAGTTCCTGGTCCTTGAGCCACAAGCGGGCCTCGGCGATAAACTGCAGGGTGAAGTCGGTCTTCGAGGAATCACGAAGGGCCAGCTGTCGGTGGCGCAGAGTAAGCACGGGGTCATGGAGCATGTAGCCGCTGTACGTTGCCCAGTAGGCGGCCTGGGGCATACGCTGGTCGAGGGAATCGTAGTGGTAGGCCTCAAAGAGAGGCTGGCGGGCACAGTCGATGTAGGCCTCCATGAAGTCGTAGGCCTCCTGCCACTTCGACTTACGCACAAAGTAGATACCGCCGTTGAAGAGGTTCACACGGTGGACGTGCTGCTCGGCGGAATGACTCTTGCGGTCGTCGTCGGTGAGACTGTCGAGGGTCTCGGCAACGCTCACCATGCGACGGGCAAGGGCGAAGAAAGCGGCGGTATCCTGCTTCTGCTTCAAGTAGAGCCGGTCGTTGGCCTGGGCATACTTCCCGTGAACGATGTCGTAGAGTGCTTCCCATACCCGCTTGTTCTGACGGTTGGCGGAGTCCTTCAGCAGAGGGGCTACCAGCTTTTCGGCATCGTCGTATTTCTTGTTCTTGATGAAGGTACGAGCCTGACTGAGCTCCTTCCGCTGGGCAAGGGCAGAACCCGAAATGAGAAATGAAAAATGAAAAATGATAAATATGATTACCACAGGCACCCATCCCGTGCCTTTACATTTCTTCTTCAGAATATTAAAACCAAAGGTAATCATATTTCTCACCTTTCGTTTTTCATTTTTCATTTTTCATTTCTCATTTATCATTTATCCCCGTAGGGGGCGCAACCTACTTAATATTCGGTTCCTCCAGTCCGAGGCCACGCTTGCGGTCTACAACCTTCAGCACAAGGCCGAGGATGAGGGCTGCCACACCCAGACAAGCGAGCATGACCAGCGGTGCAGTATAGTTGAACTGTGTGGGGTCGGTGACACCAGGATTGGTGGCGTCGAGCACCTTACCGATGAGCAACGGGAAGAGCCACAGGCCGATGTTCTGAATCCAGAAGATGAGAGCGTAGGCAGAGCCTATCACCTTGGCATCGACCAACTTAGGAACACTTGGCCACAATGATGCGGGTACCAAAGAGAATGACGAGCCGAGCACCAAGATGGTAATGTAGGCAATGACGATGCCACCCACAGCCGAGCCCTTAAACAGAGGCAGGATGAAGGCAAACGTGAGGTGACAGGCGATGAGCAACAACGAACCCAGCACGAGCATCGAAGCAGCCTTACCCTTATGGTCGACATAGCTGCCGAGTATAGGCGTGATGAGCACGGCCAGCAAGGGGAACACGGCAAAGATGCTCTCGGCCGACTGGCGCATAAAGCCCATGTAGCAGTAGACCACGAGGGCGGCAATAGACAGTCCGAGAAGACCGTACTTCAGGTTGGCTTTCTTCTGGAAATTGCTGGCAAAACCGGCGGCGGCCACGATGAGCATGATGACATACTGGATGATGGTCACCTCTGAGCTGGCCCAGAACGAGTCGGCAGCCGGAGGTGTCAGCGTGAGGTTACATTGCAGCATGTTCACGGCATACTTCTGGAAGGGGAAAATGGCCGAGTAATAGAGCACGCAGAGCAGGGCGACGAGCCAGAAACCGCCGTCGCTGAGAATCTTACCAATATCGGAAACCTTGAACGGGTCGTCCTTCTCCTCGGCCTCACCAGTCTGAGCGTCGAGCTTGCGGTCCATGAAGAAATAGACAATGGTCATGATCAGGGCGATGCACATGAGCACTACGCCGAAGGCCACAGAGCGGGTGACGCTGACATGACCTCCCAGACGGGCAAAGAAGGGCGAGAAAATCATGCACGTGGCAACACCCAGACGGGCAAGGGCCATCTCGGAACCCATAGCGAGAGCCATCTCACGGCCCTTGAACCACTTCACGATTCCACGGCTGACGGTGATGCCTGCCATCTCACAGCCGCAGCCGAAAATCATAAAGCCGCTGGCGGCGAACTTTGCCGAGGCGGGCATGCCCTCGTAGAACGGCGAGACGCCCAGCTCGTCGAAGAGCGGGATGTAGTTGAGGTTGTCGGTAAACCACTGCTCCAGGCCGCTGCCCATGAACGACTCGCTCACGGCATACCACTTGATGACGGCTCCCACGAGCATCACCACAGCTGAAAGCACGGCGGTGAAGCGTACGCCCATCTTGTCGAGGATGATACCGGCAAAGATGAGGAAGAACGCGAAAACGTTGAGGAACACCTCCGAGCCCTGCATCGTACCAAAGGCGGTAGAGTCCCAGCCGCGGGTCTCCTGCATCAGGTCTTTAATGGGTGAGAGGATGTCCATGAAAATGTAGCTGCAGAACATGGCAAGGGCCAAGAGCAGCAGCGCCGTCCACCTCATTCCGGCGGAGTCGCGCAAAGTCTTTTGAATTGCTTGTGACATGATTTAAATATTTATGATTTACTTATTTTCGATTTA
This sequence comes from Prevotella sp., assembly GCA_017645905.1. GTDB lineage: Bacteria > Bacteroidota > Bacteroidia > Bacteroidales > Bacteroidaceae > Prevotella. The sequence goes on along the minus strand of JAGCNO010000046.1, from coordinate 12,345 downwards.
TTACTTCCATGAAGCCCCCATGCGGAGGATAAACTGCACTTTGGATTTCTTTCCAAGCTCGGGCTTTGACCATTCGCCGCCAAGGATTTGGATGGTGGTGGGTTTCGTAGTATCAATGCTCTCCAATGCTTTCTCAAGAGAAAGGAAATCTCCCCTACCCTTTTTGTCGACGGTAATGTCGGCCTCAGTGCGGTATTTCGCCAGCAGGGGAATCTCCTCGCAGAGGGCATCAGCCAGCAGACGGGCCACAACGTAAGCACCATAGATATTATAATGTGTATTGTCCTGACGACCGTCGGGCACACTGGGTTCCTCTCCAGGAAGGAACCACATGTGCAACTTCTTCGAGGCCTCACGCCCCAGACCCTGCTCCAGATTGTGGGTGATGGCGTTGGCATCGACGAAATGGCAGTTCATACGCTCTGCTACGTCACGGGGAGCCACGCGGTAAAGACCGTGGGTGTCTATCAACGAATCGCCCTCCACCATCTTCACCCCGTCCTTGAACGTCGTGGTGCGGAGTTTCTCGTCATCATCGTTCTCAGGTGCCTGGACAAAGAAATTACGCCGCACAACGCAATTCATCAGCACGGGTATGCCACCCTTCTCACGGGTCTCACGAACATATTTCGCCAGATTGTAGTCGAAGGTGGAGCCGGGGTCAGTATGCCGGTCGGCCTTGGGCTTCTCATCGTTATGCCCAAACTGGATGATGACGTAGTCGCCGGGACGGAGCTTCTCCAGCACCTTGTCCCAACGGCCTTCGTTGATAAAGCTAAGCGATGAACGTCCGTTCACGGCATGATTATCCACCAGGATGTTGTCATCAAAAAAACATTGCAGGGCCATGCCCCATCCACGCTCCTGCTTTCCGCCGGAGATGTCCTTGTTGGCAGCGGTGCTGTCGCCAATGATGAAGATGGTGGTCGGACGTGACTGACCTGCGGCCATGAGCAGCAAGACAAGAGCGGCAATGGCCACCGAATGTAGGATTCTTTTCATGTTAAGTCAATAATTCGGGACAAAGGTACACAAAATGGCTGACATACTAATAGTAGTTTTGCAAAAAATAACCGAAATTAAACTTTATCACATGCAATAAGTAAATCCTTACCGACGTTATTTATTATAAATATTGTATAACCTGACTAACACATCATTCTTATGAAAAGTATTCTTGAAGGCCGTCCTGCCCTTCGTGCAGAGGTGGAGAAAATAGCCGAAGTGGCTGGTTACCTGTGGCAGAACGGATGGGCAGAGCGTAACGGCGGTAACATCACCGTCAACATCACCGACTTCGTGGACGACGAGATACGCCAGTTGCCCGCCATCAGCGACGTAAAACAGATAGGCATTGCTCTGCCGGCACTTAAGGGCTGCTACTTCTATTGCAAGGGTACGGGTATGCGCATGCGTGACCTGGCGCTGTGGCCAATGGATAACGGCAGTATCATCCGTATTCTTGACGACTGCGCCTCTTACATCATCATCGCCGACAACCCCGTGATGCCCACGAGCGAACTGCCCAGCCATCTCATTGTACATGCCCGCCAGATAGAAACAGGAAGCGGATATAAAGCCACCGTACACACCCATCCTATAGAGCTGGTGGCTATGAGCCATAACCGTGCGTTCCTCGGAAAGGATGTCCTCACCCGCATACTGTGGAGCATGATTCCAGAGACGAAGGCCTTCTGCCCGCTGGGTCTCGGCATTGTGCCCTACACCCTGCCCGGCAGCAACGAACTGGCCGAGCGCACGCTGAAGGAGCTGGAGGAATACGACGTGGTGATGTGGGAGAAGCACGGCGTCTTTGCCAAGGGCAAGGACGTGATGGATGCCTTCGACCAGATCGACGTGCTCTCCAAGAGTGCCAAAATCTATATCAATGCTAAATGCATGGGCTTCGAGCCCGAAGGCATGAGCGACGAGCAGATGGCCGAGATGACTAAGGCCTTTAATCTGCCAAGGTAAATGATGTTTTGATGAATGATCCCCTTCCTAAGACCAGGAGGGGGATTTTTGTTAACAGAATCGTATGTCGGCAATTATCTGGGCACCGACATAGTCGTTGAGCAGCCTGACGAACTCCTGGCGGCGCATGCTCAAGTCGGCACGCAAGGCTGGCACGGAGAGACGTACGAAGAGCGTCTGGTTGCGGATGCTGACACCTATGGTGTAACGGGTGACGGCAGGACCGGCAATCAGAGGCCACGACTCAACAAGCCGTTTTTGAAGCAAAGGAGTCTCCAAGCCTTGCACACGCAGGTTACGCATGATGAGCTGGCTTATTTGATGTACGTCGCGTTTAAACATGTTATTGGGTTATTTGGCCGTCGACAACGTGGAAGAGGCGGTAGTTGAAGTCTCCGTGACGAAGAATCTGGTCGAGGTGGTCGCGGTTGGTGTCGGTAATAAATATCTGTCCGAACTGCTCGCCTGATACGAGGGAGATAATCTCCTCCACACGGCTGGCATCGAGTTTGTCGAAGATGTCGTCAAGGAGCAGCAAGGGAGTGGTGGAACTGCCGTTACGACTGAGGTAGTCGAACTGCGCCAGTTTTAGAGCCACAACATAGGTTTTCATCTGTCCCTGACTGCCCTCACGACGCATGGGGTGGCCGTCGAGCAGCATCTCCAGGTCGTCACGATGAATACCGTGAAGCGAATAACCAACGGCAATATCCTTGTGTCGGTCTCGGCGGATAATGTCGAGCAACGGACCTCGCTGGCAATGAGACACATAACTAAGCGACACCTGCTCACGACTGCCCGATATGCGGGCATAGATCTGCTCGAAGTGGGGCATGAGGTGAGTTATAAACTCCTGTCGTTTCTTGTAGATAATCTCGCCCTCGGCAGCCATCTGCTCCTCCCAAAGTCCGAGCAGGTCGGGGTCAGGAACGACATCCTCCTGTCTGAGCATAGCATTACGCTGTTGCAGGGCCTTGTTATAGCGGTTAAGGGTAGCGATATACGTCCTGTCCATCTGGGCAATGACAACGTCCATCAGCCTCCGACGCTCCTCGCTGACACCCTCTATGAGCTGCGTGTCGCCAGGCGAGACGTTCACGATGGGGATGAGGCCGATGTGTTCGCTCAGCCGCTTGTATTCCTTCTTGTCGCGCTTGAAATGCTTCTTCATGCCGCGCTTCATCCCACAATAGATATGAAGCGAATCCCTATCAGCATAGTCGCCCTCCAGCACCATAAACTCCTCGTCGTGACGGATGACCACAGAGTCCTGGGTCGTATGAGCCGAGTGGCAGAACGACAGGAAGTAGATGGCATCAAGCACATTGGTCTTACCCGCCCCGTTCTGTCCGATGAAGCAGTTGATGTTCGGCGAGAAGTCAAGGCTGGCCTCCGCAATGTTCTTGTAGTTGAGTATGGACAGGTGGTTGAGAATCACGGCTTTTACTTTTCTGTCTTCACGATTTTCGTCTTCGGCATTTCCTTGTTGCGGCGGTTCACGACGGTGACTACGGCCTGAGCCAGGTTCAGGAAGGCCTGTCCCGTCATCGTGTCTACCTTCGTAGCTACGGGCTGTCCCTCGTCACCACTATCGCAGATGCCCTGAACGAGCGGTATCTGTGCCAGCAGAGGCAGCTGCATCTCCTCGGCCAGACGCTTACAACCCTCACGACCGAAGATGTAGTAGCGGTTCTCGGGCAGTTCGGCAGGTGTAAACCACGCCATGTTCTCCACCAGACCGAGAATAGGCACGTTCACCTTCTCATTGCGATACATGTCGATACCCTTGCGAGCATCGGCCAGCGCCACCTGCTGCGGCGTAGAGACGATAATAGCGCCAGTAATGGCAAGTGTCTGCAGGAGTGTGAGGTGGATGTCGCTGGTGCCAGGAGGTGTGTCAAGGATGAAGTAGTCCAGCTCACCCCAGTCGGCATCGGCGATAAGCTGCTTCAGCGCACTCGTAGCCATACCGCCACGCCAGAGGGTCGCCGTAGTGGGCGAGACGAAGAAGCCTATGGACAACAGCTTCACACCATACTGCTCGATGGGCTCTATCAGGTCGCGGCCATCGACCTTCACAGCGTATGGACGGGCATCCTCGACGTTGAACATCTTGGGCACGGAGGGGCCGAAGATATCAGTATCGAGCAGTCCCACGCTGTAGCCCAAGCGGGCCAAGGCGATAGCCAGGTTGGCAGCGACGGTGCTCTTCCCCACTCCACCCTTGCCACTACTGACGGCGATGATATTCTTCACGCCAGGCAGCAGTTTCTCCACTTCCGGACGAGGCTTAGACTTGAACTCGGTCTCGATGTTCACCACCACGTCCTTGCCACAATGATAGTGTATAGCAGCCTCGGCGGCCTTCACGGTCGACTTCAGGAATGGGTCGGTGTCGCGGGGGAATAGCAACACCACCTTCACCTGCCAAGGCTCGCCGTCGGTCTGAGGCGCAGAGACAGCAGGCGTATCGGCAAGCATCTCGCTGTCTATGAGGCTTTTCTTCGTGCCGGCGTATGTAACTGTAGCCAGCGCGTCGATAATCATTTTCGGATAAAGAACCATAGTTATATTTTCGATTTACGATTTGCGATTTTCGATTTACGACATTCAATTATCAATCTCCAACATCGTTTCATACATTTCCTTCCATGCTTTGCTGAGGTCTGTCATCTTCCCGAAGATGATGTCGGCACCCTGATTGAGGAGGACCTCGTCGGGCAGCGGCCCGGTATTGACGGCAATAGTAAAGCATTGTGCTGCTACGGCTGCGGCCACACCCAGCGGTGCGTTCTCCACCACGATAGCCTCCCAAGGCTTCAAATCGCCCATCATCTTCAACCCCATGAGGTAAGGGTCGGGAGCAGGTTTTCCGTGCTCCACATCGTAGGCCGTGACAATGTGTTCCTTCGTAAGGTATTCGCCAAAATCTCTCATCAGACGGGCAATGAGCGGTCGCTGTCCACTGCCCGTGACAATACCGATGCTAAGTCCGCAATCGTGTATCTGCGCCATCAGCTCGAGTATTCCAGGCATGATGGGCGGCAGGGGCTTCATGTCGTGAAAGATTCTTGACTTCAGGTCGTACATCTCCTGCGCCTTCTCAAGGGTGATGTCCTCGCCCCGCTGTTCCTTCACCAAGTTCCGCACGGTGTCTATGCCCCGAGCGCCTTCCGTAGCATAGGCATCGGCGGCAGTCATCGTAAGGCCATAATGGGCCATAGACTGCTGCCAAGCCACAGCATGGTAAGGCATGGAGTCGTAGCACACGCCGTCCATATCGAAGAGCACAGCCCTCGGACAGAGCGAAGCAAAGCCTGTGCGGGCAAGATAATTACTTATATGAGTCATAGCACGTGCAAAGGTACGAATAAGTGAGCACAATACAAAACAAAAAAAGAATTTTTTAGTTTTTATTGTCGAACGAAAGTACCTTCGACGACAGTCAAAGGTACGAACAAGTGAGCACAATACAAAACAAAAAACATTTTTTTAGTTTTATTGTCGAACTTGCCGTTTAGAAAAAGCCGTTCTTTCTATGGGAAAAGATAGTTCTTTCTATGAGAAAAAGCCGTTCTTTCTCATAGAAAAAGCCGTTCTTTCTTCGAGGGCATTATTTTTTTGTGAATAAAATGCGCTGAAATTTGCTCCCATAAGATTTTTTGATTAACTTTGCACCCATATTGGACAATAACCTTAAACAACTTTAATAATATGGAGACAAAGATTATCGGACTGGCCAGCGACCACGCCGGCTTCCAGCTGAAACAGTTTGTGAAAAAGTATTTAGAGGAGAAGGGCTACGAGTATAAGGACTACGGCACCTATACCGAAGCCTCATGCGACTACTCTGACTTCGGCCACGCCCTTGCACGCGGTATCGAGGAGGGCGAGGTATATCCCGGCATCGCCATCTGCGGCTCGGGCGAAGGCATCAACATGACGCTTAACAAGCACCAGTCAATACGCGCCGGTCTCTGCTGGATTCCCGAGATAGCCCACCTTATCCGCCAGCACAACGATGCCAACGTGCTCGTCATGCCCGGACGGTTCATCGACGAAGACACAGCCCGCCAGATTATGGACGAGTATTTCGCCACCGATTTTGAAGGCGGACGCCACCAGAAACGCATCGACAAGATACCCGTTTCTACAAATTAGTTATCTTTAACATCATTTTTTTGCCGATATGTTTGCTCATGTCGGCATTTTTGTGTTACTTTGCAACCTGGATTTGTATAACTTAAACCTTTTTTATTTATGACAAACACGGAAAATGCGAATCTCTGTGGTCTGAAGCGTGAGAACTTCCAGACCACCATCAACGGAAAGAAGACCGACCTGTACATCCTGCGCAACCGCAAAGGCTACGAAGTGGCCATCACCAACTATGGTGGGGCCATTTGTGCTATTATGGTGCCTGACAAGGACGGTAAAGTGGGCAACGTCATCCAGGGGCATGACAATATCCAGAGTGTCATCAACTCGCCCGAGCCATTCCTCTCGACGCTCATCGGACGCTTCGGCAACCGCATCTGCAAGGGACAGTTCACGCTTAACGGCAAGGAGTATCAGCTGGCCATCAACAACGGACCCAACGCCCTGCACGGAGGCCCGACTGGTTTCCATGCCCGCGTGTGGGATGCCAAGCAGATGGGCCCGCGTGCCTTAGCCCTGCACCGCATCAGCAGCTATGGTGAGGAGGGCTTTACTGGTGAGGTTGACGTGACGGTAGAGTTCACCTGGAGCGATGACAACGAGCTGATTATCGAGTATATGGCTTCGACCAACAAGAAGACCATCATCAACCTGACGCACCATGCTTTCTTCTCACTCTCAGGCACGGCTAACCCCACGCCGACCATCGAGAACCAGGTGATGGAGATGAACGCCGACTTCTACATTCCTATTGACGAGACCTCTATTCCGACGGGAGAAATCCTGAAGGTGGCAGGTACGCCCTTCGATTTCCGCAAACCGAAGCCCGTTGGTCAGGACATCGATGCCGACAACGAGCAAATCAAGAACGGTGCCGGCTATGATCATTGCTTTGTGCTGAACAAGAAAGAAGAGGGTGAGCTGAGTTTTGCCGCTCGTCTGACGGAGCCCGTAAGTGGCCGCTTCTTAGAGGTTTACACCACCGAGCCTGGTGTACAGGTTTACTCTGACAACTGGGCCACTGGCTATCCCGGAGCCAACGGAGCCACGTTCCCCCGCCGCTCTGCTATCTGCTTCGAGTGCCAGCACTTCCCCGACAGCCCCAACCGTCCGTACTTCCCCAGCGTAGTGCTCAACCCGCACCACCGCTACAAGCAGAAGACGGTCTACAAGTTTGGTATCGCAGAATAAAAACTATCCCAACCAGAAACTAATTGTAAATTTGTAAATCGAAAAATCAATTATGTCACAACAACAAAAAAACACTCAGATAATTGCCATCGTGACGATGTGCTTTATCTTTGCAATGATCTCGTTCGTCACCAACATGGGTGCTCCTTTCGGAAACATCTGGGGTTTTACCTATCCCTTCGCTAAGGCTTGGGGTAACCTGATGAACTTCACCGCCTACCTGTTCATGGGTATTCCCGCAGGCAAGATGCTGATTAAGTATGGTTACAAGAAGACCGCCCTCATCGCCCTTATCGTGGGTATCGTGGGCCTCGCCCTTCAGTACCTGTCGAGCATTGCTGGAGCAGGCACCTACGTGTTTACGTACGACAATATCCCCGTAGCTCTCAACCTGTTGATTTATCTGCTTGGTGCTTTCATCTGCGGTTTCTGCGTCTGTATGCTCAACACCGTTGTGAACCCCATGCTCAACATCTTGGGCGGTGGTGGCAATCGTGGTAACCAGTTCATTCAGATTGGTGGAACGCTGAACTCGCTTACCGCCACGCTGACCCCGATGCTGACCGGTATCCTGGTGGGCACGGTGACCGCTGAGACCAGCATGACCGACGTGTCGCCCCTGCTGTTCATCGGTATGGCCGTCTTCGCCATCTCGTTTGTCATCATCAGCCGCGTCAACATTCCCGAGCCTACGCTGGGTAAGGAACAGCCTAAGTATGAGCGCAGCCCGCTGGCCTTCCGCCACTGTCTGCTGGGCGTCATTGCCATCTTCTTCTATGTTGGCATCGAGATTGGTATACCTATGCACTTGCAGTTCTACGTCACCGAGCTGGGCTTCGAAGGCTCTGCTGCCGTTGGTGGTGTGATTGCCGGCATCTATTGGATTCTGATGATGGTGGGCCGTGCTACATCAAGTGTTATTTCGGGCAAGGTCTCCACATCGCTTCAGATGATTGTCGTGTCTAGTGTTGCCATCCTCCTGCTGCTCATCGCCATCTTCATGCCTGAGAGCAACACCGTAGTCTATGACGGTCACGACATTCCCGTGAAGGCATTCTTCATTGCTGCCTGCGGTATCTGTACTTCTATCATGTGGGGTGGAATCTTCAACCTCTCCGTCGAGGGCCTGGGCAAGTATACCGAGGCTGCCTCGGGTATCTTCATGACGATGGTGGTTGGTGGCGGCATCATGCCCCTCATCCAGCAGACTATTGCCAGCACAGCAGGCAACATCGCCTCCTACTGGCTCGTCATCGCCATGCTGGCCTACATTCTGTTCTATGCCACCATCGGTTGCAAGAACGTGAACAAAGACATCAAGGTCGACTAACCAGGAGAGGCTTCTACGCCCCATTCCAGAAACCATAATGCCGTGACGAAATTGCTCGTTGCGGCATTATTTACGCGTTCTTTATTATATAAAGGGCAACAAATGACACTTTTTTGGCTTATATCAAAGAAAAAAAGCTAAAAAATTTTGCTAATTCGTTGAATTATTGTACCTTTGCAGCCGATTTTCCAAAAACCAGTTAATGAAGAACGACAAAAAGCAGAATCAATACCGCGTAAACGAGCAGATTCGTGTGCGTGAAGTCCGCATTGTAGGCGAAAGCGGCTCAACGGTGATGCCTACACGACAAGCACTTGACATGGCCCGCGAGCAGGGTGTAGACCTTGTTGAAATCAGCCCGAACGCAAACCCGCCTGTATGTCGTCTCATTGACTACTCCAAGTTCCTCTACCAGCAGAAGAAGCGCCAGAAGGAAATGAAGGCCAAGCAGGTAAAGGTGGAGGTGAAGGAGATTCGCTTCGGACCGCAGACCGATGAGCACGACTACCAGTTCAAGCTGAAGCACGCCCGTGAGTTCCTCGAGGAAGGTAATAAGGTACGTGCATACGTCTTCTTCCGCGGACGCAGCATCCTCTTCAAGGAGCAGGGCGAGGTGCTCTTGCTGCGTTTCGCCAACGACCTGGAAGACTGCGGCAAGGTGGAGTCGATGCCCAACCTGGAAGGAAAGAAGATGTTCCTCTACCTAGCTCCCAAGAAGGCTGGTGTGGCCAAGAAAAGCCAACAGGCACGTGACCGTGAGGCTACCGTAGCCGAGCAGAAAGAAGTGCCACAGAGCGCTCCACAGCCCATTGAGAACATCGATGTTGAGGCTCCAGCCAACGGAGGACTCTTCGCAAATGCCAAGATAAGTGCAGAGGCGCTGAAGGCGCTGACAGAGAACACGGAGCCTGCGGAGGAATAAATCGTTATTACGTTATTTCGATATAACGGTGTAACGCCCAAGAAGTATATAAGATGCGCTGCGCCCGGTATATGCGTTGCCATCGCTTTAATAAATTATTAAACAATTAAAATTACAAAACAATGCCAAAAGTAAAGACAAACTCCGGTGCCAAGAAGAGATTCACTTTCACCGGTACAGGTAAGGTTAAGAGACATCACGCTTACCACAGCCACATCCTGACGAAGAAAACCAAGAAGCAGAAGCGCAATCTGCAGGGTTACAGCATCGTCGACAAGACCAACATGAAGCAGGTACGCGACCTGTTGTGTCTCCGCTAACATTAACCTATTGTCTAACATTTAAAGTAACAGAAAACTATGCCAAGATCAGTTAATCACGTTGCATCAAGAGCAAAACGCAAGAGAATCCTCAAGCTCACCCGCGGCTACTTCGGAGCCCGCAAGAATGTGTGGACAGTAGCAAAGAACACATGGGAGAAGGGTCTTACCTACGCCTATCGTGACCGCAAGACCAAGAAGCGCAACTTCCGCGCCCTGTGGATTCAGCGTATCAACGCAGCAGCTCGCATGGAGGGCATCAGCTATTCAAAGCTCATGGGCGCCCTGACAAAGGCCGGCATCGAAATCAACCGCAAGGTGCTCGCCGACCTCGCACTCAACAATCCCGCTGCCTTCAAGGCCATTGTTGACAAGGTAAAGTAAACAATTAACTCTATTTAGCCCCCTAACTTCGTGCTTCGGCAGGAACTTAGGGGGCTAAAATTATAATTATGATGAAGAAACACATATTAGACCTCACCGTCAGGGAGACACGACGGGTGCATGAGCGATACGTCCTGCTGCACCTTACCGACGAGCAACAGCCCCTGCCTGAGATGCTGCCCGGACAGTTCGTTGAGGTGCGCGTAGACGGCTCTCCAAAGACCTTCCTCCGACGTCCCATCTCCATCTGCAACGTAGACACCACTCAGAACGAGCTGTGGCTGCTTGTAGCAGTCGTGGGCGACGGCACACGCTGGATGGCCACCCTGAAGCCAGGCGACAAGCTGAACTGCGTGCTGCCACTCGGAAACGGTTTTACACTAACCTCTCACCCCTCACCTCTCACCCCTCACCCTGCTCAAGGAGATTTGCAATCCCCATTGTTGATTGGCGGTGGCGTAGGTGTTGCCCCCCTACTCTATCTTGGAGCGCAATTAAAGCAGAACGGCCTACAGCCCACCTTCCTGCTGGGAGCCCGACGGGACACAGACCTGTTACTGCTTGACGAGTTCAGCAAGTACGGTCGTGTGTTGGTGACCACCGAGGACGGCTCTGCAGGCGAGAAGGGTTTCGTCACCCAGCACAGCGTCCTTTCCCAGGAGCATTTCGACAGCATCATGACCTGCGGTCCCACACCTATGATGAAGGCCGTTGCTCGCTATGCTCACGACCACAACATCTTTTGCGAGGCATCGCTGGAGAACCTGATGGCCTGTGGCCTGGGAGCCTGCCTCTGCTGCGTGGAAAAGACCAAGAGGGGCAACCTCTGCGTATGCAAGGACGGCCCCGTGTTTAATACGGAGGAACTGTTATGGCTCGATTAGAAGTGAACATAGGGGGAGGTCTGAAGCTGAAGAACCCCGTAATGACTGCTTCAGGAACATTCGGATACGGCCTTGAATTTCAGGATTTTGTACCGCTTGAAGAATTAGGCGGCATCATCGTGAAAGGCACCACGCTGAAACCCCGCGAGGGCAATGACTATCCTCGAATGGCCGAGACAGCGATGGGAATGCTCAACTGCGTGGGACTTCAGAACAAGGGCGTGGACTATTTCTGCGAGCATATCTACCCGCAACTGAAGGTCATTCAGACTAATTGGATAGTCAACGTAAGTGGCTCTTCACCAGAAGACTATGCCGAGTGTGCTGCACGAATAGATGAACTGGACAATATTCCCGCCATAGAACTCAATATCTCGTGTCCGAATGTGCGCGACGGCGGTATGGCCTTCGGCGTTACGTGTGCGGGAGCAGAAAGCGTTGTGAGGGCTGTGAGGGAGCGCTACCACAAGACGCTCATCGTCAAGCTCTCGCCCAACGTCACCGACATCACCGAGATAGCTCGAGCCGTAGAGGCCAGCGGAGCAGATAGCGTGTCGCTCATCAACACCCTCATGGGTATGGCCGTAGACATAGAGCGGCGGCGCCGGGTGCTGTCTATCGGCACAGGCGGCCTCAGCGGTCCCGCCATCAAGCCTGTCGCCCTTCGTATGGTTTGGCAGGTAGCACGGGCTGTAAAGATACCTGTTATCGGCCTCGGAGGCATCATGACGGCCAAAGATGCGCTGGAATTTCTAATGTGCGGGGCTACAGCGGTGCAAATTGGCACGGCAAACTTCATCGACCCTGCGGTAACCATCAAGGTGCGCGACGGCATCAACGACTGGCTCGACAGCCACCACATCGGCTCAGTCACCGACATTATCGGAGCAATAACAGAATAACAGAGAGAGAAAAAGCCGTTTATTCCCATAGAAAGAACGGCTTTTCCCAGTAGAAAGAACGGCTTTTCCCCGTAGAAAGAACGGCTTTTTCCCGTAGAAAGAACGGCTTTTTTCTACGAGGGGAAACTTTTCTACCATGGGCTTCACTAACACGTTGAATTAGAGTGTTTTTGCCCTCATCTATGACAAATGACAAATGACAATTATATTTTAGTGGGGGTTAGACTATAGTGTGATGATATTTTTATATATCATAATTATATATATATATAATATTTAT